>DAHXPC010000005.1 GCA_027364575.1 bacterium
CAAGTTTGCCTGGCTTCCTACAAATTTCTGGGGAGCCCCTTAATACATATTTAGAACGAATTTTCTTTAAGCCCCTCGATGTCGGCTCATCACATCCTGGGGCTGAAGCAGGTCCCAAGGGTATGGCTGTTCGCCATTTAAAGTGGTACGCGAGCTGGGTTTAGAACGTCGTGAGACAGTTCGGTCCCTATCTGTCGTGGGCGTTGGAGATTTGAGAGGAGCTGCTCCTAGTACGAGAGGACCGGAGTGGACGCACCTCTGGTGTACCGGTTGTCACGCCAGTGGCATTGCCGGGTAGCTAAGTGCGGAGGGGATAACCGCTGAAAGCATCTAAGCGGGAAGCCCCCCTCAAGATGAGATCTCCCAGAGCTATAAGCTCTTTAAAGGCCCGTTGGAGACTACGACGTTGATAGGCAGGGTGTGTAAGGGCTGTGAGGCCTTGAGCTAACCTGTACTAATTGGCCGTAAGGCTTGGCCATATAATGCTCAAATAGTTTTGTTTTGTTGTGTACCATCTAAAAAGTTTATGCTTGGTGATAATAGCGAGTGTGACCCACCCGATCCCATCTCGAACTCGGAAGTGAAACTGCTCAGCGCCAATGATAGTGTGGGGTTTCTCCATGTGAAAGTAGGACATCGCCAGGCGCCATTTACAGTCGATGTATATCGACTTCTAAAAAGGTTAGTCATTTTATTATGGCTAACCTTTTTTTTTTGTCCCAATTTTGGGATCAAGACTTTATTTTTTATTATAATGAATAACGTTCCTGCCGTTTTGAAAAATGAAGACTTGGCCCCCAACCAATAATGGAGTTCCATATGTTAAACCCTTTGCTCAATCTTTCTTCTTATCAATTTATACCATTTGAAAATATTCGTGCAGAACATATACAGCCGGCAATTGATACGATTATTGCTGAAAACCAAAACGCATTAAATGAAATACTCAGTACGACCAACTATCCGACTTTTGAAAATTTAATTTGGCCTTTAGAAGTGATGGATAGCAAATTAAATGAGGTATGGGCAACGGTTTCACATCTAGATTCCGTTATGAATAGCACGGATTTTCATGCGGCTTACCAAGGGGCATTATCCACGATTACTTTATATCAGACAGAACGTGGGCAACATGAAAAATTATATCAGGCGGTTTTAACCATTTCTAAAAACCCAGAATTTGTACAGTTAAATGCCGCTCAACAGAAAATTGTCGATAATACATTAAGAGATTTCAAATTATCGGGGATTGCCTTGTCACCTGATGCGCAAAATCACTTCAAGCAATTAAGCGTAGAGTTGTCGGAATTAGAAAGCCAATTTGAACAAAATATATTAGAGGCTACACAAGCATGGTCGCTATTGATTGTCGATAAAACACAATTAATAGGGTTGCCGGATAGTGCACTCGAGTTCGCACGCGAACAGGCGAAAGAAAGGCAAGAAGAAGGTTGGCTGCTAACCTTGGATTACCCTTCTTACCATGCAGTGATGACGTATCTGGAAAATAGAACGATCCGCGAAACTGTGTACCAGGCTTATGTTACCCGCGCTTCTGCTGAATTTCCCGCAGGCGCTAGCTGGGATAATAGTGAAGTGATGGTTAGGATCTTACAAATTCGTGAAGAATTGTCTCATATGTTGGGCTTTGATCATTATGTGGATTATGCGCTTTCTGTCAGAATGCTGAAAAAGGCAACCGATGTTAATGCATTTTTAGAGAATGTAAGAAATCAGGCCAAAAAAATGGCTGATCAAGAAATGATTGAACTTAAAAATTTCGCAGCAGAAGATTGTGGCATAGCAGCACTGGCGGTTTGGGATATTGCCTATGTAAGTGAAAAAATGCGTCAAACTCAATTGGGCGTTTGTGAAACAACCTTGCGACAATATTTTTCCGTCGAGAATGTTTTAGCGGGTTTATTTGCTATCGTTTATCGCTTGTATGGAATTGTGGTAAAAGAAATAGCAGAGTTTGATCAATGGCATGGATCCATTCGCTTATTTGAGGCCTATGATGCCAATAATCAATTAAGAGGTATATTTTATATTGATCTTTATGTTCGCCCCAATAAAAGAGGCGGTGCATGGGTGAATGCTGCTCGGGATCGATTAAAACAATTAGACGGCAAAATACAGATCCCAATGATCTACATAGTGACCAATTTTTCTAAGGCCACAGAAGAGATGCCGGCTTTACTGACGCATGATGAAGTGGTTACCTTATTTCATGAATTTGGACATTGCTTGCATGGCATTTTTTCCCTCGTGGATTATCCCAGCATATCTGGCTTACAGGGTGTGCCTTGGGATGCGGTTGAGCTTCCGAGTCAGCTGATGGAGAATTGGTGTTGGGAAGAAGAGGCACTTAACTTAATCACTAAACATTACCAAACGGGTCAAATTTTACCGGAAGCCTATGTTAAAAAGTTAAAGGCATCCAAAGTATTTCAAGTCGGTCTGTATTTAGCACGACAATTGGAATTTGCATTATTTGATATGGAAATTCACATGAAAACTGCAGAAGAGCATGCAGTTTATATTCAAGAAACGGTAGAGCACGTGCGTAGGAAAACGGCAGCAATCGATGTACCTGCGTTTAACCGCTTTCAGAATAGCTTTTCGCATATTTTTGCCGGCGGATATGCGGCAGGCTATTATAGTTATTTATGGTCAGAAGTATTATCCGCGGATAGCTTTGATCTTTTTAAAGAAAAAGGATTGATTTTTGATAAAGAAGTTGCACAACGATTTTTAGCAATTATCCTGGAGCAAGGCGGTTCAAAAGATTTTATGGATATGTTTATGGAATTTCGAGGGCAAGCACCAAACGTTGAGGCATTGCTACGGCAATACCATTTTTGTAAAAACCCTGTAAAAACCGGAGTTGATTTTATTGCTCAAGTTTAGATATTTCATTCTTAAAATGCTCTAAACAAGAGGCTATTTTTTCAGTCATGCTGACCTCTGTTTTGGAGTGCCAATAGATGTTTAAAATATCAGTGTGATCATTCTCAGCACTATATAATTTAGCGTGGCTAGACATATAGCTTTTGATAAGCTTAATCTCTGTTTTCATCGCCTCTAGCTTTTCAGCGGGGGTCGCGGTATCGCCAAGACAATTGCTAAAAGGTAGAGTAGATCTTGTTGGAAAACCCAGGCTTTTTTTGAGTTTTTTAACTAGAAAGTTTCTGAGCGAACGCATGCCGGCCTCTAAAGTAGAGGAGGTAGCTTCGGTTTGGACGATTTTAAGGGTAATTAATTGGGATTCTAGGTCCTGTAAAATAGGCCAAAAACCCTTTGCTTTCGTGGCATCCCTACCTTTGGGTGTAATTTTTCCATAATCTTCTAATATGCGGCAAGCCATTTCCTTATCTCCTTGAATACTCGCTTTCTTGGGCTCAAGTGTACGAGAGAAGGTGGACCCTTTCATACTAGGAAATACCCTAATTTTTATGATTAGATCCTAAGAGTGGGCAGAAGTCTTTATTTTCTATGTGAATATGCGAAAAGCTAAATTAGGCAGATTTATAGGTGGTTCTAGACACTTTCGACTGTTCTTGGATGAGTTTTGCCAATGTTAAGCATAAATTAAAAGCGCCTTTCGCTTGAATTAACTCGATAAGCTGAAATTTATGACGCACACCCATTTTATCCTTAACGCTTTTTCTATAAGCCTCAATGCTTTTATGCGATATTCCTAAACAGTAAGAGGATTCTTTAATCGAATAACCACTTAAGAACAGGCTTAAGCATTCCACTTCCCGGTGCGTTAAAGGGATCTCCGATATTTTTCTAAGATTTAACAAAATCTCTTTACAGGCCAGAGGAATAACAATGGGATCATTTTTTTGCGGCAGAATGTGTTTCCCTTCTGCAGAAAGCTTTTGCAGCATGCCTAAAACACCGATAATGCGATTCTTCTTATCTTTTAGAGGAACTTTATTGATAATCAGCAGGCATTGGCCTTCGGGATGCCAACGCGGCTCTTTTGCATTGATAATACTATTGCCCTGCAACACAAAGCGATCAGACTCTCTAAAGGCTTCTGCATCTTCTGCCCACGGTAGGTCAATATCTTTTTTTCCGATAATTTCCTGAATAGATTTTAATCCAACGGAGTGCGCAAAGTATTCATTCGCGCCTAGATAGGTGGAGGTTTTGTCTTTCCAAAATATATAAAAGGGCATATTTTGGTAAATAAGACTTTGGCTTAATAACGCCAACTCATTCATTCAGGCTGGTCCTCATGATGATGTTAAATATGAGTCCTTAATCTATAATAGATCTCTTTCAGAATAAAGATGTTTTGTGTTAAAAACACCAGCCAAATATACAGTTATCTTGATTTTTGTAAATTAAAAAGACAATTTCTAGTGAAAATCCTAATTGACACTTTACTTAAAATCAGTTACATAGGGCAACATTTACAATGTTTATTTAAAAATGATAGAGTAGAAAAATAAATTCCTTGAGAAAAACAGCCATTCAGGAAGTACGCCTATGCCTTTAAAGATGCCAGATGGAACAGATGCAACCGAACTTGATGGAATTATCGTTTTAGCGCGTTGGGCGCAGTATTTAACAGAAAAAGGAGAAAAACTGATACTGGCAGGAATGGGCCATCCTACTTTTCCGGCCAATTTGGACGTGTGCATAGGGGCTAAAGATTATTGGGAAAGGGCTAGAAACGTTTCAAAACAACTGGAAGCTTTGGATAAGCTAGATGAAAATGCTATAGAAAAATTTATTGCTTTAAGCAGAAATAAGCCCGCCGAGGGGCAAATTCATGCCGCCTTGAGTAGAATAAAACAGATATTTATTCCCGATAGGCAAAAATCCGAAGCATTAATGGCGGAAGGATTAAATCAATTTTGTGCGCAATTTGATGATGAAGTTAAAGAAAACTTAAAAATTAAACCTCAGAACGTCATCTTTACCATTGGTGGGGCAAGTGGTTTGCATAATATTTTTAATGTTTTGCGTCGTGAAGATCAAGCAGCCTACATTGCAACCCCAGTTCCCTATTACACGTTGTATGCAGGGCAAAAAGGCGAAAAAAGAAACAAGTTATATCCCATTCCGGTTATGCAAGCAGATAATTATCATTTAACGCCGGAAGCGCTAGACACTGCATTGCAGCAAGCCAAAACAGCCAATCAGAAGATTGGATCAATATTATTATGTAATCCAAACAATCCTACGGGCACAGTTATTAATTACAAAACCTGGGATGGCATTACAACAATTTTAAATAAACCCGAAAACAGGCATTGTTGGCTGGTTATCGATGAAGCCTACGACGAATTGATCTATGTTGATAAGGATGAACCTGCAAAAGAGATGCAAAAAATTTCATTCCTTAAATTTCTGGCGATAAAATTTAATCAAGACAAACTGTTGCCCGCAGAAAGAGAGAAATACTTAAATATTAGAAATAGATTATTTTGCTTACAGTCTGCGACGAAAGCTTATTCTATGGCAGGAGAAAGAATGGCTGCGGTGGTTGGCTTTAATGATGCCCTGATGGCCAAATTGGCTGAGCAGATCACCGCCTCTGGTTCGGCTCCAGATTCTTTAAAAACAGCCTATGCTTATGCAATTAGTAGAAAAACTGATCTTCAGGCCGAGAGAAACTTCGCGATGCTGCGAATGTTTTATAAGCAGCAAATTGATTATGCGTATGAGAAATCGAAAAAACTTGGCATTCATATGCCAAATCCAAACTATAAGGTAGAGGCAGGTATTTTTCTGTTAATCGATCTGCATACTTTAATCGGGTATGCCATAGAGCCTGAGATTGCAAAAATATTACAGAAAAAAGTTGGACTTCCTTTGCAAAATGAAAAGCTAGAGACGGATCGTGATATTGCTTATTATTTATTGTTTAAAAAAGGACTTAATATTATCCCGCTTTCTGCGCTCGGGATAGACGATAAGAAAGGGTGGTTGCGCGTTACCTGTACAGCTGGAATTGAAACGCTAGATATTATATTTGATAGACTTTCTGAAGTGTTAGAGGCTGTAAAGACGCAACTCGGCTCTCAAATAACCCTTCCGCATTCAATGAATGCCGCGTTAACTGGTATTGTTTTGCCCACTGCGCCGCTGCCTACCGGCCATTTCAGAAGGATCAGTTCAATGGGGTTATTAGGAGAAATTAATGCACGCACTTCTCCTGTTTCTCCTATTGATGAAGATATGCAGGAATTGCATAATGACATTGAGGCGTTGACCTTGTCCAATATATTGCCTTCAATACCTCAAAGCCCACCACCACGGCAGGAAAGTGCGTTAAAAATAATGGCTGCTGTAAAAGATAAGGATAATGATTCGCTTTCGTTTTCGCATGAAATATTTTCAAACACAGTCCATGACTATTGGGTTGGAAATTCAGATAATTCTGGACAAGCGCTAGAGCCTTATCACAAGTTTTGTAAAGGCGTAGACATGCATTTAGAATCAATTGTGCTAAAGCTTGTGCATGAATTGTTGAAAGATCCTCATAAGCCGGATGATATCTCTGTTTTATTTTGTCAGAGCTTTGGCGTTCAGACAGAAAAAATAAATGATTCTATTTATGAAAGTTTAAAGGAAAATGTAGAATTTATGGTAGATTATTTGAGCAATCCTTCCTCTGAAAGTATTCGGGTGCCTTGGCAGGTAGCGATTGCAATGAGAAAATCTTTATTTTTAAAGGGTTGCTCTTCATCCTCCTCAATGAAAAATGATCGGTATATAAGGGGAATTATCGTTAATTACCTTGAAAGCTTAGAGAATGATCAAAAGAAAAAAATTATCGATCAATGCCCTATAACGCAGCGGGAAATAATTGCGGAATTGGTTTTTAAGAAAATATATTATGAGGCAATGGCAGGTTTTAATAGCACATGTTGTAGTATGATACGCAAATGGTATTCTATAAAAATGAAAGATTTCGATAGATTGCCTTGGATAAAAAATATTATAGAAAATCCAGCTTCTATAGATTACGGTGATATCAAAGGAGATTTTCCGGATCGTGAGAAGGTTTCTCAGGCATTAAATATTTGGTATGAAAATAATCCGGAAGAAATTGCACCTGATAATGTTATGTTTGTGGGATGTGATGTTGAAATTATGCTGCACAATACATTCCAAGGCAGAATATTTCACAGTGCGAAAGAATATGATGTGATAGGGTTTAAAAAATGCTTACAAGAAGTTCCTGCAGAATTTTATAAGCATCCGATGGTTTTTTGGTGCAAAAATGTGCAGATCAACGATGCCAGCGAAGCAAGCACTATTCGCGACAAGCTTCAGGCGTTCGTGCAAGAAAATTCGCAAGGATTTATTGTGGTTGATGAAAGGTATGTGGAAGAAAATATTATACCTTATCCGCTGGGGAAAAATTTATTACTCGGAAAAAAGTCATTATTTAAGCTTATGCAGCAGAGCGAAAGTTTAAGAAAAAAAGTTGTGCTGATTCGCTCAGCGGTTGGGCCATTTTCTTCTGAACGAGAAAGGATATCTCTATTTGTTACTTTTGATAAAACTATCGGATCGATGATTTTTGAAACCAGCCTCAATATGCATGTGCATCCCCCACGTTCTTTGCAACATGCCTATGCGGAAACCTTGCTAAGCTTTGTGCAACAGCTTACCCGCGGAGAAAGCGAAAAAGACGAATGGATCCAATATATGAAACGTGTGCAAAAGTTGAATCTCTTAAAACCTTGGATTGCCGAAAATAAAAAACAATTAGAGCAAAAGAGAGCACCTCTTGATTTAGAAAGATGTCCTTCAGAGAACGATGCGCCCATGGACTATGGCATGCCTTTGTCGCCGAAGCTTTATGATCAATATACTGATCTGACTAAATTAGTGCAGTTGATAGTAAATTCCACGCACCAACAAACGAAAAAACCGTCTCCTATTCTGCGTTCTCTAAAGCTCCGTTCTCAAAGCAGTCCTGGGTTTAGCAGTAGCACTATACTTGCGGTCAATGAAGCATTACTGAGCATAGATGAAAATATGCAAAATAACCGAGAGGGTCCGAACTAACCTAAAATCAATTGTATTTTATAAGTGGTGCAAGTGCTGAATCGGAATATGAATAACCCCAGCGGCATTTGCTCGGTGCAGATCAGTGGGGGTGGCAGCGATGGCGTGCCCATAGATGACTTCAAAAGTAGCAGGGAGTAGTCCCGCAGGTGTTCTATAGGCTTCATAAGAATGGGTTAACTGAGAGAGCGTATGCTTTGGGCTAAGGCCACGCGGTTTTATAGAATGGACATGGTGGGCGCCGGTTAATTTTAAATCTTGTTTTAAGCCTCGAATATTTTTATACGTGAGTGTTAGGATTTCTCTATCGACCACAGGATCAATAAACAAATCTTTTAGCAATAAATCCCCAATTTCATGCATATCCAGAAAGTCATTGACATGAGGTTCTGTATCAATGTTTGTAAAACTTTGACGCAGTTCTTGTAAAGTGTCGGGTCCAAAAGTTGAAAAAAATAACACGCCTTCAGGCTTTAGGGTGCGATGTATTTCTTGAAATACCTTTTGTGGATCGGGAAACCACGGCAATACACAATTCGAAAAAATAAAATCTATACTGTGATCTTTAATGGGCAAGTATTCGCCATCTGCACATAAATAGGCGTGCTGCTTATTCAAGCAAACCTCTCTTGCAACGCTAAGCATGCCTTTCGCAATATCCAGGTTTAATATCTGAGCGCTGGGATACTTTTCTGCTAATCGTTTGGTTGAAAAACCTGTTCCACTGCCAATGTCTAGTATTAAAGACGGATTGATCTGTATTAGATCTAAACGCTCTAATAAGCGTTTACCAATTTCTTGTTGTAATACCGCATATTTATCATAGGTAGGCGCTGCACGGCTGAAATTTTTAGCAATGGTGCGCTTATTCATCGGGGAAGAAAAGGAATGCATATTAAGTTAATTATCGCATGTTAAAAGCCTTGGAACAATGGGTGTTTCCCAACTTTTGTTATTTGTGTGGAGAACCGACATCCACGGGTCGGGATTTATGCACAGGGTGTAAAATGATCCTGCCTTGGATTGAGGATCGATGTTTTCAATGTGGCTTAGCCTTAGGCGAAGGTTCGGTCTATTGTTCGCAATGCCAAGACAGCCCTCCAAAATTCGATAGACTCTGTGCGCTCTTTGAGTACCAGCCACCCGTTATTCAGTTAATTATCGGCTTAAAATTTGAAAAACGCTTGGCGTATGGCCGGATCTTAGGCGAGTTGTTGGCGGACCATATCCTTTATAAATGGTATAAAAATGGGGTATACCCGGAAGCGGTATTGCCCGTTCCTTTACATGCACAGCGGCAGCGTGCACGGGGGTTTAATCAAGCTGTGGAATTACTGATGCCCCAAAGCAGGGTTTGCAAAATCCCTATTCTATTGAATAGGTGTAAACGAATACAGCCAACGCCGCCACAATCCAGTTTGAATAAACAAGGGCGCAAGCGAAATATGAAAGGGGTGTTTCAAGTGATAGGGCCACTGCCTTATGAACATATTGCCATTTTGGATGACGTGGTCACCACGGGGAGTACGGTCAATGCGCTTTGTGAGGTATTAAAAGAGGCTGGAATAATACGGATAGATGTATGGACAATTTGTCGTGCTTAATGTAAAGCTTAACGAATTTTTTGTGCAAGGTAATAATAAAGGCGGCTCGTCTTTTTGGCTTTTAATACTATCCAGGAAGCAGGTAAATCGATAGCTTGAATTTCAGCATCCGACTCAAAATAAATCAGTGATTCAATGTCAAGCCAACCGTAGGCTTCTAATAATGAAAAGCAAAGTGCCAGGGATTTTAGCCGGTAAGGGGGATCCACAAACACAAGATTAAAAGGACGAGGGTTGGTTTTAAGCCAAGCAAAAGCGTCTGCTTGAATAATTTCCATTTGATCGGTTTTTAAAGTTGCAGCATTTTCAACTAAGTGCTGGATACTGCTGGGATCTTTTTCAAGCGATACACTTAGGGCTGCTCCTCGGGACAACGCTTCAAACCCTAATACCCCGCTGCCTGCAAACAGATCTAAACAGTGTGCATTCTCCACGGAGGGCGAAAGCCAATTGAACAGCGTTTCTCGTATCCTATCGGGCGTAGGGCGGAGTTCAGCGCGATCAGAGAAAGAAATTTGCCTGCTGCGCCATTTTCCACCAATAATTCGAACACGGTTTCGTTTCATTTTGAGTGTGCGTCCAAATCCCTTCGATACAGAAATTATTTCCAGTGGATAAGGGTACCAGAGATAACAGTAAATAGGCACCTCTAAGGCGCGTATATTAAGTTGGCAACATAAGGTTTATACGATATGCTAGCCGATTACCGGAGAACTTAGGTCCCAGTATGTAAATAGGTCACCCTTTCTCTGTGACTATATATTCTAGCAAAGGTTTTTAACTGAATACAGCGAGGATGTAAACGCGCATGCAAGAACTTGAATTATTAGCCAAAAATATCATTTATAAAAATATTCCTTTATATATTTCTTGGAAAAACACGGATTTAATTTATCTGGGGGCAAATGATTATTTTGTTAAAAATGTTGGCTTAAATTCTGCATTCGATATTATTGGTAAGAAAGATTCTGAACTGCCCTGGGCCGAAGATGCGGAATCGTTAGAACAAGCCGATCGTTTAGTATTACAAGGGAATAGCTTGTTAAATATTCGAGGCAGTCGTTGGCACCCTGAGGGTAGTCGTACGCTCATTCTAAATGCAGTTCCTTTAAAGGATGCAACAGGGACTATTATTGGCATTCTCTATATGCATCAAGATTTGGCGCAAAATGTCGTGGATGTACTCCCTGAAAAAGAGAATCCTGTGAGTATGTCTTCTATGCGCGATGAATTACAGACTTACCTTAAAAAGGCGATGAATAATCAGCTGACCGACAGAGAAATTGAATGTTTAAGCCTTTGGTTGGGTGGACACTCAATTAAGGAATCTGCTTTTTGTTTGTATATATCTCACAAGAGTATAGAAGCTTATCGAAAGCACATTAAAGACAAGCTGTGCGTGAATCATCGATCTCAATTAATAGAGCGTATGCAGAAAAGTGGGACTTTTGAGCTATTTTTGTCGTTAGCAAAGTTAATCCAAGAACAATCTAAAAATCTGGTTGCCTAGTAAAAAGCTATCATCACCCTATTTGCTAGCCTTTTTTATTCTTTTTTTCTTGCCCAATTGTTCCATCACTGCCTGCAATCAATTCCATATGTCTGGCAGGGCTAGATATTCATGAGTGCGCAGCATTAGAGTGATTGCTTGAAGAGGCAGGCATTTGCTCAGCATTCGGATCTGTAGAGGATAGTCGTGGAGAAGTGGGGGTTGAAAACAATGTGGGTTTCGAGCTTGTAATTTCAGATTCCTTAGTGCCTTCTGTTAGTAAGTAGGGAGGAGGGGCACCTTTTGAATTAACACTGCTCAGAAGATTTGGGCTGTTATTCATTAGTGGCCATCCTTGCTCCATAATCCCTGCTGAAGTTGCCAAGGGGGATGGTGCTGGTAAATGAAGATGCTCTGCATCCATATCATCACTCTCTTCTAAAAACGGATTGCTATCCGAAAAAGAACGAGAAACATTATCTTTTGCTGTTAGATATTTAATATAACATAATTTTCTTAGTTGTATAGCACGGGGTTTTAATGCAATCCTCTCACTGGGAGACAATTTTATAAAATTTTCTAAAGCGACTCGGTAAGCATTTTGCAAGGATCGAGGAGGATGCAACTGCATTTTAAAATTTTCTTCAAGAAATTTTTCTCTTAGGACATTGTTGTAAGTTATGAGAATGGAGATTCTTTCGTTGTCTGTAGAAAAAACTCCTGTTGCTGATCTAATCAAAATAAGCCTATTTTTGAGTTTAGGATCCTCCAGTAAATGCTTAAATAGGGATTTTCTGGGTTGTGCTAATTTTTCAAGTTCAATGAAGGATTCATCAATAATAATACATGCTTCAGGATTTTGATTGAATGTTTCAATTATATTATTGAACTCTTCTTCGGAAAGTTGCAGGTTAAATTTACAAGAAAAACTTTGGAAAATGATGGCATCTGGCTTTTTTCCTATATTTTTTGCCGTGGGATTAAATAGGATAACATTATAATTAAATGTGTTATGGATTAGTGCGTGGATAGTGGTCCCAAAAAACATAATATTTCCAGGTGCTATAGCATTATTTGAATTTTCCAGTTCGTAGTCAGTATTTAATGTTTCAGCCATTATATTGCGATTTTCAAAATCCCCTTCCACATCTCCATAGGGAACTGCCGCTCCACTATTCCTGACCGTTTCTATGAGATCCCAGTTGTGCTGCATAATGATGGAATAAACTAAGCTGGAACAGGGGGTCTTCTGGTCTTTTTCTACTGTGTATCGTATCCAGCGTTCAACCAAATCACTAATTAATTTCCTACTGTTTGTCAAAGTAAGAGGAAACGGACATTTTGATTCTTTCGAAAATATGCCTTTACCTTCTTTATAGCCCTTAAAAACTTTAGTAAACGCTAAGGCATCATCTTCAGAAATGGAATCATGCAGACTTTTGCTTAGATTGGTATCACTGATCAACGAATAAATATTCGGATGAATTATGCCTTCTTGATTTTTTAAAAATTTTATCCATTTTCGCGTTATCAATACAAGATCTTCGTATACATTTTTTGAGGTTATTTGCGTGCGGGTTTCTAAAGATTTTAAACTTTTCCTGACGCTTTCTTTTGGTGGAATATGTGTTCCCTCTGATTCTGATAATGTTTTTGATTTTTCTAAGAGTTGGTTTACAACGTGTTTAAAAAGTTCACTTATTTCTTCTTTTTCTTTTCGATATTTGGTGTCAGACACATTTTTTTGCTCTAAAAATTCTTTCCTTCTCGTGACGAGAGCCTTCCAATATTGACCAGCCGCTGCATAAAAAACTCCATTTAGAACAAGGGATGGATCTAAAAATTGTGGCACTGCTGAATTTATTAAAGGTAGCGTATTTATAGCCTTTGAAAAAGCGGGTTTTGGCACTGAGGACGCCGATGCCGAAGGTGCTAACGCTGAAGATATGCTTAACAGAGGCGTGAAGGCAGAAGAAGCGCGGCGTGCAAATATACCGGGTGTTGACTTCGTCGGTGTACTTGGAGATACAGTGATTGCAGAAGCTAAAGTTTGGTGTTGGGACATAAGGGGTCCTGACCGTTTAATCAAAGATGCTGAAACTGAAGAAGTGGAATTCCCGTGAGCGGGAATAACAGATGAAGAAGCGGCTGATTCTCCGATTTGTGTTACAGATATTGAGGGATCTGAAGCTTGAAGGGGCGCTAGAAGAGATGCCGAAGCTGGCGCTGCACCCAAATGAGTAACGCCATTAATTTTTTGTAAAAGCATACCGAGTTTCTGCTCGAATGCATCTAACATCAATTTCCCTACACTACAGGTGATTCGAAAATAGGCTTTATTTGCGTCCCCTTTAAAAAAAGATAAAGGGGTGATCGCAATGTCATGAGCAAAAAGAAGGTAATAGGCAATTTCTATGTCGGTAGATAATTTTCCCTCTTTTAGGTTTAACCCTACTTCCTCATTTAGGAAGGCAAGGACGGTTTTATCTTTTAAGTGTTTTTTTGGATCCGGGTGGATCGCCCCTATATCGAGATTTTTAAGTCGGCTAAAATTTGCTAAGATATAAAAAGTTCCTTCAACTTTATAGTCGCCGGTTAAGTTAAGGCCGAATTTTTCTAAGGAATTTGCCAAATAGGCGACTTGCCGTTGATAATAATCTTGCAATGAAGAAAATTTTGCAAGTCCATCTCGAGGTGCATGATTACTGGTAAGAGCATTTGCATAAGCGACTTGGGAAGAATACGGAGGGGTTCCTGAATAACTAATGACTTTAGTTAATTGTTCCAGAATAATGGGCGAAAAAGCGAGTACGGCGGACAGCCTTTCGCCGGCATAGGAGAGCCCTTTTGTACCGGAACGAATGATAATTACTCTTTCTCGGATATTTTCAAGTTTTTTCCTTTCCTCAGCGGAGGTGGTGGATTGGTTATAAAGTTCAGCAATATAAGTTAAAAAAGATCTATGTTTTGGGTTAAATACCATTTCAATATATGCTTCATCAATGATGAAATAACATTTTTGGTATTCTTTGGCGTTCAAAATATCAATAAAGTGATTCCATTCTTCATCATTTATGACAGTTCCCATGGGGTTGCTAGGATTGCATAACAATATAGCGCCAATCTTATGTCCTAAAGCTTTTGCCTTCATAAAGGAATCATTTAAAAGGGAAGCGGTAAAACGTTGTCCTGGCTCTACCATAATAGGATGCAATTTATTTTGATTGTGTGAGCCGGAGTATAGGATATAGCGAGGGAAGGGAGTTGCGTAATATTGGTTTGGCATAATGTCAGCCAAAGCTTGAAAAATATCGTGCAATGCGCCGGCGCCCCCGTTAGACGGAATGACATTTTTCTTTGTTATTGTAAATGTATCGTGGCTGGGTCTTATGCCGTAAAACCGATTAAATTGTCTTGCCATAAGTGTTCGGGGTTTTGGTGCGTTGGTTTTTGCCTCAGGTTCTTGCAGGAGTAGCTGCATTTGTTCTGGAGGGAAGGAAACATGAGATGCGTCGAGTCCATCTGGCGAAATTGTATCAAGAAATTTTAATATTTCTTGTGTGCTTGAACTGGGATTTGCTTGGGAAGTTTCTAAACCTTTCCAATAGTCGAGTACTTCCGTCTTAATTTCCCAAGAGATAAAAGTTGGATGCCCCAAGCAAGTGCCGACAAGCGATCCCGCAGGCAGATTTCGTTCTTTTTCCTGGTTAATAACCCACTGCACAAATACAAACATATCTTCGGCGTCGGGATTTGCATAGACGCCATTGGGCATTTTTTGGGTACGCTTTTCTTCTGTGAACATTTTTACCTATCTCCAAGAGCGTAAGTTATTTGAAAAAAACAGGAAAATCCTTATTGGTTATAATATTCTCGTGGTGTTTTATGATGATTATCTATCAATTTAAGATTAATGAGCATTTGTTGCCCATTGTAAATTAAAAAATACTATTATTTCAATGATATTTTTATCTTTTCATAATAAAGCTGTATAAAATAATTGGGTTAGATTGGCAGAGAGAGAAAGTGTAAGATAGGCGCAACTTGAAACCAATTATAAATAGGTAGTTAACATGCTTGATTTTTTTAAGTGGCCTAGCAAAAAAGAATCCCTTCCTGCTGCATCTACGACGAGCAAAGGCGTATTCAGCCGATTAAAAGAGGGATTAAGCCGGACGCGAGAAACATTCTTAATGGGGTTCAATCGCTTATTCTTAGCTGGAAAACTTATCGATAGTACGCTTCTAGAAGAACTGGAGACTTTTCTGCTGTCTGCCGATGTGGGGGTAAAATCGACAGAAACCATTATGCAAAATTTAAAAGAGCGGTTAAAGCACCAGGAATTACAGAATCCCGAAGCACTTGCCCTTGCGTTGAAAGAAAATCTCAATGATTTATTAATTCATGCTGAAATACCTTTACGCTTACCCGAGGCGACGAAGCCTTTTGTTATCTTAATGGTGGGGGTGAATGGTGCGGGCAAAACAACCACCATTGGCAAACTTGCTAAAAAATTCCAAGAGGAAGGAAAAACGGTTATGTTGGCTGCGGGGGATACCTTTAGAGCCGCTGCCATTGAACAGCTCAAGATCTGGGGCGAGCGAAACCGTATCCCGGTGATTGCCCAGCATATGGGCGCTGATAGCGCATCGGTTATCTTTGACGCTTTTCAAGCAGCCAAGGCGAAAAATGTGGATATATTAATTGCCGATACCGCGGGTAGATTGCATACCCAAGACACGTTGATGGAAGAGCTAAAAAAGATCGTTAGAGTTATGCGTAAATTAGATGAACATGCACCCCATGAAATTTTACTCGTGCTGGATGCTGGTACAGGACAAAATGCCTTAATGCAAGCCAAAAAATTCCATGAAGCGCTAAATATTACGGGTATAGCTCTGACCAAATTAGATGGCACTGCAAAGGGCGGTGTGATTTTTAATATTGCAAAAACGCTCCGGGTTCCTATCCGTTTTGTTGGGATAGGAGAAGGCCTAGAGGATCTCCGGGAATTTACCGTTGCTCCCTTTATCGATGCCTTGTTTTCCAATGATTAGGGGATAATACATTGTCCTTTGTGCCCTTCGTCGTCACTTGGTGTAACCTTGCATGTCAAGCAGAGGCTGAAAAATTAGCGAGCCTTCTTTCGCTCCCCTGTGAAGAACAGCTGAGCCATGCCCCTTTACGCCCTTATTCCCTTCAGGTAACCGAAAGTCGCTTGCAATTGGTGTATTCAAGCGGTGGCGTTAGCAGCACATTATTTGCTGAATTTTTAAAAGGACCGTTAGGGTATCGTATCGCCAAGGGGGGAGGGCGAAATCAATTGATTGCACGCGCAGTTGGCCTTAAGATGCATAAAGGCAAACTTAGGATATTGGATGCAACCGCTGGGTTAGGGCGTGATGCTTTTATTTTGGCAAGCCTTGGGTGCGAGGTCCATATGGTGGAACGATCACAGGTGATGGCGGCATTATTATTTGATGGTTTAAAGCGTGCGAAGCTAAGCGATAAGGCATGTTCCACGGTTTCTGCCATTCAGGTGACAGTTGGGGACGCTTTGGGTGTGCTAAAAAATTTAAAGGTTGAAAATGCCCCACAGGTGGTCTATTTAGATCCGATGTTTCCTGGTGAAATGAAAAACGCCTTGACCAAAATAGAAATGCGTATCATACGTGATATAGTGGGAGGAGATTTGGATGCGGATCAATTGATTTCATTAGCACTGCAAAAAGCGCAAAAACGGGTTGTGGTCAAGCGTCCGCGGGGCGCGCCTACGCTTGCAAATACGCTGCCAAGCTTTGAAGTGGCGGGGAAAAGTAGCCGTTATGACGTCTATTTAACGGGAGGCGCTAACCTTATCTATGATTAACCCTTCCGGCCAGCTTACCCAATATCCCGAAGGGAGTGTCCAAGAATTATGGACTATCTCTTATCCACTGATTTTGTCGTTTTTTTCCATTAATATCATGATCTTTATCGATCGCCTTATTTTAGCGAAATACGATACCCAAACCATGAATGCAGCGGTTGTTGCTGGAATGGTATTTAGTATTTTCCAATATGGTGCTATTGGCATTGCGTCTATATCCGAAGTGTTTGTGGGGCAATATAACGGAGCCAAAAAATATAATCGGATCGGCGAACCCGTTTGGCAGATGATTTGGTTTTCACTCATGACGGCGTTTGTCTTTATTTTGCTTGCCCTGTTTGCCGCACCGTATTTAATTTCGAACCCTGCCTATATTACGGAAGGCGTTCCTTTTTTTAAAACATTGATGTGGTTTGGACCTGCCTTTCCACTGGCCGCAGCCTTGGGATCTTTTTTTGTGGGGCAAGGGCGGGTAAAGCTTGTCATGGTAACGATTATTTTAAGCAATATTTTAAATGTATTACTCGATTTTTTATTAATTTATGGGGTGAAAAATATCCTTTCCCCGCTAGGCGCGACAGGGGCCGCATATGCCACGGGCATTGCACAAACGGTTCAAGCATTTGCGTTATTGTGGGTATTTTTGCAACCGAAGAATAGAGAAGATTTTGGGACACATCAATGGAGATTTAAGCCCACGCTATTTTTGAAAATGCTTAAAACCGGCTTACCTACTTCATTGTCGGGTATTACCGATGCACTGGCGTGGGGGGTATTAGCCCAGCTTTTAGCCTCTGTTAGCGAGGGGCATATAACCATTTTTTCAATTGGAGATAGTTTCTTTTGGCTTTTTGGGTTTGGGTTTTGGGGCTTACAAAAAGGCATTACAACGCTTGCCGCCAATTATATTGGGGCGAACCGTGAAGAATTATTGTCACAAGCCATATGGTCTGGCATTAAAATTATTTTACCCATTATGTTATTGCTGGCCATTCCCATGTTTATCTTTCCAGAAAAATTGACAACGCTTTTTCTCAACCAAGATGCTTCTTTACTTTGGAATGATGAAATGAAAGGCCATGTTGAAATTGTTATTCGATGGCTTTGGGTATATTTTTTATTTGATGCGATCGCCTGGCTTTTTTGTGGTGTGTTAACCGCATCCGGCGATACACGATTTGTCATGTTAATGAGCAGTCTAACCCCTTGGGCTTTTTCAGTGATCCCTGCTTATATTCTGGTCGTGCACTTTGATGGCTCCCCCATTGTTAGCTGGGTTTTATTCGCGATATATGGCTTATTGAATGTAGCCAGTTACTTTTTGCGATATAAAACCCGGCCTTGGGGCGCGGCACAACCGCTGCATACCTTAACCTCATAAATTCAATCAGAGGTTTATAAACGTTTGCAAACGGGTATGTAGACGACTTGGCTAAAATGGCAAAGCATGAGAGAATGCAAGCCCATATAAATACAAAGTTGCAAAAAACACCGAATAAATTTACCAAGGGAATTAAAGCCATGTCTGAATTTTTCATGCTAACGTTCGTCGGGGCGCTGATGATCATAAGCCCTGGTCCGGATTTTGCCGTGGTTGTCAAAAATAGCCTTGCTTATGGTCGTTCCTCTGGATTAAGTGCATCTGCAGGCGTTGCACTGGCAAACCTGTGTCATGTCGCTATTAATTTATTAGGCGTTGGCGTTATTATCAGTCAATCAGTTTTCGCCTTTACCCTAATGAAAATTTTAGGGGCTATCTATCTTATTTATCTTGGTTATAAAGGGCTTCGAGCAAAGCCTGCCCCAAAGCGAGAAGCGACATCGGGGGCGACAGGAATGCCGCTACAAGAGATGCATCCGGGCTTAAAAAATGCATTTCAGAGTGGCTTTTTAACAAGCCTCTTAAATCCTAAGGCCTGTTTATTTTACTTAAGTTTTTTTTCGGTGATTCTCTCTCCCGCTATTCCGCGCATTACCCAAACTTTCTATGGAATATGGATAAGCTTTATCGCGTTGTTATGGTTTATGCTGGTCGCACTCTTTTTTACCAGTCCTATGATTGGACAACGTATTCAGGTGTTTAAACATTGGCTAGAGCGTTTTACCGGTGGTGTTTTAATGGTATTCGGCTTAAAATTATTAAGCAGTGAAGTTCCCTAGGCTTTAAACTTTCTTTAAAAGAAACAGGACATTCAGATTGGATATATACCTTGTCGGTGGCGCGGTTAGAGATAGATTACTGGGATTGCCGATTGTCGAGCGAGATTGGGTCGTTGTCGGGCAAACGCCCGCCGCGTTGCTGGAGGCAGGATTTAAAAAAGTTGGCAAAGACTTCCCTGTATTCTTACATCCTCAAACCCATGAAGAATATGCATTGGCACGAACCGAGCGTAAAATCGGGCTTGGATATTATGGATTTGAGTGTCATTCGAGTCCAGAAGTTACTTTAGAAGATGATCTATTACGTCGTGATCTCACCATTAATGCGATGGCCGAAACGCCTGAAGGGATCATTGTGGATCCTTTTCACGGTCTTAACGATTTAAACAATCGAATTTTACGCCATGTCTCCCCGGCATTTAGCGAAGATCCGGTTCGTATTTTGCGCATCGCACGTTTTGCCGCGCGTTTTGCCACCTTAGGATTTACGGTCGCTGAGGAAACCATGGCTTTAATGCGCGAAATGGTGCTTTCCGGTGAAATCGATGCGTTGGTTCCAGAGCGCGTATGGCAAGAAATGTCAAAAGCTTTAAGCGAACAAGATCCTACTCCCTTTTTTTTAGTGTTACGTGCTTGCGGTGCCTTAGCGCGATTATGGCCTTCGCTGGATAAATTGTGGGGCATTCCGCAGCCAGAACAACATCATCCCGAAATTGATACCGGCATACACGTTATGCTGTCTTTGCAAGTTGCCTGTCAGCGCACCTTGGATAAGGTTACGCGCTTTGCAGTGCTTTGCCATGATCTGGGTAAAGGCGAGACTCCCTCTCAAGAATGGCCTAGCCACCGTGGACATGAAGAGCGGGGGGTTTTTTTAATTGAAAAATTTTGTGAACGTTATCGGGTCCCTAACGACTATAAAGAATTAGCCATCATTGTGAGTCGTTTTCATTTACATTGCCATCGCGCTTTTGAATTAAGAGCGGATACAATGTTGAAAACTTTGGAACGTTTAGATGCTTTTCGATCGCCGGAGCGATTTGAAAAATTTTTACTCGCTTGTGAATGCGATGCAAAAGGGCGGACAGGCAAAGAAGCCAGTGCATATCCACAAGCTGAAAGAATGCGTAAGGCTTATCAATTAGCAAAGGCTGTCGATATTGCGGCATTGATGGAAAAGGGATTGCAGGGCGCAGGACTGGGGGTAAGATTGCACCAAGAGCGGGTGAGAGCTATCGACACGTTGGACTAAAGCGCATACCGTCTATCGATCAGGCTAAAGCCGATTAATGGCTCATCAAAATTGCGGCCAAGGGCTATTACCTTAAATAATTCTCCCATTTCAGCCGGAGAGGTTAATACCTGAATGGCCTGATTTTGTAATATTTTCTCTTTCTGAGTGGTAATCATCGTTTGCTCTGCACAATCTGCTAATCCACAACTGAATAAAAATGCGGCTTGTTCACAATACCCCAATACATCCATCTCAACCTCTGTGGCAGCCTCTGCAATCGCCGTAAAATCCACATGTGCGGTGATATCTTGTAGGCCAGGGTACCAAAAAGGATCCGAATGGGCATAATGTCGATAATGGCACATGACAGTGCCCATTCTTCTATCGGGGTGATAATATTCTGTTCTCGGAAAGCCATAATCAATCAGTAAAATAACGCCTTTTTGTAGACAGTCGGATAAGCTAAATATCCAAGGTTTTAGATTCAAATTGATTTCTGAAGTATAGCCATCCGAAAATGATAAACAATCAGCGAGCTCGATTTCTGTTCGCTCATTGTCGGAAACATGTGGGCATGCATATTTTAGTGCATGCTGTTCTTCTATCACGTGGATGTTATAAGCCCTATGATTCAGGATTTTAAACTGATGAACCGGCATGGCATCGAGCACTTCGTTGGCTAAAATAATGCCATTAATCTTTTTTTCGGGCAGTGTATTTAACCAAATCACGCGCGACAACAATTGTGGGCAAAGCGAAAAAATAGTGTCTTTTTGGCGTTTTTTTAAATCTGCACTTAATTCTAAAATATAATACTGTGCAGGCAACGAATGGTTTTTTTCTAATTCCAATAGAATGTGTGCAGCCATTTTTCCACTGCCTGCCCCTATCTCGACAATATCGCCACCCGCTAGGGTTTGTAAAATTTGTTGGCATTGGCGAGCAAGTGATTTTGAAAATAGGGGTGAGAGTTCAGGTGCCGTGATAAAGTCTCCGCCAGCCCCCAGTTTTTGTGTGCCGCAACTATAGTAACCAAGACCCGGGGTGTATAGCGCAAGCGCCATGTAGCTTGCAAAAGAGAGGCTTCCGTGCTGGGCGCGTAGTTGGAATAAAATATATTCCAACAATTGTTGGCTATGATCGAGCGCGTCTTTTTTGGGAATGGGCAATTTTACTACCATAAGGATCTCATCATGCAAATAATACGCTTAAAGATCAATGGATTTAAGCAACACTAAGGGCAAAAAAATGGATTACCTTGACATAAGCCCTCGTTCCCACGTTCAATAGGCAAATGTGGGAATTAATTCTATTTTGTTTACTTGCTTATTGTATGGGCTCTATTTCCAGTGCTGTGCTTGTTTGCCGCTTGGCGGGATTGCCCGATCCGCGCACCACAGGCTCACATAATCCAGGGGCAACCAATGTATTGCGCTTAGGCAATAAAACGGCAGCCATTGCCACTTTGTTGGGCGATGCCATCAAGGGCGTTATTCCGGTATTGTGCATATCACAGATAAATCCTGCTCCCCTGATGGTGGGATCGGTGATGATCGCGGTATTTTTAGGCCATCTTTACCCGGTATTTTTCCGTTTTCAGGGGGGGAAAGGTGTAGCCACCGCAGTTGGGGCCATTTCTGCGTTGTGTTGGCCAGCAGGATTTTTGTTATTGGCAACATGGGGGATAGTATTTTTCTTATCTAGGATCTCATCCCTTTCAGCCTTAGTGGCTGCAGCCCTTGCACCTTTTTATATTGGGTTATTTTTGAATATCCAATTTGCAATACCCGTTGCCATCATTAGTCTATTCCTTTTTTGGCGGCATCGAGCCAATATTATTCGTTTACTCGAAAATTCAGAACCCAGAATGGGCCAAAAATAAAATTCCCTATCACGTACGCGGAGAAGGAAATTAAACTTTAGGTTCAGTTAATCCACAAAGTGTCAACAGGCCCTAATATTTGCTTAAAAATTTACCCATGATTGCATCGTTGTCGCGCACCTTAGCCATTTCTTTCCAAATTCGATCTTGATCACGACGGGGAATGGAACCCCCTTTCGAAAACGCTAAATAATAAGATTTAGAATTCAGGGGCCTTTTTTGAATCACTAAATTACCTGCGAATTCAGGGCGTGTGCCAAACTGTTTTGCGACTTCCTCAACATCCACAATAGAGCCCGTTTTTTCTTTTAAAAGTGTTTTAAAAATAGCATAAGAATTTTTTCCTTCTTTTACCAATAGCCCTTCTTTTTGTAGATCTTGAAACACGGAATAGTGCACAGGGACACGTACCGGTTGGGGAATAGTTTTATAGTCGCCTTCAAAGGTATAAGAATTTTTAACACCTTTTGCATTGGTTGCCGCAGTAATCACTCGGTAGCCAACTTGCGTAACGCGCCAAGGCGATCGCCTATCGACAGCGGCACCTTCCGGATAATCCAGATATGAAGATCGTTCTTCTAGATAAGAAGCGGTTGCGACAGCATCCACGATCCCAAGCTTTGCATTTTGTAGGCACTCTTTCCAGGAAGTCGGCATAAAGATGGGTTCAAAGCCTAAATTGTGCAATGTGGTACGAATAATATCGATATGGAGCCCGGATGCTTTTTGGTTTTTAACATAGGTGAAGGGATACCAAAAGTTAGTATCCGTACAAATGGTTATTTGGGTTTGTGCAAGTGCTGGTAGGGAGGAGCCGAAAAGAAAAAGTGCATAGATAATTCGCTGGATAGATAGCATGAAACGTCCTTATGGTTATCAGAAATCCTAGAGAACTTTAGTGTGACATTATTTTTTCAGGGTGTCCATTGGCCAGCGCGGAGACACCCGTATTTCGAGATTCTCATCTTGCTCAGTTTTTAAACGTTGATAACCTGCAAACGCAATCATTGCGCCATTGTCGGTGCAAAATTCTACTCTGGGATAAAATACCGCGATATTTTGCAGTTCTGTAAATTCCTGCAATTTTGCGCGCAGCACTTGGTTAGCACTCACTCCGCCGGCAATAACCAAACGCGTTAAGCCGGTTGCTTTGATCGCTCTCTTACATTTAATAAAAAGCGTATCTACCACGGCTTCTTGAAAAGCATAGGCAACATCTGCTTTATCTTGCGGTGATTGAGCGGTCGCTTTAAGCGTATTCATCGCATGAGTTTTAAGACCGCTAAAACTGAAATTTAAGCCGGGCTTTTCGGTTAAAGGTCTTGGAAAGTGGAAACGTTGCGGACTGCCTTTTTCTGCTAAAGCCATTAATGCAGGCCCCCCTGGGTAAGGTAGGCCTAATAATTTTGCTGTCTTATCAAAAGCCTCTCCTGCGGCATCATCTAAAGATTCGCCTAATATTGTATATTGACCAATGCCCCCGACTTCTACCAATAAAGTGTGACCCCCGGAAACCAATAAGGCTAAAAAGGGAAATTGCGGGGCAGGGGTTTCTAACATAGGCGCCAATAAATGCCCTTCCATATGATGGACCCGAATGGTGGGTACGCCCCAGGCATACCCTAAGGCCTTTGCAAAAGAAGCGCCTACCAGTAATGCACCAGCCAGTCCTGGTCCTGCCGTATAGGCAATACCGGTGATGGCGCTGGATAAAACTTGGGCTTTCTCTAAAACCTTCTGGATAAGTGGAATGATCTTACGCGTATGATCTCGGGAGGCAAGTTCTGGAACTACCCCCCCGTAGATTGAATGAATATCTATTTGGCTATTTAGGACATGTGCCAGCAATCCCTTGTGTTCATCATAAATAGCAACACCGGTGTCATCGCAGGAAGTTTCAATACCAAGAACACACAGGGGGTGACGAGAGGGGAGCATAGGGACAATCCTTCTAAAATTTTAAGCGCTGGTTTTACATTTACCGATCATCATAGTATTTTTAAGCGAACATTCCAATCGATAGCCTTGATGTTTCATGGAGAATAAATTTAAGGGATTGCGCGGCAAAACGCCGGTAAAGGGATGTCATACTTGCTAGATATAGTGTTCTAGCTTAGTCTTGACTGATAGATAAGCCCAAAAGGCAGGCGTAAATCGTTTAGAAAACCTTTTCAATTTTCTAAAGACTAGTTTAGAATAACATCCTTGATTGTAATCAAGATTTACTTTAATCAACTAACTTTATAGGGTGCAATGTTCAATGCCAAGTGTTCGTATTAGAGATGGAGAGTCCATAGATTCTGCAATGCGTCGTTTTAAACGCGCCGTTGAAAAAGCAGGTATTCCTAAAGAACTGCGTCGTCGCGAGTTCTATCAAAAAGGCTCTGCTATTCGCAAACGTGAAGCAGCTGCAGCTCGTAAGCGTCACTTGAAAAAATTAATGCGTGAGCAAACGGGTGGCCAACCAGGCGCTCATCGAGAAATTCGCCGTTAAGATTTTGAATATGGCTTGAATGATTTCCCCCTCTCTTTTTTTGTGAGAGTAAAACTTAAAAGTCGTTTACCCTCTTCTTCTAAGAGGAGGGGGTAGGTAACGAGGGGGAAAATATATGACAGACAATTCTATCAAAACTAAAATCCACGCCAGCATGGTTGCGACTATGCGTGCGCAAGATAAGCCTCGTCTTGGCATTATCCGCTTGATCCAAGCTGCCATTAAACAACAAGAAGTCGATGAACGTATTCTCCTAACGGATGAGCAAATGCTGATCTTATTGGATAAAATGGTTCGCCAACGCAAAGAATCAATTAAACAATTTACAGCCGCTAATCGAGACGATTTAGCGCAAAAAGAGTCTTTTGAAATTACCATTATCCAAGAGTTTTTACCAACCGCTTTATCCTTGGAAGAAATTCAAATATTGGTCCAGCAAACGATCCAAGAAGTTGAGGCTAAATCGGTGCGGGATATGGCAAAAGTCATGGCAGTTTTAAAGCCCAAAATCCAGGGTCGTGCAGATATGGGCGAGGTGGGGAATTTAATTAAAAACCAACTAACCGCATAAATATTTTGAATCCTATGACGGGGCAAATCCCTCATGCATTTATAGAAGATCTTTTAGCGAGAACGGATATCGCAGAGCTCATTGGTGGGCGTATTTCTTTACGCCGGGCAGGGGCTAATTTTATTGCACGTTGCCCTTTTCATAATGAAAAAACGCCTTCATTTACCGTTAACGCCGCTAAGCAGTTTTATCATTGTTTTGGTTGCGGGGTGAGTGGTGACGCTATTCGGTTTCTGACTGAATATGATGGTCTTCATTTTGTGGAGGCCGTGGAAATGCTAGCAAGTCTTGCAGGCATGGTGATCCCAACCGAAACGAAAGAACATAGCAATGCCAGCACACGCAGCACACCGGTGTACGCGATATTAGGGGAAGCCTCATTATTTTATCAAGCAGAGTTACGACGCCATCCTGTTGCCCCGCGAGTGCACAAATATTTAAAAGGCAGAGGACTCACCGGAAAGGTAGCCAAACAGTTTGAGCTAGGATTTTCTCCGCCTACCTGGGATGCGTTAGTCAATCATTTGGGAACGAGTGCGGAGCGCTTAGAAGCGCTATCTGCCGCAGGGCTTATTGTTAAAAAAGAGAGCGGGCATTTTTATGATCGCTTTCGCGATCGGATAATGTTTCCCATACGGGATAGACGTGGGCGTGTGATAGGGTTTGGAGGTCGCGTCATTGGCTCTGAGGGCGAACCTAAATATTTAAATTCACCTGAAACGCTGGTGTTTAATAAAGGGCATGAATTGTATGGATTATACGAAGCCCGCTTAGGGAATCGGACATTAAGTTCCTTATTGGTGGTTGAAGGATATCTGGATGTGGTTTCACTTGCCCAATTTGGCATAAAAAACGTGGTCGCAACGTTAGGCACGGCCTTAACCGAAAAGCAGGTAGATGTTTTGTTTAAGCAAGTGAGCGAATTGATATTCTGTTTTGATGGCGACAAAGCAGGAAGCGCTGCTGCAAAACGCGCTTTGCCATTGATTTTGCCCCATATGAAAGAAGGGCGACGCGTGCGCTTTATTGTATTGCCGGAAGGCAGCGATCCGGATTCTTGTGTGCGTCAAGAAGGGGAGGTAGCCTTTTTAGATCGCATACAACGGGCCATGACCCTATCCGATTTTTTATTCGAAACATTAGCAGCTAACTTAGATTTGAATCATTTAGATAGCCGTGCACAATTAATTACGATGGCTAAGCCGCTGCTTAAATTATTGCCAGAAGGGGTTTTCCAACAAATGCTGTATGACCGTCTAGCAGAATTAGCAGGCGTGGATCCGCAAATGATCCAAGGGAAAGCAACCAGTTTGAAAAAAAACTCACCTTCAAAAATGAAAGTTAGTAAGCCAATATCTTTGCCGCCTAACCCCGCCCATCGGGCGATTGCGATGTTACTTAAAAATCGCGAACTGATTATTCGAATTGGCGATCTGGAAGAATTTCGACATGCCGATATATCCGGAATAAATTTATTATGCGATATTGTTGAAATTTTAAAAATTCAATCTACGCTTTCCATAGAAGCGTTGATAGAGCGACTTCCCAGTGATTATGTTAGCCAGTATTCATATTCTGAACTACAGACCATTGCAGACTCTATCCCAGAAGTGGGGATGGAACAGGAATTTTTGGGTGCAATGCAAAGGTTGCGAGAAAGATCCCAAGAACAGGCCATGGAATTATTATTGATTAAGGCCAAATCAGGCGTGCTTTCTAAGGATGAGAAAGCTCATTTAAAAAATCTATTAGAGCAAAGGGAAAAAAATCGAGTGGATTAACCGATTATTTAGCGTTAGAATCGGGGTAGTTTGCTCAATAACCTTTTGGCCATCAGAAATGAGCGTAGAGAATAATTGTTATGAGTTATGTTGATAAAGATAGACAAGCCGCACAAATCAAAGTCTTGGTAGCCCTTGGACAAGAAAAAGGGTATTTAACCTACGAAGATTTGAATTATTACCTCGGAGAGGAATCTGCCGATTTAGAACAGGTTATTGAAGAGGTGGTGCAAATACTTGATGAATTAAACATTACCGTTTACGAGATGTCTTCCGATATCGGTGGACTCATGTTATCGAGTGAAGAAAGCGAAACCGTTGTCACACAAGAAGTGGTAGAGGAAGCGGCCCAAGCCTTTATTGCGGCAGACACAGACTTTGGAAGAACCACCGATCCGGTACGCATGTATATGCGGGAAATGGGTACGGTAGAACTGCTAACCCGGCAAGGCGAAATCGCGATTGCCAAACGGATTGAAGAAGGCGCACGTGAAGTATTGCTCACAGTTGCTCAATATCCACCGCTATTAGATTTTATATTGGATGAATTTGCGCAAGTAGAGGGTGCCGAACTTAAAATAACAGAAATTATTAACGGTTTTGTCGATGCCACTCAGCCGGCATCTGCTTTGGAAGAAACCCTGCCTTTAGCGACATTTGAAGAAAGTGCGGTCGGGGTTACAGAAGAAGGTGATGACGACGTTAGCGCAGAAAGCACGGAATTTGATGCTGAACCGGATTTTATAGAAACCAAACGACGCTTTGATGAGTTATTTGAATTAAAGCGCGAAGCCCAAGCGGCGATTGAAAAGCATGGCCGTCATCATGCAGAAACAGAGGGCATATTAGGCCGTCTGGGTGAATGTTTGGTTGCCTTTAAATTAGTGCCACGTGTTTTTGATGCATTAGTATTTGGCATGCGTAGTATGCTGGAAAGTGTTCGGGAGTCTGAACGCTTGATCATGGATATTTGTGTGAATCGTGCGCGGATGCCTCGGCAATTATTTATTGGTTCATTTCCAAACCATGAAACGGATCTGAATTGGTTAACGGTACATATTCAATCCAACGAGGCATTTTCTGAAAATTTAAATTTGCATAAAGAGCAGTTGCATACGCATCAACAAACGTTGATTGCGCTTGCTCAAAGTACAGGACTAACCATTCCTGAAATTAAAGAATTAAATAGACATATGTCTATTGGCGAAGCAAAGGCACGTCGTGCTAAAAAAGAAATGGTCGAAGCCAACCTTCGATTAGTGATTTCTATCGCGAAGAAATATACCAATCGAGGCTTACAATTTTTGGATCTCATTCAAGAAGGCAATATTGGTTTAATGAAAGCGGTCGATAAATTTGAATATCGCCGTGGGTATAAGTTCTCAACCTATGCCACGTGGTGGATTCGCCAAGCCATTACGCGTTCTATTGCTGATCAAGCCCGTACCATTCGTATTCCCGTGCATATGATTGAGACTATCAATAAGCTTAATCGGGTACAGCGGCAAATGTTGCAGGAAATGGGTCGAGAACCCACGCCTGAAGAGCTGGGTAAGCGTATGCTGATGCCTGAAGATAAAATCAGAAAGGTTCTAAAAATTGCCAAAGAGCCAATCTCCATGGAAACCCCGATTGGGGATGATGAAGACTCCCATTTAGGCGACTTTATTGAAGATGCAAATGTACAATCGCCGGTGGATGCGGCAACGATGGAAGGCTTAAGAGAAGCCACCCGTCGGATCCTATCGGGATTAACCCCCCGTGAAGCAAAAGTCTTAAGGATGCGATTTGGTATTGATATGAATACCGATCATACCTTAGAAGAGGTAGGCAAACAGTTTGATGTAACCCGCGAGCGTATCCGTCAAATTGAGGCCAAAGCACTGCGTAAATTAAGGCAACCCAGCCGTGCCGAGCAGCTAAAAAGCTTTTTAGAAGAAGAAGGCAAAGGCGAAGGCGGCAAGGGTGGTTAACTTTTTGAAAGGGGAGTGATATACTCCCCTTTCGTTAAACCCCGTTATCGGGCCCATAGCTCAGTTGGTTAGAGCAGGGGACTCATAATCCCTTGGTCCTAGGTTCGAGTCCTAGTGGGCCCACCAGTTTAAAAAAGAATAAATCAGCACTTTTCCTCATCTATAGGATCAGCCTTTTTAGGTGTTCCCTCATTTGTAAGCGTATTGTAAGCAATAGAGAGGGGAAAGCTAAAATCTAAAGTTGCAAAACACCTCTTGAAAGTATGTGTTTAGGATCATACTTAGTGGGCCCTGAAAAAGTTTCTATGCACATAACGGCGCACTCGCTCTAAGCTCCATTTTTTGTAATAAAAATCGAATAATTTTTCTAATGTTAAAGGCGCAACCCGACAATAATGCATTTAGCTGATCCCCAATTTGGCCTAGCAAATAGTTTCTGCATAAACGATTATCTCCCTTAAGGTGACCAATAATTGGCTCTATTCTTGACCTTCTTCTAAGCAGTTTTTGCAGGGTATTTGATAATCCCTTGCGCTCGGTAACATAAATTTCTACATCCTTAGGATGATTTTCTTTTCCTCGATAGCCCTTATCGACAAAAGCTTGTTTTGGTTTTATCCCAGTTAACTTATGAACTTGTGTCAATGCGCCATTTAAAGTATGACCATCATAAGGATTTCCATGGCAAGCAGAAATTCCAATTACCCAGAGCTTATCAGCTGTAGTCGTAACAGAAACTTTGCATCCAAATTCATATTTCTTATGGATTTTACCTTTTGCTATGCATTCTACTTCCGGTGCATGAAGACTATAGAGTTTGTTTTTATCTTCCTTCTTTTGGGCTAACAAGCGTTTAGCCGTCAATAATTGAGCTTTTAATTGCTCATCTGGATTTAAATTTTTGCGCTCAATATCTCTGATGACACGACCTAAATAATTTTTTATTTTTTTAGTTTGCTTTTGGGCTCTCTGGAATTGTTGAGCTTGAACATATCTCGATTGTTTAATTAGAGCTTTTTTGCTTAGGCGTACATAACTTTGTCTTAATGCAACTTTGCGAGCATACGACATCTTTACTAATACTGATCGCATTTTATGGCAAAGCCTAGCATCCGTTGGAAAAGTAATTGCCTTTTCTTGGACGGTTGTATCTATGTTGATGCGACTACAAGATTTTTCATTAATAAATGAAAGACGTTTTGCGGTATTCAAAGTTTCAGTGAGCAATTTTTCAACGCCTTCTATTCCTAAGCGTTTTCTCCATTTAACCAGCGTGGTAGGATGACAAGGAACCTCATGAACAAAATATTCTAAACCGCAGAAATATTGCCAATAAGGATTCTCACAAAATTTCTCAACAACGGTTTCATCGCTTTCATTCTCCAAATATTTTAAATAATGCAGACCTGCCATCACTCTGATAGGGATGCTAGGTCTCCCCATTGCTTCGCGATAAAACTGGCCAAAATTTTCCGAAAGGTAATCCCAGTTTAAAATATTGGCAAGCTGGTAAAGACCATGGTTTTTATCGAGCAAAACATCTAATTTAATACGATTGCTACTGTTTTTATCAGGAGTTTTAATAATCATAATTGCAAGCTTCCTATTAGAATTAATAAAAACCTTGCAATATTTTAGCCTTATTTCTTAAGGGAATGCTAGAGATTCTCGGGCCAAAACCATTTTTTCAGGGCCGACTACTTAAGTTTGAATACGATCTAAAAATAAGCCAAAAAGCTTAAGTTCCGTCTAAAAGCAATGTGTTTATGCACAAAGATTATTTATCAAAAATAACTGATAAAGTCAATAATATAATAACCATTGGAGCTAAGTTTTCTCGTTTAAGTTCTTTATGTTTTTCCTACGGAGTAGGAAGGGGGGATACAATTTGTACCCACCCTTTGTTAAATTCAGGATCCCTACATCGCATAGCATTAAGATATAGGCTTGGATTGCTGGAATCTGTTAGGGCAACGATTACATCAAGAACGACGTACCACCATTCCTCATTATGTAGAACATGACGAATGTTATAATCATTAAAAGCTAGAATTGGTTTTTCGGATTCAATCCCTTTGCCCATTATATAACTCCCAATTTTTAATGTAAGCCCATTGGAAGCACCACAAAATATAATTCCCTGAAACGCACTAGACCTTATTATAATCAAAGTGTATATAATACAAGCCTTTTTAAGGCTGAATAGGATTTGTTAAAACTGGTTCAGGTACCCGCAAAATAACTCATAATCCCCTGGTCCTAGGTTCGATTCCTAATGGGTCCATCATTAAATCTGAACCAGCACACATTATTCATCTATCAACTGTGAAGGCTCTGATAAAGGAACAGTGTTCATCATTATCCTATTGAGAGCCGCTGGAGGCATCATAGCCCACAGGTTGAAAAGCACGACGCAAGCTTGGATGTTACACTGTGCTGACTCAGGCCATGGACCCACTAAATTAACCTTTGTCTTTGGCTTTCAGGTAAGTAAGACATAAATTGGAAGCAATAATGATAATGCTTCCAAGATAAATATGCGGGTTTGGAATTTCATTAAAAACAAATACCCCGATAGGGACCATAAAAATTAACCGGATGTATTCAAAAGAGGATAAAAATGAAATTTTCTCAAGCCTAATTGCTTTTAGATAACAATATTGTGAGAGCATACCCGTGCAACCCAATAAAAATAAAAGAAAAAATTCTTGTGCATTTGGTCTTTGCCAAAAATAATAGGTTGGAATTGAAGTGAAAAGCACGCTAAGCAGGGTGGTGAGAAATAAAATCTGTTTGGCCGAATCCGTCCTTGAAATTTTATTTGCCATGATAATGGCACAGCTTGCAAGAAAATTAGCAAGTAACCCAATTGTAATGTAAGAAAAATGAAATGATAGGGTCGGTCTTGTAATAATCAAAACGCCTATATATCCAATAATAATTAAAATCCAATGCGATAAGCTAACTTTTTCTTTTAAAAATAGAATGGATAGTAAAATTGTAAAAATTGGGGTGGTAAATCCAATAGACGTTGCAAGGGCTAATGGCAAATGGGTATACGTAAAATAAGTGCAAAACATAGCTGCACAGACACAACTTGTACGCAATAAATAAAGCCCTATATTGTTTGTTTTAAGTTTTGTGGTTTTATCAAACATAAAGGGTAATAATAAAATTAGACCAAATAACAATCTCATAAATATTTTAACTAAAGTATGTACTTCTGAGCCTAAGAATTTAGAGATGCTCATTGTAATGCTAAAAAATATCATAGAAAGGACAATCCATAAAATGCCCGTTAATTTATTTTTATGTATGTCCATTTTTTCAATCATATAATAATCATTGTTTAAATTTCGAAAAGCCCTAAGGCAATATTGTCAATGCTCAAAAATCATTCTCCTATAAGAAACAATCTTATCACAGGATGAGGGTCATTTGATGAAAATAATGGCGGTGAGTAAAGGAATAGCCCGGTAGAAAGGCGCTGTGCCAGGTGTTAATGCATTCCAGCTGTCGTTAACTTGAATTTACGTGAATATTAAGCCTTTTTAAAACCATGGATTGTTCTTGAGTGGTTTTAGGTAAAATGTCGCGTAGGGTATATTTTTCTAAAACTGAAACAAAGGCATGACTGGCTTCGTCTAAAAATTGATTTAAACGACAAATTCCATTCATGGGACAAGCCGGCTTTTCGCAATCAATGACTTTAAAGGTGGGTTCAAAATTTTTAATGATATTCGCTAATGGAATGGTTAAAGACTGTGGATTAAACAGTAGACCACCCCCTTTGCCGCGAATTGTATGTATATATTCCAGCTTTGAAAGTCTGCTGATAATTTTGGTCAGATGTTCACGCGCAATTAAAAAATTTGTTGCGATATCATCAATAGAACAGAGGTGGTCTTGCTTTTGCATCGCTAGAAACAGTAGGACACGCAGCGCAAAATCTGTTTTTTTAGTTAGCTGCATCGGATTTGGCATCTTTTTCAATATTAGGCATTGGGGTCAAGATCTTATAGCCTTGAGCTAATTTGTCTGCCAAATGGTGGTTGGCATCTCGATGCCGCATTTCATCTTCGCGCACAGCCAGTATGACATCCCGCAAGGTTGAATGCTCGGGAAGGTGCCAGTAACGCATTGCAATATCCGGCGCGGGGCAATTGATAATTCTACCCGAATCGATTTCCTCTAAATAATGGGTATAGCTTATTACTGCTTCTTCCTCTAGATAACCCACAAAACGATGCGCTGATTTTTGGGATAAAATATACATTGAAAAATACATGAGGATGAAGATGCCTTGAGCAACAAAAATGATAAAACGTTCAAACCAATTCGGTTGAGCAATATAGACAAATGTCATTAAGTGAATACGTTCATTATCGGCTTCATTCAGTAATTTTTTGATCCAACCTTCATCATTCCGAATTTTTCGCAAACAACTAAAATGTAACAATGCTGCACCCACCATGCCAGGGACAGCAGCGACTGTCTCTAATACGATGGCGCGATTACCATAGCGTTTTCGAAAAAAACTATCCGCAAAAAATCGAAAAAATTTGACTAGGCCCAAGGCAATTTTATCAGAGATTTGATCCGCGGATCGATGAGAGGTGTGCACAGTTTTGGCTTCCTGATAGATATAGATACTACATAATAGTAAAGGTGCATATAAAATGCAACTTTTAAGTTAGTATTGATAACCGTTATGTCTGCGTAGGCGAAGGTAGGGTAGTAAAAACTCAAATCAAATTATTTTCATACCAAAGGGGAAGTTTTCTTTTACGCCAGGTTGCGAATTTGCGCTTACCAAAAATGTAGAAATTTCTATAGGCTTTAACAGGGTTGTTGGGGACCTTAAATTCTTCTGGCATTACCTGAGGATGCTCTAGTAACCCAATATTGGGGAGAAAAATAGGCGTGGTGAGATCTTTAACAACTGTAAAGGATTTGTGAATCTTTTCACCATATCGATATTGATATTCATCGTGAAGTGCATACACCAGTGCTTTTAGCCATAACCAATTTTGTAAACTTTGACCAGCCCATATTGTGCAAGGATGGTTTTGGTGAGAAGGCTTATAGGGCACCTCTATTCCATTAAGATGTGATACGGTACATAATATTTGGGCAGATTCTAAAATCATTTTAATAACATGTTGATCGCAATGATATTGAGCGCAACGTTTAATATTATTATCTAATAAGAAAATATTCATGGTTTAATGCTATCACACATATATTTATAATATAAGTGTATTCGGTATTGCCCACCCGTATTATTTCTTAAATGGCTTTTTTAAGATGACCGTTGATATGTTCCCAAAAAAAGAGAGCTCATAATAAACAACATCCCAAGGCTATCATAAAGGGTTAGGGTTTCGTTTAAGAATAGATAGGCCAATAGAGTTGTGCTGATAGGCATAACCCCCATAAATAAGGCGGCGGTATTGGCACTAATGTGTTTGAGTCCTTGATACCAAAATGTAAAAAAGAAAATACTACCCAATGCATATGTGACAATCAGCAGCCAATGAAGTGCAGATAGTTCAAAGAGGGTATGCATGTTGTTTGTTAAAGCCAAAGGGATAAATAACAGGGCATTGAATCCATTGGCCAATAGGGTTTTGGCTCTAGAAGAAATAGGCGATTTCAGCAGTTTTGCCAAGATGGTAAAAAGTGCCTCGGGGATAATCGCGAGAAACACCAGAAATATTCCCCATACCTGATGATGGGACGGCTCTATTCTGTCGGATTTGCCGACACTTAATACAAAAATGCCAACAATGCATAAAAGGATCGCAACGATTTTTTCTTTAGATAATCGTTCTTTTAGGATAAAAAATGAAAATACAGCAACCAATGCGGGCACACCACTGTTAATGATTCCAGCGGTTGTCGCGGTTGTATACTGTAAGCCTGAAAGCGTAAATACATTAAATAAAAACCCAGCACAGAGCGCCTGTAAAAATAGATTAAGCCACTCGGACGACTGAAGCATTTTAACTTCTTGAAGACTATTTGAAAATTGCTTAAGCCCGCCGAAACAAATAGGCAAAATAAAACCAATTGAAAAACGAATAAACAGCAGAGCGCAAATGGGAATAGAATCCATTAAGAATTTCCCTAAAATAATATTTGCCCCAATGCAAAATTGGCCTATCGATAGATAAAGGTAACCGGTCAGTGTTGTTTTATTCACGGCATATCCAGGGTTGTATGCTGCATTTAATGATGGCGTCAATTATGTTGTAAGATCGCCCTTCAGTATAGATCCAGCAAAAAATAATTTGGCTAACCAAATAATGTTATGGGTGCACAAATTCGGGTTAGGAGTCTTTGCCTATCCCATGTTTTTTCCAATGAATATATCCATAGACATTCAGAGCGAGAGAGAATACGCAGAAGATGGCTTGAGAATAAAGTCCTAATTTAAAGTCCCGAATCGCCCAATAGATGGTACAGATCGACCAGATAACAAAACATAGCCTTTTCCCTCGGGCGTTTAACCAGCGGCCATATTTGCCGGATAAGCTGGCTATAATATCTAGGATTTCACCTGTCCAGTTAATGTTCATCAATGGGCCCCCATTACATTTTTATAGCCACTTTTAAAGCTTTGCTCTATTACAGCATACTATGGCATAGAGGGCTTTGGGTTTTTAATGATGGCTTTAGTAGTTAGTCAATAAACAATTGCTGTTCTATACTGATAGAGATAGGCAACAACTGAGTAATGCTTTATGCAAGAACCCATGATAAACCAAAATCAACTATTGAAGTTTCCACTTCGTTCAGTATTAGCGGTGATTGCACTATCCGTGATTTTTTTCATCGTGATAGGGGCAATTAATACGCATAATATTTTAGCTTTTAAGACGATTGCGGATAGAGAACTTCGAATTCACAAATTACAATATGAGCTGCTGCGAGCAGACAAGCTTTCTAATACAACCGTTAAAATGTATATCTTGACCCAAGATGAAAAATGGAAAAACCAATATCAGGAATATGAAAAAATAATAACCAGAACCCTGAGAGAATTGTCAGATGCTATTAAACTGCCACAAGCCATCATCGTACTGGAGAAAGCGAGGCAAGCAAATGATGCGCAAACTCAAACAGAAACACAAGCTTTTGCTTTTATAAAGCAAGATAAAAAAGAAGCCGCACGACAAGCAATATTTAGTGAACGCTATGAACAGTCAATATTGGCCTATGAACGAGGCATGGGCGATCTTGCAGAAGTGTTACGTCAAAATACCGAAAAAAATATTCATCAGGAAATACAAGCGGCAACTTACAGTAAAATATTGATTGCGTGTACTGGTTTCTTATGGCTAATCCTTTTTTACTTTGGCTATCGTCGATTAATACAGTGGAAAAAATTGTTAGAAGGCCTGAATCAAAGCCTGAACGCCTCAAAAAAAAGATATCACAATTTAATGACAAATGCGAGTTGCGGTATTTTCATTGTCAATCGAGAATCGAATATCTTAAACGCTAACACATGTGGGGAAGTGTTACTAGGGCTTTCAGAGCAGCAAATGCTTGGCAGAAATTTCTTGGATTTTATAGATGACAAGGATAAAGAGTATGTGAGGCATTTGTTGGAAAATATTTTGTCGAATACGCCGCATAGTCCAGCACTCAGCTTTAAGGAAATTATTGTACGACCCGTAAACAGATCTTGTCGGACAATATATTCTTCTGTTTTTCTAGAAAATATCGGGGCTGAACGCTTGTTGCAAATTGTGACAACGGATATAACTGAGGTTAACACCTTAAAAACACATGCGGTTTTACAAGATAGATTAACCAATATGGGTATGCTGGCTGCAGGAATTGCACATGAGATCAATAACCCCTTAAGTTGGATTTTAGGGAATTTGGAGCTTTTGCGCAGCCATGTTAAACATTTAATGCTTAATCCGAATCAGCCTGAGTTACTTAAAAAGTTTGATGCGATGGTAGAGAAAACGATAGAAGGCTCAAAAAGAGTGAGTGTGATTGTGAATAATTTTCTAGGTTTTTCAAGAAATGATGAATCGAAATTAGAAAAGGTTGATATTAATGAAATCTTAAATGCCGTGATTGAAATGATTACTCATGAGCTTAAATCCCGCGCAACACTTGAAAAAAGATGGGCACACGATTTGCCATTGGTTATGGGTAACAAGGGGAAATTACACCAAGTATTTTTGAATTTGCTTATCAATGCAGTTCAAGCAAAACTTAAAGGTTCTGTGAAAGAAAACAAAATTCAAGTAATAGCTTCCTTAGCAAAGAAAAATGTTGTGATTGAAATCCGAGATACGGGCAATGGGATAAAGCCGGAAGATATGCCGCATATATTCGATCTCTTCTTTACCACCAAGCCCGTGGGCGAAGGGACGGGGTGTGGGTTATTTATCTGCCAAGATATTATTCAAAAAATGGGCGGTGAAATAAAGGTTGAAAGCACTGTCGGACAAGGCACAAGCTTTTTCGTTTATTTGGCAATTGACGAAGGGGACCTTAATTAAAATATTATGAAACATACATTATTATTGGTAGACGATGAACCGAATATTTTAAGTACCCTAGAATGGTTGCTTGTTGAAGATGGCTATCAAATTTTTACAGCAAACAATGGAAAAGAGGCATTGGATCTCTTAAAAAATCAAGCAATTGATGTCATTGTTTCAGATTATCGCATGCCCCATATGACAGGGGTGGAATTTTTAAGCGAAGTTAAAACGAAATACCCCAATACCTTACGGATCATTCTGACCGGCTATGCAGATTTTAAAGTGGTTGAAGCCGCTATTAATGAAGGGCAGGTTTTTAAGTTTCTGAAAAAACCCTGGGACAATCATGACTTAAAAAAACAAATACAAGTTGCCTTCAAAACGTATGAATTGCAAAAAATAAAAGATAACTACGATAAGTTAACTGGGCTGCAAAATAGATTTTTGTTTACGGAAAGGCTACAAATCCTAATTGATCATTCAGCTAAAATGACCACTTTTGGCATCATACTAATTGATTTGGCGCGATTTAACTCAGTGAATGAGCAGTATGGCCTAGCCGTGGGGGATGAATTACTACAGCAATTTGCCAACCGATTAAAAGAATGGGCGGGCGGAAGCGCTGAAATTGCACGATTTAGTAGCCATGAATTTTCAATTGCGTGGAAGGATATCGATTATACACACTTAAAAGAAGAAATCCAGTTGCTGATAAAGCAGTGTCATAAGCCATTTTTTATCAATGGCAATACCATTATCAGTAGTCTTTATATCGGCTGCGCTTTCTATCCTCAAGATGGGGAAGAACAAAATTTATTAATTACACGTGCACATCTTGCCTTGCAAAAGTGCAAGCAGCGCGCTATTCAGGGCACCTGTGAATTTTTTGATCCGATCTTGGAAAAAAGGGGAATAAATTCTGGCACATTAGAATCCGATTTGCATGAGGCGTTAGCGAATGAACAATTTGTATTGTATTACCAACCTATTGTTACTCCAGCCGGTGAAATTAAGGAATTGGAGGCTCTGATACGTTGGCAGCATCCGGTAGAAGGATTATTGACACCCGATAAATTTTTATCGTTGGCAGAGGCTACCGGTTTAATTGTCCCCATTGGCAGTTGGGTACTAAAAACGGCTTGTTATCAACTTAAAAAATGGCAGGAGATGGGGTGTTCCGATCTGCACATTGCGGTTAACCTTTCGATTAAACAGTTTGGTGATCCAAATTTATATACGCAGATCACAGAAGCAATCCAGGGTTCAAGGCTATCGGCATCTTCTTTAATATTAGAAATTACCGAAAGCCTGATTATGCAAAATATACGGTCCCATGTGGATTTTTTACACGCTCTGAGAGCTTTAGGTGTACAGCTTTCTTTGGATGATTTTGGGACGGGCTATTCTTCTCTTCAGTACTTACAATTACTTCCTTTTAGCATTTTAAAAATTGACAAATCTTTTATTGGGGGTGTTGTGCAGTCTAAAAATTCTGCTGAAATTGTAAAAACCATTATCGCTATGAGTAAAAATTTGGGTTTAAAAACGATTGCAGAAGGGGTGGAAACAGAGGCACAACGTGCACTTTTAACGGATATGAACTGTGATTTACTGCAAGGGTATTTGTTTAGCCAGCCTATCGATACAGCGGCCACTACCCAATTATTATTTTCTGTCAAAAAATAATAAAATTTTAATATTTTCGATAAGATAAATATAAAATGGTTAGAAAATAAATGCTATAAATAAAAATAAAAGCCTTGGGTAAAATATTTTCTTTGAGTAAAATAATATTGGCTCTATTACTGGGCTTTTGATCGGCTTCTTCTGCCTCAATTTCGCCTCTTAATGTAAAAATAAAAGTCGGAAGTGTTTTTTCAAGCGTTCGGATCAGAGCATAGTTTATTAAGTTTAATTTCTTATAAGAATTCATTACCCTTAACCAATCCCATGCAATTAGGATCCCAACCAAAATTAGCAACGCTAAAAGAGGCATATGTTGTAGCTCAATATCTGGCAATTTTAAGGGATTAACCAATATAAATGAAAGAAAAATAGTGTTGATGCTGACAAAAAAATTATTTGATCCGCCCCGCCGTTCTTCAATTTTATGCGCGGATTCTACTAAGGTTTTATATTGTTCAAACATCATTTGTTTATTACTAAAAAGAATTTGATTGTCAGAGCCCTGCTGTTCGCAGTTAATCGCTGGGTTGAAAAGTTTTTGTTCCACCTTTTCTTTAATTAAGCTGTAAATTATATCGCTCATAGTTTATATCTCCTTATATGGGTTCTTTTAGTGTAAATATTTTTTGGATTAAGCCTCTCGATTGTTTCTATACATACTTTCTGTCTAATAAATATTTGCCGAAGTGATTAAGCTCAGAGCTAGAAATTAAATGGCCCCGTGTTCTTTTAGCAAATGTGCTATTTTAGGATGATTGTTTTTAATGGCGATAGCAAGGGGTGTTGATTGAGACGTTTTATCCGGAAGATTGACTTTTGCACCGTGATCAATTAATAGCTGTGCAATGACTTCATCCCCATTTTGCGCGGCAAAATGAAGGGCAGTGAAGCCTTCTTGATCGGCATGATTCACATTCGCTTTTTTCTCAAGGAGTAGCTGAACCATTTGAAATTGATTAAATTGTGTCGCAACCAGAAGGGGGGTAAGACCAAATCTCATTAACGCGTTTACATCTGCACCTTTTTGGATTAACAATTTAGCAATTCCTTCTCTGCCATACAGTGCTGCCAAATGCAGCGGAGTCGCTTCGGTGGTCGGATCCATGACATCTACCTTCGCACCTGCTTGTAAAAGGACAGCGCTAATATTCTCTTGGTTATTAATAACAGAGGCGTGTAAAGGGGTTATTTCTTGTTCTAAGGGATGGTTAACATCCAGGCCACTCTCAATTAATGTCCGTACGCTATCTAATTGTCCCTCTTTGATAGCCATTTGTAGTAACATCAGCGGGGTAGCTGCAGTTTCACTTTGCATTTCTGCAGTACAGCTAAAGCTTATCATCAGGCATCCGAAAAGGACTGCTCGGGAAATGAAAGAAACGACAGGGGCTAACATTTTTGGTTGATGCATAGCAAAATCTCCTAATGGATGCGCAAGGATCTTATTCCCATAAAGGATAGGGTTGAAGTTCAATCTCGCCAGGGAAAAAAACTTTTGCTGTGTTGGCAAAGAACTCACTGTAGTCGGATACATAAAAAATTCTTTTTGCAGGGGTCGTGCTAGGATTGACGAGATTATGCAATTGGAGCTTTTCTGCCAACACTCGGGCTGTCATGTCTGAGGCATCAATAATATCCACAAAACTTTCATAGAAATTTTGAATATATTGTTTAAGCAGCGGATAATGGGTACACCCTAAAATTAGCGCTTGAATATTGTTTAAGATCGGATGAGAGAGATACTCTCGAATAATGATTTCAGAAACTTCACGTTCTGCAAAACCCTCTTCAATGAGTGGCACAAGAAGGGGGGTAGCAAGAGAAGCCAATTCGATGTCTTGATCTAACCTATCCATATGTTTTTTGTAGAGATTGGATCGAATGGTTTGTTTTGTGCCAATCAAGCCAATTTTTTTATGGGTGTGATTTTTTCGAATATAATTGACCACGGGATCAATCACATTAATCACGTGTGCTTTAGTGCCGACATACTCGCGAACCAATTCATACGCTGCCGTAGAGGCGGTGTGGCAGGCAATCACAATGACTTTGCAATGGTGCTGTAATAATACATCACAAATTTTAATAGAGTAGGCTTGGATAGCGCTGGCAGATTTATCCCCCCATGGGGTATGGGCAGTGTCGCCAAAGTAAACCATATTTTCTTGTGGCATAAGCGCAGTGATGGTCTTGGCTACAGTAAGACCACCCATACCACTATCAAATATACCGATGGGGTGCGTTGAATGTTGCAACATATGAGGAATAGTCTATCACATAATTTAAAACAAATTGTCCTATACTTTTTGAATGGAAAACACGGGATAGGGATGAGCATGGTGATGTGGCATTTAAAAACCAAAAAAGGGGTATTTTGGATCATTCCTCTGAAGCACGTAAACGATCAATTTTTATTGGGCGTGAACGACGAAGAGTTAGCTTTTTATACAGGTGTAGAGCAGGCGGCTCAAGCCGTGCACAATCAAGTCACCGGTTTTTTGAAATGGGATTGCGAGTCTGAAATTCAAGCACCCTTGCATATTACAGAGTGGATTCAGGGGGAGCCGACAGAATGGGTCACCAATAGTTAATTAACTTAATTTAGAGCCGCTTGCAGTAATGCTTCATTTTGGATATGATCCTTCCTCATTTGTAAAGATTATATTGTTGTTTTGTGGGGACATTTATTATGCAAGAAGGCATCCATCCAGAATATCGTCAAATTCAAGTTAGCTGTAGCTGTGGCCACGTATTTACGACCGGTTCCGCTTTATGCGCCAATCTGAATATTGAAGTTTGTAACGAATGCCATCCATTTTATACGGGCAAGCAAAAAATCGTCGATACTGCAGGACGTGTAGATAAGTTTGCCAAAAAATTTGGTGGTTTTTCTTTAAATAAAAATCAAGAAACCCAAGAAACTCCACAAAACTAAAAAAAATCGTAAAGGATCCTTAAAGCCTTTTTTCGATTGAATTTGGTTACTTGTCGGGTTTACCCCTAAATCTATCTTTTTTATAGTAAGGTGATTCCCTATGGACGAAGAATTAATGAAGGCGGCCTTGGAGTATCATGCTTTTCCAAAGCCTGGAAAAATAGGTCTGCAATTAACCAAACCAACCGAAACTCGACAGGACTTAGCCTTAGCCTATAGTCCTGGAGTCGCAGAGCCCGTACGCGCGATAGCCGCAAATCCCTCGGATGTTTACAAATATACGGCTAAGGGCAACTTAATCGCTGTGATTACCGATGGGTCTGCGATTTTAGGGCTTGGCAATTTAGGGCCACTGGCCAGTAAACCGGTGATGGAAGGGAAAGGGGTATTATTTAAGCGTTTTGCCGATATTGATGTTTTTGATATTGAAGTCGATGCGGCAAGCCCAGAAGCTTTTATTGAAACTGTGGTGAATATTTCTCCAACCTTTGGAGGAATAAACCTAGAGGATATTAAAGGTCCTCAATGTTTTGAAATTGAACAAGCATTAATTGAACGTTTAAATATCCCTGTTTTTCACGATGATCAGCATGGAACCGCTGTAATTGTTGCAGCCGCTTTATTAAATGCTTTGGAATTGCAGAAAAAATCTTATAGCGACAAAAATCTTAAAATAGTCTGTTTAGGGGCAGGGGCGGCAGGTATTGCGACTATGCGCTTATTAGTGTCCTTAGGTATTCATCGCGACTCGATTACGATGGTCGATACTCAAGGGATTATTCACACGGGGCGAAATGATTTGAACCCGTACAAATTTGCTTTTGCACAAGAAACCGATAAACGCACGCTCGAAGAAGCTTTAGACGGCGCGGATGTGTTTATTGGGGTTGCCAGTGCAAACGCCTTAACGCCAGAAATGCTAAAGAGTATGGCGCCTCGGCCGATTGTTTTTGCTCTTTCTAATCCGGATCCTGAAATACGGCCAGAAGTAGCCTTTAAAGTCAGAGATGATGTGATTATGGCAACCGGCAGAAGTGATTACCCCAATCAAGTCAATAATGTTATCTGTTTTCCGTATATATTTAGAGGGGCATTGGACGTTAGGGCCCGTTGTATTAACCAAGCGATGCTAATCGCTGCGGTACACGCCGTTCGATTATTAGCGCATGAACCTATTCCAGAATCGGTGTTTAATGCTTACCCAGGTAGTGAAAACTTGAAATATGGTCCAAACTATATTTTACCACTGCCTGTGGATCCCCGTTTACTAAAGACGGTTCCATTGGCTGTGGCTAAGGCTGCCATTGAAACAGGCGTTGCTCAAATTGAGTATAAAGAGCACGTCGTATAGAACGGTTATTCGCTAGGGATGGGGGAGACAGATATGAAAAGAGCTAAAATTGCATTAATTGGCGCTGGGAATATTGGGGGGACACTTGCCCATTTGGCGTTAATGAAAAAATTAGGCGATGTTGTGCTGTATGATATTGCACCCGGTGTTCCCCAAGGCAAGGCCCTTGATCTTGCCCAGTGCGGTCCAATAGAAGGATTTGAAGGGTGCATCCTTGGGACCAATGATTATCAAGGTATTGCCGGGGCTGATCTGGTGATTGTGACGGCCGGAGTTCCTAGAAAGCCTGGTATGAGCCGCGATGATCTGTTAGGCATCAATGCAAAGGTAATGAAAGCAGTCGGTGCAGGGATCAAACAATATTGCCCAAATGCCTTTACGATTTGTATTACCAATCCTTTAGATGTCATGGTGCGTTTGTTACAAGACTTTTCTGGTTTAGCCGATAATCGAATTGTGGGCATGGCCGGCGTTTTAGACTCTTCTCGTTTTAGAAATTTTTTAGCAACCGAATTTCAAGTGTCTATTCAAACTGTAGAAGCCTATGTATTAGGGGGACACGGCGATAGTATGGTGCCTTTAACCGGATTGAGCAATGTCGCTGGGGTAACATTAGAAAAATTGGTTGCTGAAGGACGCATTACGCGAGAACGTTTAAATGCCATCGTCGATCGCACGCGTAAAGGCGGGGGCGAAATTGTCGACTTACTCAAAACCGGATCAGCCTTTTATGCACCGGCGACTTCTGCGATTGCGATGGCGGAATCTTATTTATTCGATAAAAAACGCATATTACCGTGCGCGGCCAAATTAACCCAGGGCCAATATGGGGTTAAAGAATCCTTATTTGTCGGCACGCCGGTTAAAATTGGTCAAAACGGCGTAGAAGAAATTATTGAAGTTGAATTAACCGCTGCAGAGCGCACCAATTTAGAAGCGTCCATCAGTACGGTCATAGAACTGAATCATGCCGTTGCGAAATTAGCCTTATAATTTTGGGGTTCGCTTTTCGATTGAGTCGCATTTCTGCTAATAAAGAATAGGATGTTCCTATGAGCAGAAAAGGCGTTTTATTAATTAACCTAGGCACGCCAAGCCATTCTACGCCTTATTCAGTTTGGCGTTATTTAAGACAATTTTTAAATGATCCGCGGGTGATTGATTTACCTTTTTGGATACGCTGGCCTTTGGTGAATGTGTTTATAGTGCCTTTGCGGTTTATAAAATCCAGTCGTGCCTATCAAAAAATTTGGACAAAAGACGGTTCCCCGCTTTTAAGCAATAGTCAGTCCTTAACAGAAGCCTTGCGTCAATCATTAAATCCTCCATATCAAGTTGAATTGGGAATGCGCTATGGCACGCCCAGTATTGCGTGTGCACTCTCTAAATTTAAACATTGCGAGTCATTAACGGTTATTCCTTTATTTCCGCAATATGCCTCTGCGGCAACCGGATCGGCTCTGGCAATGTTATTTGCCGAATTATCTCAACACTGGAATATTCCCCACCTTAGAATTATTAAAGATTTTTATCGTGATCCTGGCTTTATTCAAGCGTATGCGGCCGTTATCCAGAATGGGTTAGCGCATAAAAAAATAGATAAGCTTATCTTTAGCTATCATGGCTTACCAGAACGGCATATTGCTAAAAGCGAGTGTGCAGCAATCTGCGATAAAAATTCTGCTTGCCCGAATATAGAAGACAATAATCTATATTGCTATCGTGCCCAGTGTTATGCCACCACAAAATTATTAGCCACAGAATTAAGCTTAAATTCCCATCAATATACCGTTTCATTTCAATCCCGTTTAGGCAGAACGCCTTGGATAAAACCCTATACCGATGTACTGCTGCCAGAACTGATCCAGCAGGGGATTAAAAATATTGCGATGGTCTGCCCTTCCTTTGTTGCCGATTGTTTAGAAACATTAGAAGAGGTGAATATACGCGCCCGCGCACAATGGCAAGCATTAGGAGGCGGTGAATTTACTTTTATTCCCTGCTTGAATGCACATCCGCGTTGGGTGAAAGCATTGGCCGAAATGGTTATTGCCCAATGCGTGTGTGAGCGCGCTGATTCATGAGGTTCATGAAAGACACATTAATCTATTTTTAAATCTACTCTTGTATTAAAACAAAGATTCAACATTATCGATCTGATCAGTTATGGCTTCGCCATTTTCATCAAAAATGCCGGCTGGAGCAGTTTGCTTGGGCAGATTCGATTCGGTAAAAAATTCAGGGATGGCGTTGTCTTGCCCTTCTCTTGCCAAAAGGCCGGTGGCAGGATCAATTTTAACGCTTACAATACCCGGAGGTGGGGGGACAGTCTGTTCCGGTTTGCCTTTCAGTAGGGCATCCATAAAATACATCCACATCGGTAAAGCGGCCATCGATCCATATTCTCTTAAAGTCTTAGGCTCATCAAATCCGACCCAGGCAGTTGCCACGACATTGCGATTGTAGCCAGAATACCAAGCATCCATCCATTCATTGGTGGTACCGGTCTTTCCAGCCAGATCTGTGCGTCCTAGACTTTTGGCCCGTTGGCCGGTACCACGTTGGATTGCATCTTGCAGCGCAGAGGTCACCAAAAAGGCAACTTGTGGGCTAATAGCCGGGACTGTGGATGGGGCTTTTGCTTCATAAATTAAATTACCCTGATAATCGGTGATTTTATGAATTAGAGAAGGCGTGACTTTATTGCCCCCATTAGCGAATACACAGTAACCGCTGGCCAATTCTAAGGGCGTTACTTCGGCGCTTCCGAGTGCCATGGATAAATAGGGGGGTAATTTTGCGGGATCAAAACCAAATTTTTCCGCAAACTGGATAAATTTTTGTACGCCAATGGCTTGTAATAAACGGATAGTAACCATATTTTGCGAGCGCGTTAGACTAAGGCGTAAACGCGTTGGGCCATAAAATGTTTTAGAATCATTTTGAGGACGCCAGGTAACGTTTGTGACGGGATCCGTATAGACAAGCGGTGCGTCATTCACAACGCTTGCTAAAGTATATCCTTCTGATAAGGCTGCCGCGTATAAGAAAGGTTTAAAATTTGAACCGGGTTGCCTTTGTGCTTGAGTAACCCGATTAAAGCTGCTTAAGTTGTAATCGAAACCACCCACCAATGCCAAAATAGATCCAGAATCTGGGTGCAGGGCGATCAAAGCCCCGCCCACTTCTGGGACTTGGGACATCTTCCAAGATTGATTCGCAAGTTTTTCAGTGTAAATCACATCGCCAATGCTAACGACGTCTGAAGGCTTTTTAGGAAAGTGCCCCAGTCGATATCCACTTAATTGTGGGCGTGCCCAAGACAGACCAGACCAAGGAATATCAATATACCGGCCATCTTGTAACAGAACAGAAATTTGGTTGTCCAGGATCCGGACGACAACGCCAGGCAATAAATGGCTATAAACAGGGATACTTTTTAACTGACGGCTCCAATTGTGTATTTCTTGCTCGGGCGTTTTGTGTCGAGAAAGTTTAAAGTGCGTTTTCGTTTTACGGTAGCCATGACGTTGATCATATTCTAGCAGCGCACGCTTTAGCGCCTGGTTGGCCGCGTGTTGGTGTTGGCTATCAATCGTGGTATGCACCTCATAACCCAAATCATAAATGGCTTCACCATAGCGGGAAAATAATTCTTGGCGCACCATTTCGGCTATATAGGGCGCTTCGATTTCAATGGCTCGACCATGGTATTTTGTGGGAAGGGGTGCATCAACGGAGGCTTTATATTGCGCTTCGGTAATAAAATGATAGGTTAACATACGATCTAAAACGTGTTTACGGCGTTTAAAAGCCGCACTGGGATCGTGGAGTGGATTAATACTGGAAGGCGCTTGAGGAAGACCTGCAAGCATCGCCATTTGATCTAAAGTAAGCTTATCTACCGTAATGCCATAATAGGCTTCCGCTGCTGCCACAACGCCATAAGCGCGTTTTCCAAAATAGATTTTATTGAGATAGAGCTCTAAGATTTCATCTTTGGTTAACCCTTTTTCTATTTTAAGTGCCAATAAAATTTCAGAAATTTTTCGGCTAAAGGTTTTTTTGCGGCTTAAGAAAAAGTTTCTAGCAACCTGCATCGTAATCGTGCTGCCACCTTGTTTAAAAGAGGAGTGTGTGAGCAAGGTTACCCCGGCGCGTGCTAATCCTCTAAAATCGACGCCGGGATGCTCATAAAAGCGCCGGTCTTCAGTCGCTAATATTGCATGAATAAGATCTTTGGGTATTTGGTGCAATTCAATGGGGGTGCGTCGTCCTTCTCCAAATTCTGCGATTAGCTTGCCATCTTGGGAGAAAACCTTCAGCGGCACCTGAAGGCGCATATCTTTTAGCATATCGACAGAGGGCAAAGTGGATTCCAAATAGAGCACGCCCGAAATGCTAATGATGAGTATAAGGCCTAGGGTTCCTAAGAAGGAGCGCCGTAAAATTTGAAATAATATTGTCATAAGTTATCCGGCTGGTTAATAAGTGTAAGGATCCTTCGCTGTATGATAGCAAACCTAAATCGCAAAGTGCCAATTACAATCGCTCGACATTTTCCAGGGGAAGACTAGTATATAAGTTAGAGTGCTCTAAATTTTAGGATGAAAACGATGGCATACAACAAAAGTAGAGGTTAGGCGTGTTTGATTTCTTTAAAGTTATCTCAACTCCATTGATAGGAATAGACATTAGTTCTTCTACTGTTAAGACCATAGAGCTTAGCCGAATGAATGGTCAGTATATTGTTGAAAACTATGGAATTGAAATTTTACCCACGCAAAGCGTGATTGAAAAAAATATTAAAGCAGTGGAAAAAGTGGCCGAGACTTTAAAGCGGCTGGTTAAACGGCTTGGCATAAAACGGCGTTATGTAGCACTGGCGGTAGCAGGCTCTTCGGTTTTGACGCGTACTATCCAGCTGGGGGCGGATTATGATGATAGGCAGATAATCGAGCAGATCGAAGTAGAGGCCGATCGCTATATTCCTTATCCACTCGAAGAAGTCTATTTTGATTTTGAAATTATCGGCCCTTCTGCCAAACACCCACAGCTAATGGATGTCCTATTGGCCGCATCAAGGGTGGAAGCGCTGGATGCGAGAGTAGCCGCGATAACAGAAGCGGGGCTAAAAGCCACCGTTGTGGATATAGAAACCTTAGCGATGGAACGCGCTTTTGCGTTAGTAGCCGAACATTTACCTGAAAAAGGAATGGGCGCAAATATTGCACTGATAGATATTGGATCGACAACGACTGGATTATATGTATTTAATAATCTTCGTATTATTTACAACCGTGAGCAAGCATTCGGTGGAAAACATTTGACCGATGAAATTCAAAGACGGTATAGCCTCTCTGCCGAGGAGTCTGTGGCGGCTCAAAAATATGGCGGGTTGCCGGAGGATTATATAACAGAAGTTTTAGAGCCATTTAAAGAAACGGTGGTGCAGCAAATTAATAGAGCTTTGCAGGTATTTTTTTCATCGAATGACGGTGCGGAAATCGAATATGTAGTATTGGCTGGGGGATCGGCATTATTGCCAGGACTCGATGTATTGATCCAAAATCAATTATCCATTAAAACCCTTATTGCGAACCCGTTCCTAGATATGCAGGTAGGCGAAAAGGTTAACCGAAATGCATTGATGGAGGATGCACCCGGACTAATGGTCACGTGCGGACTGGCATTAAGGACTTTTGATAATGAGTAAAATTAATTTATTACCCTGGCGGGAAGAATTAAGAAAAGTTCAAAATAAAAATTTATTTTTAGCATTAGCAGTCACCGTGTTGGTGAGTGTAGCAGTCGTGATTCTGTGCGGTTTTTTACTTAATTATAAAACGGATGTCCAGCGTGCAAATATTGAATATATTAATAAAGAGTTAGAAAGTGTTAAATCAGAAATTTTTGAAATTCAGCATTTACAAGAAAACAAAAAACAATTACTGGAACGCTTAGATATTATTCGCTCCTTACAGGTTGATAGGCCATCCATTGTTAGATTGTTCGATATATTGCCACGCACGCTCCCCGATAGCGTCTATGTGACAAGCTTATCGAGGGCAGAAATGGAACAGGGTTTATCCGATGCACAAGCAGGCGCTAAAGATCAGGCAAAAACAACTGATCCCCTGACAAAACAATATCATGTGCAGGTGGAAGGTGTTGCGATCACCAATAGTAGCATTTCAATTTTTCTGAAAAAATTACAAGAAGTAAAATGGATATCAGAGGTCAAATTAAATGAGGTTTCGATTAATAAAGACAAGCTAGGGCTCGATTTTAAATTGGAATTTATCCAGCATGTGGTTGGAAGGGAGTAGGGTGTGGAAATTGCAGGTGTAGAGCTTGAAACACTTGAATTTGATAGTATTGGCAGTTGGCCACCCTTTTTTAAAAAGGGTGTCATATTGGCAGCGTGTGCGGTGACGTTTTTAAGCGGGTATGTATTTTATTTAAATGAAAAGATTTCTGATTACATCAATATTTCTTCACAAACGTCATCTTTATATTCCACCTTTGTAGATACTCAGCAAAAAGTGGCCAATTTAGAAAATTATAAAAAAGAAGTGACGGTCGTAGAGACAGAATTAGAAAAATTAACAGAGCAGCTGCCTCAAAGCAATGAGGATGCAGGTCTGCTAGAAGATATATCGCAGCAGGCGGCTAGTCAAAGATTGCAATTTGTGAGTATTAAACCCGGCGTTTCTGAAAGTAAGGGCTTCTATAAGGAAAATCCGATAGAGCTAACTTTATCTGGGGAATATAATGGGCTGGGCGAATTTGTCAGTAATATTTCGAATATGCCAAGAATTGTCACGTTTCATAACTTTGAAATGAAAAGAAATACTTCGGAGGGTAGGGGATCATTAATGATGGTGGTTCAGGCAAAAACGTATTGGGCAATCACCCGGGGACGGGAAAAATGATGCTACAAAAGCGCATCCTCTTTATAGTTATCATAGGGGCATGGCTTGCTGGCTGTACACCTCAGCCGGATAAAAATGTGGTGGCCTCTATTGAAAAAGCTAAAAATGAGAAATTAGCCTATGTTCCCAGTTTGCCGGTTTTTCCATCGGCAACCCATTTTAAATATACTGCGTCCGATTTACGAAACCCATTTCAGACATTTTTTGTCGCTGCAAACCCGGATAATCTTGCTCAAAAAAATATGCCAGATATGCATAGGCATCGGGAAGCATTGGAATCCTATCCCATCGATTCATTGATGATGGTTGGCACGTTAGCCCGTGGGGGTGTCTTAATGGCGTTATTAAAAGATAAAACGGGGACTATTCATCGAGCCTATCTGGGGAATTATATTGGCCAAAATTCAGGAAAAATCCAGCAGATCAATGAAAAATCAATCAATATTACAGAATGGCTAATGGACGGAAAAGGGGAATGGCGTGAGCATGAAGTCATTATCCCTTTAATGAAAGCCAAGGAATAAGGCATAGGAGCATAATAAATGGAAGGCGGTAAATTTTTCAATAGATATAAGCCCATGATGGTAGGGATTTCAATTGGCCTGTTGTGGATGTTTTGTGCGACTTGTCTATGGGCAGGAGAGGCAAATCAATTAAAAGATTTTCAAATCCGTCCTATTGATCAGAACAAGGTGCAAATATTATTGGAATTTTCCCAACCGATTCATGTTCCAAAAAGTTTTTCGGTGGAAGCTCCCCCTACACTCGTATTCGATTTTGCGTCTGTCAAAAATAAAATTTCGAAAGAATTGATTAATCAACCCTTAAAAGGCAGTGTGTTAAAAAATGTGAATATTGTTGAAACAGACAATAAAACACGCATGATTATTGATGTAAAAGAAGTGGTTCCTTTTGAAACCGCTATAGAGGGACACATTTTGAAAATTACCTTGGATGAAAGCAATAAACATCGTCAGGGTAAGGGGGTAAGACCTGCCGTTCCCCGTGGGGCGAATGCTATTCAATCCGTGGATTTTCATCGAGGAGAACGCGGAGAGGCAAGATTGATGGTGAAGCTGTCCAATCCCAAAGCGGCAGTCGACTTCAAAGAAGAGAATGGGAAAATATGGCTAGAATTTATGAATGCTTCTTTGGCAGATAAGTGGGTAAAACGTTATGATGTAACGGATTTTGCAACCCCTGTGCAAATGTTTGAGGTTTCCAAAAATGGTTCCAATGTGGATATGGTTGTCGAAGCCAGGGGCGAATATGATAAAATTGCATATCAGATTGATAACGAATTTATTTTAGAGGTTAGAGGGACGACGCAAGAAAAGCAAGCAGCGTTTAAAGAGTTGACTGGAAAATATACCGGGGAAAAACTTTCTTTAAATTTTCAAGATATTGAGGTGAGAGCGGTATTGCAAATTATTGCAGATTTTTCAGGGTTTAATCTTATCACAGGTGATTCGGTAAAAGGCAATGTCACTTTGCGGCTACAGAATGTTCCATGGGATCAGGCACTAGACATTATTTTACAAAGTAAAGGATTAGATAAGCGCCGAGTCGGGAATGTGATGCTCATCGCGCCTTCTGCAGAAATTGCCGCGCGTGAAAAAACGGATTTAGAAGGACAAAAAAATCTAGAACAGCTTGGGCCTTTAAAGTCAGAGTTAATTCAAATCAATTATGCGGTTGCCGATACTATGGCCACTATGTTAAAGGATAAAGCGAATTCTTTATTAACCTCTAGAGGGAGTGTATCCGTTGATAAAAGAACCAATACACTGTTGGTTCAAGATGTTGCTCAAAAATTAGATGAAATTCGTGCTTTATTAACAAAGTTAGACATACCGGTTAGGCAGGTGGAAATTTCAACCCAAATTGTGACTGCCGATAATAGTTTAGAATCCAGATTGGGGATGCGTTTTGGCGGAGGCGCCAGTCTGGGTCTTGGGCATCGTCGTCTAGGGGTTGGCAGTACCATAGATAGAGGTCGGGCTATTGCCGATTTCCAAGATGGGAATGGAAAAAGTGTGATGCCACCATCCAATAGTGCCATTGCGGCAAGTGCTTATAACACCGGTAATCCAACGGTTAATAATACAGAAGGGTTATTTAGTGATTTAGGGGTGACGGGTAGTAATGGGGTTAACCCTGCCAAATTGGGTTTGGCCTTAGCAAAATTGCCGAACGGAACGCTACTGGATTTAGAATTACAAGCCTTGGAATATGAATCCAAGAGTAAAACGATTGCAAGGCCTAAAATTGTCACCATGGATCAAAATAAAGCGACGGTGGAACAAGGATTTGATATTCCCTATAACCAGTCAACCTCTAGTGGTGCGACAAGTGTTGCCTTTAAAACCGCAGCGCTTAAATTGGAAGTCACGCCACAAATTACGCCAGATAATAAAGTGTCTATGGATGTCATGATTTCGAATGATAGCGTCGGGGATAATACACCTACAGCAGGACCCACCATTAAAACCAGTCGGATGCAAACCAAAGTTTTGGTCGACAATGGCGAAACCGTGGTTTTAGGGGGCGTTTTGAATATTACGGATACAAAGAATTGGGCAAAAGTGCCATTTTTTGGGGATCTTCCGATTATAGGTGCGTTATTTAGAAATAGAAATGCCGCATATACACCCAAGGAATTGATTATTTTCCTAACGCCTAAAATTATTACGCCATTGGCAAAAGTAGAGGCTGAATAAATTAGAAATAATCCTGGTTTATCATTCAAAGTACTTTTATGCCAATTTAATTGGTTTGAATGCAAGTTAGAAGGGGACTCAGCGCCCTTCTATATTTGCCTCATATAATTTTAAAGCTCATTTTTGCCAAATTTAGCCTTGTTTTTAGGTGGGTTTCTATATAGGCTACATTAGCCTCTCAATCTTATTTAGGAATATTTTTTTCATATCATCACACTTTGAAAAGATCCGTTTGGTGCATTCTTTAACCATTCTGGCAATAAGGCCTTTAGCGGTTCAGCTCTAAAATCAATTGTATTGATCTTATCAAGAGACATCCACATCAACTCAATGTTCGGTTCAAGTTGCGGCAGATGATTATGTACTTTTAAAGTTTCTGATTCTGCTTCAAAAATAAAATTATATTCGTGAGTGTGGCAAATACTGCTATGCCCAGGCTCGAAACTGTATTCAAGGCATCCTAAAAACCTTTTAATTTGACACTGACTGCCGGTTTCTTCAAAAAGCTCACGCAGCAGTGTATTTGAAACAGATTCGCCCTGTTCAACATGGCCACCTGGAAGAAAATAGAAATTAGTGGGTAAGTCTAATGTTTGGCATAATAGGATCTGGCCTTCATCAATAATAACTGCTCGGCTTAAAATATGGATATTGTTTTTTGCGTTCATATTCATTATTCCTATTTATTTTAGTTAATTACCTTCTTTCAAAGGTAACCTCGTTGCAGACTACCCAATAACGATATCATATTTATGGAAAACGTGATCTCGATTGGCACTTTGGGTAGAATTATCCAATAGTCGCAGGGAGATGCTATGAACGTTCAAGCTATCCACGATACCCGCCGCGGTTCTTTACCTTCGCCGTTTACGGTGCTCTTTGGGCACAACAAAAGCTTTGAATAGGTTTCTATTCAGTTAGGGTGTGACTATGGTGAGTTTTGACAGACCTTAAAATGACCAAATCGCTCGACGCCTTATCGCAAGGCTTCAGTTTTCTACCACTACTTTGCCCAAAAAACCGATAGCATCACTTACAAAGACTATTTGTGTCCTATCGGTTTGATTGGCGAATAACAATCACTGAACCCATGTTAGGATTTCATTCTGTCGGCTTTAGTTCGACTTATTTTGCTTTTTATGCCGCTCATTTTCTTCAGCGGTTATAGCACTTGCGCTTACACTATTTATTTGCTGCGCTTGTAGTGCTTGCTGGTAACCTGTGAGCATAGACGTCGTGTCTCGCTTTACGTCGGTATTGGATGAGGTTGCAGGACTGAGTTCGGATGATTCACTCGAGATTGTAGCGTTTGCATTAGAATCGGCTGCAAGCAGGTTTGCTTGTGGCTTCAGGTGCATGTTTAATATAGCCACCTCTTGTTTTAAATGTGCAATTTCTTTTTTGAGGGCTGCAATATCTTCAGGCATAGCGGCCTTAGCCTGTTTTTGTATCTCGGCTGATCTTTGCGTTTCTACTTGTTTTTGTTCTTTCCGGTATAAGGCGTGTCCTAGACGTAGTAGATTTTTCCAGTCTGCCTCGGTAAGCATTTCAGACGCATTAGAGTAATAATCTTGTAAGAGGGCTGGCCCTGGTTTCATATATTCGTTTATTATTCCAACTTCATCTTTTAACCCTTGAGCGGGGAAGAAGTAGTCTAGGCGTTCTGTTAGATTTTTAATAGTGGGTGCATTGGGGATTAAACTTTCGGTTTGGGCCACAGCAATTAATAGCGGAATATAATTGCTGTTCCCTAATTCCTGCATCATTTCCATAGTATCTTGCATAGAAAAGTTTTGAAAACTCTCAAAAATACTATTTCCCCTGAATTCGGGGTTGGATATTTTACTGGGATCTTTTAAAGCAGGGATAACCGCGTCTAAAATTTGAATAGGAATTATTGCCGTTGACCGACGCCCAGTGTATGGCTGGTAAAATGTGGCATATTTTTGTGGTAGCTTGTTAACAAAGTTTATATGAGCTCTGTGTGCTAGCAAAATTTTGATTATCGCAGCATTATCCGGAATAGCTACAGCATAAGATAAGGGTGAGGGTCCGATAGTTGGAATATCGTTTCCCTGCATGTCTAATGCAGCGTTGTCAAACTCCTCTTCATCAAAAGAATTGTTATTTGGTCCGAACCGACCATCATAGCTAATGTTGGGATCAGCCCCATTTGCAAGCAAGGATTCAACTAAGGGGAGATTTTTTTTACTGATAGCCCATAATAATGGGGTTATAGGTGTATAACTCACTGCAGCAGAACTACCGGGAACGCCAATGGTTGCATTTACACCTACCGTTAAATCCCATCCGCCTGGCAGCATATCTTGAATGTCTTCAGGTAAATTCTCTAAATTCGGCATAAGGAAATCCCCGCTTTGTGTTGTTATCCAGTTATAAACTTTAGAATAGTATATTTGTTGACAGAAAAATAGGTGTAGTAGCATATTACTAATATGCCTTGCTTAACTTTTTTCCCTTTAAACACAAAAGCTATCAAGTTTTGGCTTATAAGATTTTACTGTAATAGAGGCTAGGTGTTTCGGTATACTGTGAACTATGTATAGTGAACACCGTTTTATTCGAGCGCTTTTGCGTCAACCTGTCGATCGCACCCCCGTTTGGATTATGCGCCAAGCAGGTCGCTATTTGCCTGAATATAGAGAAGTCCGTAAAGCCGCTAAAGAATTTTTAACCCTTTGTAAAACGCCAGAATTGGCCTGCCAAGTGACACTACAACCTTTAGAGCGGTTTCCATTGGATGCGGCTATTATTTTTTCAGATATCTTAACCATTCCAGATGCCTTTCAAATGGGCCTTTCTTTTGCTGAAGGCGAAGGGCCTCGGTTTGAAAGACCGATCCGATCGTTAGAAGATATAGAACAATTGCCAACACTGGATCCGGAAGTAGAATTAAAATATGTGATGGATGCCATTCGAATGACCAAGCATGAGCTGCAAGGGCGCATTCCGCTTATTGGATTTGCAGGCAGTCCATGGACCATTGCTACCTATATGCTAGAAGGGCAAACTTCAAAAACCTTTGCAAAAATTAAAAAATTTATGTATGCAGAGCCTGTTGCCTTGCATCGATTACTAACCCATTTAAGCAATACCCTTATTCAATATATCAATGCTCAGATTATGGCGGGCGCAGACGTTATCATGTTATTTGATACGTGGGGTGGAATATTATCGCTGGCCGATTACATGACATTTTCATTAAATTATATGGAAGAAATTGTCAAAAAAGTTATCCGCCAACACAATGGCAAACCCATCCCCATTATTTTATTTACCAAAAATAGTGCGCAATATTTAAATTCAATGGCAAACACTGGCTGTGATGCCATTGGTCTGGATTGGACGATTTCACTAGAGTCTGCACGCTCGCTTATTGGCGATCGCGTAGCCTTGCAAGGAAATCTCGATCCAGCCGTGTTATATGCCGAGCCAGATTGCATTCGCCGCGAAGTCGCTAGGGTGTTAAAGCAATTTGGTACGGGCCCAGGGCATGTTTTTAATTTGGGCCATGGAATTTATCCAGATATTGATCCAGAGAAAGTCGCTGTAATGGTGGAGGCGGTTCATTCACTCAGTCGGTCGCCAAAAAGAGATGCAGCCGGCTTAGATAGGGATGAGAGATGAAAGAATGCGTGATTTTTCCGGGTACCTTTGATCCCATTACGCATGGGCATCGGGATCTGATTGAGCGTGCAGCAAAAATGTTTAAACAAATCATTGTTGCGGTGGCTGAAAACAAAAGAAAATCCCCCTTTTTTTCATTAGCTGAGCGCGTTGAAATGGCAAAAAAGGTTTTGTCGCCGCTTACCAATGTAAAAGTCTGCGGCTTTAATAACTTATTAATCGCTTTTGCAAAGGAAAAAAACGCGCTGGCAATTGTTCGCGGTTTACGGGTGATCTCTGATTTTGAATATGAATTTCAGTTAGCCAATATGAACCGTCATTTGGATCCCAATATTGAAACTATTTTTTTAACGCCATCTGAACCCTATTCATTTATTTCATCCAGTCTTGTTCGGGAAATAGCCGCGCTGCAGGGAGATGTGTCGTCTTTTGTGCATGAAAGTGTTGCTGCGTTACTGAAAGAGCGATTTAGCTAGGAAATTTTAATGGCGTTAATAATTACGGAAGAATGCATTAACTGTGATGTTTGCGAGCCTGCCTGCCCAAACGAAGCAATCTCATTAGGCCCAAATTATTATGTAATTGATCCCAATCGTTGCACAGAATGTGTAGGTCATTTTGAGGTGCCGCAATGTCAATTGGTTTGTCCTGTCGCTTGCATTCCCAATGATCCCCAGCATCCAGAGTCTCATGAGGATCTACTGGCTAAATACCAACGGTTAATTAATCAATCGGGGTAAAATTGCCTAAAACACTTAAAACCGTTCTGTTTGCCTGCTCAATGGCATGACTAATTTTTTCTTGAGCAATTTTTCTGGCTTGTTCTTCTAACCCTTTTAGACGCTCTGCCTCTTGACGAAGCTGTCTTTCGGATCCTAATTGGATTTCTAATTCATTTAATTGCTGCTGCATTTTATTTAATTTTAGTTCTGATTGCATATGAGCAGCCTTTAACGATTCCTGATGCTTGATTTCCAACGCCATTGTTTCATCGTGTGCCTTGTTTAGAGCGATTTCATGTTTTTTCTCTAATTCATGCACACGTGAATGGGTGTTGCTTAGCAATTGCTCGTGTTTCATCTCCAACTCGAGTGTGCGTGCATTCACCAATGCTAACATTTCTGCGTGCTCTAATTTTTCCTGCTCAAAATTCTCATGTTGTTTCAGCAAAACGGAAATTTTTTGTTCGGCAAGATTTTTTAAATCACTCTCTTTTTGTTTGGTTTGCTCTAATACCTGAATTTTTTCAATATAACTGATAGCTTTTTCTTCTAATGAAGCTTTGATAGTCTTTTCGGATTCCAATATAATCATCAATGTGTTTAGCTTTTCAGTCGTTTCTAAAAGCACGCCCTCTACGGTAGATTTTTCAATTTCCTTAGTCGCAATCATTTGGTTTAATTCACAAATTTTGTTTTCAACCAATTTTCTTTGTTTTTCATCATCTCTGACGGGGGAGGACGTTAGTTTGTTCTCTAGTATTTTTCTTAATGTCTGTTCGCTAGCAATAATGTTTTGCATTCCGTTCATTGTTCTAAAGGCCGTGGCTAATTCATTCTCCAGTTGAATTTTTTCCGATCCAAGTCTTAAGCTTGAGGATTGAATACAGGTTATCTGTTGCGTGAGAACGGTGATTTCTTGCTGTAAGTTAGCACGCGTTTTTTCCCATTCATGCTGTTGAAGCGAAAATTTATTTTCTAATTCTTGTTGAGCCATTCCGGCTTGCCGAATGGCCTTGTTCTTCTTTTCTATCCATCCTTGTGCGGCAAGCTTTGCTTTTTCATGAAAATGAGATTTTTCTTCCGCTTCTGCTATTTTTTTATCGGCTTCCAGTTGAACTTGTCTTATTTTTTCAATGGCCTCTAATTCTATTTTTTTGATTTTTTCATCGGCTTTCGCTTGCAACTGCTGTATTTTTTCTTCGGCTTGATCCTGTGCAAGTTGAACGCGTTTAGAGGCTTGCTGCATAGTGTTTTGAGAAAATTGCCTTGCTTCCTTAGTCTTTATTTCTATGCTGGCAACGATTTTTTGTATTTGTTCTTCGGCATCTTTTCGGATTTGCTGTTCGTTGGTTGCGGCCGTTTTAAGGACTTCTTTTATTTGATTTTCAGCCAATATTCTTGCTTTTTCTTCTTTTTGCACAATTTGATTTTTTTGTTCTACTTCGCGCAATACGCTTTGAACTTTTTCTTCCAAGAATTTTCGTATTTTTTCTTCTTCGATTCTCGATTGTCGTTCTAAGTGAACCTGGTGCTCGATGTTGTATATCTTTTCAGCAGCATGTTTTGCCTGAGATAGGGCATATAAGGCTTTTTCTTCAGCGGCTTTTCTAGCGATCATTTCCTGCTGTCTGGCTTGTTCAGCTTTTTCGGCTTGTTCAAAGGCACTGGCAATCTTTAAATCGTGAGACATAAGTAAAATTTCTTGTTCTTTGCCCTTTAATTCATCTATGAATTTTGCGGCATTGTTAAGCCCCGCGCTTTCAACAGCAGGATAAGCAGAGTGGGTTGATAAAAAGCCCCCAATGGATAATCGATTTTCGGATTTGGCCACCGTTAATTCGTTCAGAGCAACATATTCTTTTAGCAATGGAGCCGGATCTTCACTCGAGAAGGGTGCATTTTCCACTTGTCTCGTCGCATCTTCAGACGTTTCTAATCCAGCAGATTTCCAGGGTCGATGAATGCGCTTTTTAAATACTATTTGACTAGTAGATGAATCCAAAGAATCCATTCTTTGCATTTTAAAACTCCAAAAATGTACTTTCAAGAAAACGGAACTTAAGTTAGAGTGTAGAATAGATTTGATGTAATATCAAATAACTTAGCCTAGGGCGAACGAAACTTTCTCTGTCTTATTCTGCTCAGGGCGAATGCGATTAATAAATAGATAAAAGGGAAACCATACGGGAAAACATATTGGATCATTCCCTTTGTAAAAGCACTTTGCGTAAATAGTGCATCCATGGTAGCTTTTGGGGGGATATTGAGTAGCCGATCGGCTTCATTTAGCCAATTAAAAATATTTGTTGCCAGACATAAATTACCATAATTAAGAAGGTTTGCATTACTTAAAAAATGACTATTGCCGACGACGACTATCCTTTGTGTATTTTTGGCTAATGCAATGCCAATGGTAAACGGGCCGTGTTGGCTATCCTTGTGCCCCTCTAGATGGGTGGAGGCATTGGTGACTAACAGAGGGGAGATCTGCCAGCCTAGATCTGTAGCCTGGGTATAGTGTAGAGATCTCGACCATGGAAACACTGTTAGGGTGTTTAATGCTTGGGTAATGGGATGATTTGGATATTGGGTAATAATACTAACCGCAGCATTTGGTGTGCCTAAGTCGTGGGATTTTTCATCTACAATGATCCCCTTTGGCCATTCTACACCTAGTATTGTCGAAATTTCTGTTAAATCGGTATTTGAATGTGGACTGGCTAACCATAAAAAATTGCCCCCCCGTTGTAGATAGGCGACAATTTGTGCAGTCTCTTGTGGCAATAAAGGCGTTTGATTGTCGGCTATGACAACCAGCTGGGTGTTATCGGGGATAAACCCTGCCTCTGCAAGGTTAAGCGTGGTTACTTTTAACCCTTTATTTCTCAGTTCATGGCTTAATAAACTTAAACTTTGATGGCTATCCTTCTCTTCTAGCGTTTGCTCACCGTGGTTTGATAAAAAAACGATCCATTTTTCTGTATCGTGCAAAACCTGCTGAATAAGATTGCCAAATACATTTTCATTCCACTGAGTGATATCCACATCGACGGCTTTCACGCGATTCTCATAGGTGATAACTAAATTATGGGCGCTGCGTAATTTTAATCGTCGTTTTTGCTCAGGCGGTAAAATAGGCGCATGAACTATTTGCTGAATGCCGGGGTTTTCTTGTTGAAAGAGGGAAAGTGTATGGGTGACAGCAAGGCTGATTTTTTGATCGGGGGTAAATAATTGTAGTGAAAGTGGTTTATCGATTTTGGCCAGTAGAGAACGATTAGCTTTGCTGAGGGTGTTATATTGATTATGTGTGACATCGAAACGGAGGGGGTACCGATACCCTACCATGCATAGAATTAAGATCAACACAAATAAAGTTTTTTGGGTGATATTCATAAGTTTTTCTTAAATTGCGATTCCTTGTCTAGGCGTTGGACGCTTAAGAAAAGGAAAATAAACGAAAAAAGGCCGTAATATAAGATATCTCGAGTATGGATGATTCCCGATAAGAAATTTTTGCAATGGTACAATAAGGCAAATTCTTTTAACCCATGCAGAGCGGGATCTAAAAAATCCACGGACCACTCTAATAGGCTGAATAAAAACAAAACAATAATACTCACCAGCATTGCCAATAAGGGTTCTTTTGAAAGGCTGGCAATAAAAAAGCTTAGGCTTAAATTTGCGCTTAGCAGCAATACTAACCCCAATACACCCGATAGAAATTGCCCTATATCGATCTTATCGTGCAAGGTAATGAATAAAGGCATTAAAAGAACGGGTAATAATAAAAATAATTGCTTTAAAAAAGCGCCCAAAAACTTACCGACAATAATGTCTGCCGAAGAAAGCGGCGCCATTATAAACAATTCTAAAGTATGAGTTTTTCTTTCGTGCGTTAGGCTATGGACGGCCAAAAGAGGGGTAATAAAGAAAAAAATTAGTGCAGTCCAGGCGAAGAGCGGATGTACCACGGCCTCCGTAATGCCGGGCATATTTGTATGCTCGAGTAACTGTTGCTGATGTTTCAGTATAAAATCTTCCATCAGCCAGTAAAAAATTAGGCCCAGGATAAATTGACAGAGCGCAAGCAATTTCCAGAGATGCCCGGTTTTAAAAGACTTTAAAAACTCATGTTGTGCAATGGTTAAAATCATAGAATAGATTGCCTGCAGTGCTAAATTGAATGATCTTATTGCAAATATTTTCTATCTCATTCACATAATGGGTAGAGAGAATAATGGCGGCTTCCTTTTTATATTCCGTGAGTAGCCGTTGAAATCGATCAATTTGATTGCCATCTAAGCCTTGCGTGGGCTCATCTAGCAGTAAAATTGGCGGTCGGTGGATAATGGCTTGTGCTATACCCACTCTTTGCTTGAGTCCTTTAGATAATATGCCAATTAAATGATGTCGATAGTCTTTTAGCTCAACTTCTTCGATTGCGTATTCAATGGCTTCTTTTATATCGGGCTTAGGGATCTGCCTTAGTTGACTGATAAATTTTAAGTATTCTTGTACGGTTAAGTCGTGATAGAGCGGAAGGCGATCTGGCAGAAAACCTATCTGTCGTTTGGCGGCTTGTTTATGTGTTTTTATATTTAGGCCCTTAATCCATATTGAACCCCTGTCGGGTTGAATAAGGCCTGCTAACAAATTTAAGGTGGTGGTTTTCCCTGTGCCATTGGTGCCCAGCAAGGCTAAACATTCTCCAGCTTGCAGCGTGAAGCTTAGCTCAGTAAGCTTCAATTGAGGTTGGCGGACGTAGCCGATCTTTTCAACACGGATAAGGTTTATGTCTATCATATGGAAAGTATAGCTATAGCGTGAAAAATAAAATAATTCAGTAAAAAGATTGGTTAGTTGAATATATCTCTAGTAAAAGAGACTAATTTTACGTAAACTGCAGCTAGCATATGGAGGACCTCAAATATGTTTTATGGCATTTTAGATTTACCCTGGTGGGGATTTATTGTGGTAACTTTGGTGATGACTCATATTACCATTGCCGCGGTTACTATTTTTCTACATAGAAATCAAGCGCATAGGGCGTTGGAATTGCATCCCATCGTCAGTCATTTTTTTAGGCTTTGGCTGTGGTTAACTACTGGGATGGAAACCAAAGCTTGGGCAGCTATTCATCGTAAGCATCATGCCAAATGCGATACCGCTGAAGATCCTCACAGCCCCCAAGTGCTTGGATTTTCAAAAGTCATGTGGGAAGGCGCCGAGCTTTACCGAAAAGAGGCTAAATGCCAAGAAACCCTCGATCGTTATGGACATGGCACACCAGATGACTGGATAGAACGGAACGTTTATCTGCCCCATACCGCAAAGGGCGTTATTCTTATGTTAGTTATTAATCTTATGCTCTTTGGGGTCCCTGGATTAACCATCTGGGCAATTCAAATGGCCTGGATTCCTTTCTTTGCCGCGGGCATTGTCAATGGTGTTGGACATTATTGGGGATATCGTAATTTTGAATGCAGCGATGCCGCGACCAATGTTTTCCCTTGGGGCATCTTAATTGGGGGCGAAGAGCTGCACAATAATCACCATACCTATCCGACTTCTGCCAAGCTTTCGGTTAAGCCCTGGGAATTTGATATTGGCTGGGCCTATATTCGAACGCTGATGATATTTGGATTGGCTAAGGTTAAGCGCGTAGTCCCACAACCAAAAATCGTATCCGGAAAAGAGCAGATCGATACAGAAGGGTTACATGCATTGTTAACCAATCGTATTCAAGTGATGACGGCTTATTCTAAAGAGGTTATCTTGCCATTATTCAAGCAAGCAACCGAAAAAGCGTTACCGTTAGAACGAGATCTATTACAGCGAGCAAAATCTGCTTTAATTCGAGCTGATATTTTGATTGATGAGAATGGTCGACACTATTTAGAACAGCTTTTAGAAAAAAAATGTGTTATCCATGTTGTTTATCATTTTGGTGAACAGTTGAAATCTATTTGGAATCGAACGACTGCTACGCAAAAGGAACTGTTAGATGCATTGCATGAATGGTGCCAAAAAGCGGAAGCGACCGGTATTCAGAACCTCCAAGAATTTGTCAATTACTTAAAAGGGTACACAATCCCTCAATCCGCCTTTTACAAATAAAAAAACGGGTTTATACCCATGTTATCATTTGTTTTTTGGCTTAAGATCATGCGCCTTATCTTGTATTAAGGAGGGCTGCATGATCTTTTTATTGTGTAATAAGCTATGGCCGGGTAAGAAGCTAGTCGGCCTTTCTGGTTTAGGCAAAAAACGTTTGGCAATATCGTGTATAAAGTCTTCTATTTTGTTTATCCAATTGCCAAATGTTGAAACGCTTCTTTCCCCACGTTTTAAGATAGGCTGGTGATCTTTTAGGGCATCGGTTAGTTCCTGGCAATAATTAGAAAAACTGTTTAATTCATGCTGAGCGGCTTGCGTTCTGTCTTCCCCTTTTAAATTATCATTAATATCAGTAAGCTTTATTTTTAAACGATTTTTTTGGGTTTCCACCGAACTTAAAGCAGCATAAACTTTCGTTGCCGCATTAAGCTCTCTTTCCTCACGTATAGAAAATTGATCTTTTTCTGCTATTTTTTGCGTAAACATATTCACTGTATCAATAAAGGCTTGCTCTCTATTATCAACGGGCAATCCTTGCTTATCATATTTTAAGGGAGGATACGCACGCTGTATGGCTTCAGCCGCAGAAATTTTTTGTGCATCAAAGGCTTTATTTTTTGCCAGATTTTGATAGGGCTCTAAGAGAATGGAAGTGGGGAATTTTGCATTCATATACTGAGTATACTGTTTTCTGATTTCATCAATTACCTCAGATTTTTTAAATAATTCGCTGTAATCGGTTGCTTTAGAAGGCATACGTCTTATCTCCGTTTTCAGAACTGACTTTTTTAAATATAGCCGATGATAAGCTCACTCACACACTCATATTTTATCAATATCATAATTGTACACTTATGTTTAGATTTAAAGTTGACAATAAGATTGGAATTTTATTATTCTTATTTTTTCGCTTTTCCTTCACTCAATAATATTGATTCTAGGTCGAAGCGTATAAAGGACAGAATTTACAGGTTAAAAACACGTATGGCATCTAAAAAATTTTTATCACTTAGTGATTTGGAAGTTATCTCTGTGATGGGGGGTGTTTTATTTTTGATTTTAACTTCACAAATGAGTATTCCTTTAAAACCGGTTCCTATTACATTACAAACGTTTGGGGTGATGCTGGTAGGCTTAACCTTTAAACGAAGTGCAGCGATAAAATCCATAATATTCTATTTACTTTTGGGTGCTATGGGTGCCCCTGTATTTGCTAATTTCCAGGGAGGTTATCACTGTTTAATGGGCCCTACAGGGGGATATTTATGGGGATTTCTTGCCGCTATCATTTTTATGACAACTTTTAGAAAACATCTCCAGAACGAAAATCTTATTTATATTTTCATTAACTGTATGTTGGGAACCCTTATTATTCTTGCTTGTGGTTTTGGATGGCTTGGGAATTTTATGGGTTTTGAACAGGCTGTAAAATCTGGATTATTTCCTTTCTTAATTCCCGGATTCATTAAAATAATATTGGTGATGATATCCGTACGGTATTTGAAATTGATTCAGAATTAATTCGATAGCTTCAGCCCCACCCTATTTGTTTTTAAATGATTAAATTTCTTGAAACGGCAAATAATAAAGCAGGAGTGACCCAAATTTAGAGTCACTAACTATTCACGGGAAAGCCCCGCTTAAAAGTTGAGTAATTGACTTTATGTTTTGGGTTCTATAAAATAACTTCTGTTTATTCCTATTTGTTAAGATCATATAAATTAAAAAGATTAGGAGATGGCCTTTGACTTGGCAGCAAGCAAAAGAAATGTTACGACCCTTTCTGTTTGGCATTAACGCCAATGAAGGCACGGATAATTGTGGGCATGTCGTTATAAGCGTAGACGCGCATTTCCGTGCAGGCCGGCATTTAGGTGGGCCTGCGGTACCGACTGAATCTGCCAATATGTATTTACACCCTGCCACATCCAAGGAAAAAGGCCGTATAAAAATTATCCGTTCATTTACCAAAATGAAGCTCTTTTAGAACGCTGTGCCTTGTCGAATGAAAGTCCTACTGAAAGGCTTGACGTGAGTGGGGATATAGAGGTAATAGAATTGGATTTTGTCGCTCGACTTCAACCACATGATCAAGAATATATTAAGCTTATGCGTGTCGATAGCAAAGCGGAAGATATAAAAGAACGTTTAAGAGGCTTACCGAGAAGAAAATCGGATGGTGCGGCGTTTGGCTTTATTTTTTATACATGGGCGAATAATCATAAAGAAGGGCATGCTGCCAATTTTTATGTCGACAAAGAAAATAATATATTTTTTATTGATGCTCAAGGCCAAGATGAGACAACTTGGATAGTAGCAGAACCCAATCTCACCCATTATCGATCGGAAATTTTTTATTTACAATCTATTCCTAAAGAAGAGTTTAGGCTTAAAAAAGAAAGCAGAAATGAACGTGCTCGCCTCAAACATTTTCGTTCAATCGCAACACGGTGTGACAAACTTAAAAGAAATTTTACATTCATGCTAGCATTAGCCTGTGGATATCTATGGTTGCCCATGTAAAATCCGCTAAATTGCCGATATTCTTGTATTAAGCATTCAAATATATTGGCCGAATCTATGCTCGCAAAACCATTCGCATTCCAGGGTACAACTATAAAACGAATGGATATTATTTTGTAACATTTTGTACTGCGAATCGATTGACGCTGTTTGGAAATATAATAAATGGAAAAATGCATTTAAATGACGCTGGGCGAATGGTGCATACAAAAATTGCAAACACGCCAAATTACTATCTTGATGTATGCACTGATATTTTTATTGTCATGCCCGATCACGTTCACGCGGTGATTGTGTTGGATGGACAAGGGCGGACACGGCGGTCCGCCCCTACAGGTATTGGAATACCAAATCTTATTAAAAATATCAAAACCTATACAACCAGACGTTATATTCAGGGTGTTCGAAACAATCATTGGAAGCCGTTTTTAAAACGGTTATGGCAACGTGGATATTATGAGCATATTATTCGCAATACCAATGATTTAAATAGGGTTCGTGAATATATAATCAATAACCCCACCACATACCATCTGGATAAAAAATCTGAATGAATGTTGAAGTCTGATGGCTTTATTCATGCAACATCTGTAGGGGCGGACCGCTGTGTCCGCCCTCGGTGATTATCCAGAATAGCATTCAATCTGAGCGGCAGTAACATCATATAAAGGCCTAAAAATTGCAAACGGCGTTGGACCAACGTTGCAGTATGATTATGCAACCAATGGTTCAGCCAGTTTTCGCGTTCAAAAATTAAGGTGCCTGCAAAAAAGACACAATTTGAATATTGCAGGCTGGCGGTTTGTGCAAGCTCAGTTAAGCCATCGATGACATCGACGTTACAGGTTTGCAAATAATCAGCGGGTAGATTTCTTGCTCGGCAATAATCGACAAAATACTGGAGTTTATGCGCACTGGCAGTTTGTAGGGTATCAAGCTCGTTTTCTAAGGCAATATTTTGCGCATCGATCGCGCAAACATTTAAAAAAATAAAGTTTTTATATTGTTGCGGAAATAATTCAATGACTTTTTTTAAGGTATATAAGCTAATGCCTAGATGTTCCCCCACAAAAAATATGGCGCTAGGATCTTTATTATCCAGGGATAAAGCAGGGGGAGGAGGGATTGGTGCATCACCGTCTATAAAACGATCACTAATTTTTTGCATGGTTTGATGAAAGCGGGTGTAATATTGCTTAATCAAAACAGAAAAGAAAAATAATAGGCTGGTGATAAATAATGTGATCCACCCACCGGCTGCAAATTTTTCGATTATCATAATAATCAATACGCTGGTTGTCACAATAAATCCAGTTATAGATAGCACAAGACGTAATCCTCTATTTTTTTCTAAATTTTTATTTTTTATCCAATAAATCGATAATCCCAGCAAAGATAAACTAAAGGTTAAAAAAACATTAATACTATACATAATAACCAGCAAATCCATTCGACCTTTGGTCCAAAATAAAATGCAGCCTGCTGAAATCCCCATGAGCACGATTCCGTTTTGGGTGACTAAACGAGAAGAAAGGTGGCGAAAGCGAGTAGGCAGCCAGAAATCGGCTGCCATATTGGCCAGTACCATAGGGCCGCCAATGTAGCCCGTATTAGCCGCCACAAATAAAAGGCCTGCTTCTGCTAGCATTATTAAAATTAGGCATGGAGCGGTAAAATCTAATCCATTCCATACCCACCCCGACATCACGGCTGTAAATGTAACCGCATTCAATGTTTGACCTGGAACCGGCGTAATATCCCAAAGTAAATATAAAAGAATGATCCCACCGGCAATGAAGGCAAGTGAAGTTGCCATATAGCGCATAGCCCATTTTCCGGTCGTCACACGCGGGGGGGCTAGTTGATTAATATTGTTAGACACCGCTTCGAGTCCTGTATAAGTTCCACCGCCTAAAGAATACGCACGCAAAAAAAGGGCTGCAATAAAAGTCCAGCCTGTTTGTTGGCTTAACTGTACCGTTGCATGAAGAGTATTCGGCACTAAAGTGGGTAAATGATTAGCCTTTTCGTATAGGCCATATAGAATTAGAAACAGATGGGAAATAAAAAAAGTTAAGAAAATGGGCATGAGTATTTTAATGGACTCTTTTGTTCCCCGTAGATTTAATCCACCCAGTATGATAAGGCAAGTAACGCCGGTGATGGATTTATAAGGCTCAGCTGCTAGGGGCAGTAAACTAAACAGGGCATCCATAGCGCTTGCAATAGAAACCGCAATGGTTAATACATAATCTACAATGAGTGCGACACCCGAGCTAAGTCCCGATAAAGGCCCGAGTAGGCTAGTGGCAACTTTATAGCCACCTCCGCCAGAGGGAAATAATTCAATGACTTGATTATAGCCGAGCGCAATAATAAAAACCGTGAGTCCCATGGCAATGGCAAGATATAAAGCTAAATGGGTGTGGGATTCTAAAGCCAAAAAAGCTGTTTCAGGGCCATAACAGGCAGAGGAAAGGCCATCGGCCCCAAGACCTACCCAGGCTAAAAAGGCCACCAACACTGTATTGCAACGGGTTTCGGGTTGTCTCGGATCCAGCGGTTTACCGAAGAAAAAGCGTCGCAGTTTTGCAGATAATGAAGTAGGAGGTTGTGTGCTAAAGTCGCTTTCCATAGCGCACTACACCTTTTTTAAAAGAAGATAGGTATAAGCATAGTTGTTATTTTTTAATTAGACAATTGTAGAGAAACATCACCGCTTGAAAAGCGTTGAATAACGCCTAATGAGTTTTCGAGTAAAAAATAGCCTTCTGGACTGATCCCGCGCCCAATGCCGGAGAATTGCGTTGTCGCTGTGAGAATATTGACAGGCTGGCAATGGGTTAAATCAAATTGTTGCCATTTTTTCATAAAGGCGCTCAGCCCCTTTTCTTGATAGATAAGGAGGGTTTTAATGAGATTATTTAATAAATTTCCGGCAAGTTGATTTCGATCAATAGGTTTATCTGTAAGCCTTTGCAGATCGGTCCAAGGTTTTGCAATATCATAATGGTTTGTATCGGGCATATTGACGTTAAGCCCAACGCCAATAACAGCGCTGCAATGATTATGGGCCTCACCTCTTTGTTCAATTAATATACCGGCGAGTTTTTGATGATTAAATAATATGTCGTTTGGCCATTTGATCCCTAAATTTTTATCAAATCCCAAAGCGTTTAGAGTTTCAATAATAGATACGGCAATGGCAAGGCTTAATCCCGACAAGGTACTGGGATCTTTTGGAAACTGCCAAAGCAGCGAAAGGCAAATATTTTTCGCAAAAGGGGAAACCCAAACACGCCCCTGCCTGCCTTTACCATGGCTTTGTCTTTCTGCAAAGCATATTTTATTTTCTTTGGGGGATTGAGAGAGGGTATTTAATAGGTAATCGTTGGTAGAGGAGACCGTATCCAATATTTCAAAATGCGCGAAACGGTTTTTTAAATCAGACTCAAGGCAGCTCAGAATTTTGTCCGATTGCAGCAGCTGAAGGTTGTCTTTAAGACGATAGCCTTTATTCGGGATTGCTTCAATGATTAAATTAAAGTCTGATAGCTGCCTAATGTTTTTCCAAATAGCACTGCGCGTTATATTTAAAACTTTGCCGAGCTGCTCACCGGAATGGAATTCACCATCCGAAAGAATATCCAATAACTTTTTTAAGGTTTTGACCAAAAAATAGTTACTTTATTTTCTTTTCTTCAAATAATTCATGCTTGCGGGTTTTTTTATCAAACTTTCTAAGCTTAAGCTTATGAGGAAGTTTTGGGTTTTTAGTCGTGGTATAAAAATCCCCAGATTCCGATACGAGCTTAACTTTAACACATTTTGCTTTTGCCATTTGGGAAACTCCTAAACCTTCTCGCCTTTTTCACGAAGTTCGGCTAAAACCGCTTCGATTCCGCGTTTATCAATCGTGCGCATACCTTTATGGCATACCTTTAAGCTAACAAATTTGCCTTCTCCTGGCACCCAAAATCGATGGGTTTGAAGATTCGGTAGAAAACGTCGACGTGTTTTACGGTTTGAATGTGAAACATTATTGCCGGATAAAACGCCTTTCCCAGTAACCTGACATACTCTAGACATCGTATAACTCCGCGTATATTCTAAATGTAAGTTTGTAATCTTACGAAATATTTTAAGGTATATTTATTGACCTATATATAAAATTTTCGTATTGCTACGATTTTTTGTATAACTACGCATTGTACACACAATAGCGCTTGTGTAAAGGGATCACCTCTACCTTTTCTTCAAATGTTGTGCGGGCATGGCAAGTATAGGGCAAAGTGCTCTTAAGGTTTAAGGTGAAAGTTTATCAACTTGCTTTTATCTAGCAAGGGGAAAGCAACCCTTAGATATGTTAACATAAGCGTTTTAATTTTTATAAAGCCAAGCATCTTCGTGTGGCGATTCTATAAAGAGGGAAAATGATGGAACTCAATACCTTTGGCAAATTGGCCGTTCTTGTTTGTGTGTTTACCGTGATCGGGGGATGTAACGCTACTCATACCGCTATCAATAAAAGAAAAATGGATGTACAAACCAAAATGAGTGCAACTGTTTTTTTAGATCCGATCCCGGCGAATAAAAAAACAATATTTTTGCAAATCCGGAATACTTCCGATAAAACTGAATTAGATTTAATTGCACCCATAACAGAAGCCTTGGTAGAAAAAGGATATAGCATCGTTTCTGTACCCGAGGGCGCGCATTATTTATTGCAAGTCAATATTTTACAAGTGGGCCGCTCAGATTTACGCGCTACGAATCAGGCATTAAATCGGGGGTTTGGCGCTGCCTTAAGAGGCGCTACCAGTGGCGCTGCCATTGGGAGTTTAGCGACAAAAGAAAAACGCGGAAAATCCATTGCGGTGGGCAGTGTGGTGGGTGCAACGGTTTCAACCATAACCGATGCCATGGTTCAGGATGTTTTGTATAATGTGATTGCCGATGTGCAAATTTCAGAGCACATTGGTAATTCAATTGTAATCAAAGAAAAAACGCGATCAAAATTAAAGCAAGGTACTCGAGGGACATTGGAAGTGACTTCTACCCAAAAAATTGATTGGAAACGCTATCAAACTCGAGTGGTGGGCACTGCGAATAAAGTGAATCTGACATTTACGAAAGCCGCACCTTGCTTAATTCAAGGGCTAACGCGATCGATCACGGGAGTATTTTAAATGATGCAAAAGACACAAATACAGCTTAAAATTTTAGATCCAAAATTAGGGGCAGCAATCCCTTTGCCTCAGTATGCCACCGATGGTTCTGCAGGCTTAGATTTAAGGGCCTGTTTATCGGAAAATTTGGAAATTGGCCCTAATCAAACACAGCTCATTTCAACGGGCATCGCTATCTATATTGAAAATCCGGGGCTGGCTGCCCTGATTTTGCCGCGTTCTGGTTTAGGACATAAACATGGCATTGTTTTGGGGAATTTGGTTGGGCTGATTGATTCAGATTATCAGGGCGAACTGTTAATTTCCTGTTGGAATCGAGGTGTCACGCCTTTTGTGATAGAACCTGGCGAACGGATTGCGCAGCTGGTGATTGTTCCGGTGGTGCAAGCACAATTTGAAATGGTAAATGCCTTTCAAGCCAGCGCCAGAGGGGAAGGCGGCTATGGGCATACAGGGCGAGCATAAAATGGATCAGGTAAGGGTACCAAAAGAAATTTTTCGAGCTTATGATATTCGAGGCATTGTGGGCGAGACACTTACAGTAGAAACTGTCAGGGAAATTGGTCGAGCAGTGGGTACTAAAGTATTGGGAAATCACGATAATACCGTTGTGGTGGGTCGGGATGGTCGTCTTTCAGGCAATATGCTGAAGGACGCTTTAGTGGAGGGGATATTATCCACAGGGTGCAATGTGGTGGATATTGGTCGGGTACCCACCCCCCTATTGTATTTTGCAACCCAATATTTACAAATTTCTTCAGGCGTTATGTTAACGGGCAGCCATAATCCATCCAATTATAATGGGCTTAAAATTATGGTGGATGGCAAAGCCCTATATGAAGAAGACATTTTGGCCTTATATTCTGCGATAAACGAGCAAATCTTTTGTACCGGAAAAGGAATATGCCGTAGCCAAGATATTGTAGAGGCTTATATTGATGCAGTTAAAAAAGAGGTTCATCTTAATTCCAAGCGCCCTTTAAAAATTGTGATTGATAGCGGTAATGGAATAGCCGGGATAGCCGCTCCTTTGTTATACCAGGCGCTGGGGTGTGAAGTGATCCCCTTATTCTGTGAAGTGGACGGTCATTTTCCCAATCATCATCCCGATCCGGGTCAGCCTAAAAATCTACAAGATCTGATTCAAGCCGTTCAATACCATCAGGCGGATATTGGCTTAGCCTTTGATGGAGATGGCGATCGATTGGGAACCGTTGATAATGCAGGGAACATTATTTGGCCCGACAGACAATTAATTTTATTTGCAGAAGAGATATTATCACGCAATCCACAGGCAACCATTATTTTTGACGTAAAATGCACGCGTCATGTTGCCATTGGGGTGAAAAAAGCGGGTGGCGAGCCGTTAATGTGGAAGACAGGCCATTCTTTGATCAAAGCAAAAATGCAAGAAACCGGTGCATTATTAGCCGGGGAAATGAGTGGTCATATCTTTTTTAAAGATCGATGGTTTGGCTTTGACGATGCTTTATATGCAGGGGCGCGTCTTTTAGAAATATTGGCTAAAGAAATACCATCCAAAACCGCTGCTGAAATATTTTCTAAATTGCCAGACAGTGTGAATACCCCAGAGCTCAGTATTCAAGTCAGTGAAGAAAGCAAATTTTCAAGTGTGCAAAAATTAATTGCATTGGCACATTTTGAAGACGCCACGATTAGTACCATCGATGGTTTACGTGTGGATTTTAAAGATGGATTTGGATTGATAAGACCCTCGAATACAGGGCCTAATTTAATCTTGCGTTTTGAAGGCGATACTGCCTTTGCGTTGCAACGTATTCAAAATGAATTTCGGTGTTTATTAGAGGCCGTTGAACCTTTATGGACATTACCCTTTTAGCATTAAGGAATATAGATATGATAAGACCCAGTGCACGTTTAAGAGATGAATTAAGAGAAGTTCGCATCAAGCGCCATTATACAAAACATGCAGAGGGCTCGGTTTTAATCGAGTATGGCGATACACACGTATTATGTACAGCCAGTATTGTTCCTGGTGTACCTAAATTTTTGAAAGGCACCAATCAGGGGTGGATTACAGCAGAATATGGCATGCTGCCACGTTCGACCAATTCCCGCATGCAACGGGAGTCTCGGGGCGGGCCTTCTGGGCGTACGCAAGAAATTCAACGTTTAATTGGACGTTCGCTGCGTTCTGCTATCGATTTAACCTTGCTTGGCGAGTATACCATTACGATTGATTGCGATGTTTTACAGGCAGATGGCGGCACTCGAACAGCGAGTATTACCGGTGGCTGCGTGGCATTGGTGGATGCAATTAGTCATCTGCGTAAACAAGGGGCTCTGAAAGTCAATCCTATTAAGCACTTGGTGGCAGCGATTTCAGTTGGCATTTATAAAGAGATGCCGGTATTAGATTTAGATTACCTTGAAGATTCGAATGCATACACCGATATGAATATAGTCATGACTGAACATGGCGCATTTATAGAAGTGCAAGGGAGTGCCGAAAAAGTGCCTTTTCAAACGCAAGATTTACAAGGCATGTTGGATTTGGCTAAAAAGGGCATACAGAGTTTGATCCAAAAGCAGAAAGCGGCACTGGATATTTAGCGAATATTGTATGTAATGAGTGGGTTGCAGAGTTTGCACAAGTTTTAAAAGGAAGCTATAAGAAGAGGATGCGTTGATTTTAAAGGCAATTAAATGGAATTAAAAAAGCAAATGAAAACCAACCAACCAGGTTACATCTTGGTTTTCAGCTTAATTATATTGCTGGTTATCACCGTAGCCTCTCTTACCACTATGAAAACTGGCATTTTGGGAAAGAAAACCAGTGTCAATAGCCAAGATCAAATGCTGGCTACACAATCGGCAGCCTCTGCGATAGCCGCAGCCAAAAAATGGCTTGCCACTCAATGCTTTAAACCAACCGCCTGTGATACTCTTCCTTCTGATGGAACGTGCAAAGTATACAATTTGAATAAGGCGCCTGTTGCAACGCTTAGCGCTCAAAGTACCGATTCGCCGCAGTATGTTATTGAAGAATCCATTTGGGATCCTGCTGAAGGAAACCAATATTACACCATTACGGCAGTCGGCGTTGGCAAATCCACAACGAATACCGCCACATTAACCGCTACTTATGTAAAACATACCCCCTTTATAACCGCAGATGGAAAACCGCCAGGTAATTTGTGTCGATTACGATCGGTTGCGAATAATGCTTATCGTATACCAGCTCCCAATACCACTGCGATTAACGCCTCTTTAAATATCGATCCCACCATTACGGGTGTGGCAACAAAACAAAATGAAAGCTCAGTGCTTAAAACCATTTTTCAAATACAAGCCCAAAATGGCAATTTTGTTCGCGCCAAAGCAGGACCCAACGCTGCGCCTGATTTTACGCTAGTCGCAGATATCTCAGGCCCGCCTGCCAGTAGTGATACTGCCTATCAATTTAAAATTGAAATTACCGATGGCAAAGCGGCAGCAGGCGTGGCCGCAACGCCAGCACTTTGGAATATGTGTGTACTTGATAATGGCACCGTTACATTGAGTGAGTATCAAGCCACCTCTGGTTATTTTACCAAAACACAACGCTATTTTATGGAATTGGATAATTCCACGTACAATATTATTGCGAATAAAACGACGAGCTCAACATCTCCTGTACCCGATACTGCTTATTTCAAGTTTTTATTCCTAAATACGGATTCGGATCCAACCGTTAGTCAAGCAACACCATAGACACCAACGCCTGCGCCAACATCGCCGCCTTGGAGTCCTCCTTCTCCGCCGGGACCGCCACCAACAACGTAATAGATTAAAAAATTAGTGTCTTCTTGTGATCAATGTGTTGCCATAAAGTATATTCATTGCTTATTTTTGTTTCGTAGCTATATTCATATTTATATTATACTTAAGGATAATTAGCTTCTTAATAAACAATAGTTGGCATATAATGAACCGTTTTACATCAAGCATGCTGGTGTTCTCTCTTTTGCTATATGCAAACAGCAGTTTTGCGAACGCTACAGTGTTCCCGAAAGAGCTGAAACAGGCCATTGCAATAACAAACACAAGCGATGATTTTAAAAGGTTTTTCAAGGGAAAATTGAAACCAGATGAAAAAGTAACGAGTGTGGATGATGTATTTCTTGAACAGTTACACAAAGAATTCTTAGAAGGGCTTCAGCCTGCTTTAATGCCTAAAATGATTGCCTTAGGAGGCGCACCTGGTTCAGGAAAAACAACCTTTAGAAAAAAAAATCTAAATCTAGGTCCAAAAGAAAACTACCATGTTCACGATCTGGATGAGGTTTTAATTAGGATCCCAGCTTATAAAATAACCTTAAAAAATGAAGGTCCAAAATTTGCATTTGAATCTTGGTGGCTAAGCGCTCATAGGGTGGTCAATATAATGTCTGATTACGCCATCGAAAATGGGTTTAATATAATCTATGATCGAACATGCGCTTGTGCAAGTTCATTAGGGACGTTACGTAAAGCGAAGGAAAAAGGTTATAAAATCACGCTCTATGGTTTTTATATTGAAGAAAAAAATGCTCTTCATCGGATAAAAATACGGGCTCAAAAAGAAAACAGAATGGTCTCTGGCAATATCACAAGAGTATCGTTGCGAAAATTTAGCACGCTTTGGCCTCAATACCTGAAGGTTGTTAACGAGGCCCATTTAATTGATGGTAATAAACTGTATTTTAAGGAAATATTTCACGCCTCTAATAATGTAGAAACCATTCTTGATAAGCCAAGCTACATAAGCTTTTTGTCTCATGCTTATAGTTCCCAAATTGGATTTATTGATAAAGGTGTTTCTCGCGAATAAAATCACTGACTGAAGGGGTGGTGATATGGCTAATGGAATTATTAGATTTCAACATTTTCTTAAGATGGGTTGAGGAAAGTTTGTTCGTTTTTTCATTATATATTACGCCAGCAATAGGGCGTTCATCGATATAGCCATTTAATCCTTTAATGCTTTCACCCGCTCGCATGGCGACGATAAAAGAAGTTGCAGGGCAAATTGCTGTATCGCCAAAAGCAGAATTGTTTAGAGCGTAGGGTATTTTCATCCCGCCCATAAAGGTTGCAATCGTGTTGCTCGGAGAATTACTTATTTTTTTGTTTTCTTTATATTTCCGATCAATTTTATTGGCCAAGTCAGACCCAACAATGGCAATAAATTCTGAATTTTTAAATCTTGGTGAGACATGTTGGAATTGTCTGGCATTTGATGTTTGCTGATTCTTTCCATTTTTTATTACGGTTAATGTGTCTTGTAAAGCGTATGGTGAGAGTTTGGTTGTTAATATTCGAGGATGATTGGCAAAAATAGGCTCAATCATTTTTAAACGCAATTGCACCGGGATCCTTTTTTTTGTTGGATTATTCCCCCAAGCTGGGTAGATTATCAAGTAATCACATAAATTTTCAGCTAACACCTTTAAGGCAACTGATTCGTGTCCATAATGAATGGGATCAAAAGATCCAAGATAAATGCCTATTTTCTTCCCAGTCAACTTTGCTTCTAACGAATTGCTTTCAATTAAACTCTCTACTGTCTCGGCTTTAGTTGCCTGGATGAAAAATAGTCCAACAAGAAAGAACGCCCATTTTACTTTGCGCATTTTAAACCTGCTTTTTGCATGCTATGCATCAGTAGTTGTCGCACCGATCGGATGGGGATTCAAAGGGTGGGGATGAGGTACACTGCCCACCGCCAGCTGATAAACACGCTACTGGACAAGCTACGTGGCCACCACCTTGGGGGCTACACCACGGTACTATTTGTCCATATTTGTCACCGCTCTGAAATTCTCCAGTAGGACATAAGCTGCACTGCCCTGTATTTGGATCCACGTAAGGCTGGTTGCTAGGACATACGCAAGCGCTACCATTCCATGTTCTACCGCTAGGACATGCGCAAGCGCTACCATTCCACGTTTGGCCGCCTGTGCAAGTCGGCGCTGGTGGAGTAGGTGCTGGAATACCGCAGGTAATCGCATTTTTGTTATTCTCACACAACGCTAAAGTATTATAGGAAAAATTGGTGGTGCCATTGGTACAATAGGTGCCGGTGTCGCTTGAGGCCGGGGCCGTCTGATTCTGATTGCGAACGCCACCCGTTTTTATGTAATAAGCCCCCCCCGTTCCCAACACACAATGATTTTCATAGGGAATTACTGCTCTATCTTCAAAGTAAATTGTAGTGACAAATACTTTTCGAATTTTTCCATCGTTGGGGGGATCGTACGTAAGCATGGTGCCGCCTGGCCCTGCCATTAAATCCACTGGAGAAGGTGCAGGTGTTGCGATGGGATTGATGACATCTTGAGTCACCATGACTAAGGCAATTCTAAGGCTAATAATATTTGTAGGATCGATGGTTGCATCTCCTGGCGCTAAGTAGCGGCTGACTGCACCATCGTCATAGTCACTTTCACCGACTAGCACTTTCATATATTCCACACCATTTAATACTGGAGTATTATTTGCATAGGTAGGGTTTGCAGTCGCAATAATAGGCGTAGCACTTTGAGTCATTTGATTACACTGTACTTGCGCACCTGCGACTATCGAAAAGTTTTGTAATATATTGCCGGTCATCGGATTTCCAAGACAATCCGTTAAAGGTTCCTGTCCGGAAGGGTTGGTCATATGCATGCTGATGGAATCGCTTTTTTGCCCTTGTACCGTTGTGCCGTTTATGGCGAGCCCGTCATTTAAAATAGCAAGGCTGTGAGGGATAATGCGTTCATAGACTGTGAAGGCTTGAGGGGTCGCCGTTGGACCCCCACAATTATAAGCAGAGTTTGTGCTGCAAGCGGTTGAGCAAGTATTGGGGGAGCTTTGTTTCGGTAATAGATTTGCTCTATTGGTGGTAGTGGTGGGTTTATAGCAAGTTCCGCCGTTCATCATGCCAAAAAAATTTGAGGTAGCAGGAACGTCTTTTGCACATTTGCTGGGCAAGCCAGAAGTGCTATTGGTAGAAAATAGCGAAGAATTTGTGTCTGTAAAACACCCTATATAGGTCCAGCCGGGGATTGCCATTTGTGGTGCACCTGCATTCGCAGGGGGGATTGATTTTAAGGTGGTTGGCACTGCCATTCCATGACCGCTCATAGACAGTTGAGCATTTAGGTACCGTATAGCACTGAGCGCATTCGCATTTAATTGATTCATATTATTCGTATATTTCTGACTTTTTGAGCCAACTTGTAGCAGCTCGCCTAAGCCTAAAATTAAAAAAGAGCTTAGTGCTAGACCAATGAGCATAGAGGCGAGCGTCATGCCAGAGGAGTGAATAAGTAAAGAAGATTTATCTTTTTCAGTTACATCCATTTACTTTCCTCAATATGTATTGTATTTAGCAAAAGCAGCTATTGTCTTTGTCACAACGTTGCAGCCGGAACCATCGCAGTGGTCATTATTTTTTTAGGGTCGTTTTTTTCTGTCCAGCGTATTTTAATGGTAAAACTAATCACAGAAGGGTTGGTGCTAGGAGCTGTACAAGTAGAAGCGGAGACTGTTGGATCCGTGTTAGGATTGGTGTCCATACAAACGACGGCTGTGCTGCCTGGGAGCGCTGCGCTAACATTTTGCTGCCATTCGGCTATATCATTGATTGCTATATCCGCAGAGGTGCAAGCATTGGTGGCGCTAAAGCAATTGGGATTGGTAGCTTGGGACTTGTTGCCTTCTTTTTGATAATTACTGTTTAGCCCTTTTGCCGCTTCCACGGCATTTGCTTGAATACGACCCGCCATGTCTTGTAGCAACATATTCGCAACCGTTGTATGCGCTACCTCGTTTGCCAGTCGCCCTCCATTTATTTGAAGGGTCATCATGCCTAATACACCCACCGAAATAATCGCTAACGCGATCACAACTTCAAGCAGGCTAAAGCCAAACTGCTTATTGCAGTCAGATTTACAATTTTTTATATCCCTATTCATGATGTAAGTATAGGAACTGAATATACGTATTGCAAAAGTGGACAAAGGGGGATCAGCATCGGCCATGCTGACGGTCTTGCGCTTTACGCTATGTTAAGATCATAGTCAACAATAAGAGGGGCATGATCAGAAAAGAACTCGTCTTTATAAATGCTTGCGGCTCGGATGGTGTCGCCAATGTTTTGACTCACTATTTGATAATCAATGCGCCATCCAACATTTTTTTCTCGGGCGCGGGACCGCTGCGACCACCAAGTATATTGCTCGGATTCTTTATTTAGAGCACGGAAAGCGTCAATGAATTCTAAAGGACCTAACACTTTATCGAGCCAGGCACGTTCTTCGGGCAAAAATCCGGAAGTTTTCTGGTTGGTTCGCCAGTTTTTGATATCAATTTCTTTGTGGGCAATATTCCAATCGCCACAGAGAATATATTGGCGACCATCGTTTTTATGTGCTGCTAAACGTTCATCATACTTTTGCATAAATTCATATTTAACATCTTGTCTGCCCTCGCCACTGGTTCCGGAGGGTAAATACAGTGAAGCGACACTGAGAGGGCCAAAGTCAGCTTGAAGATATCGTCCTTCTGTATCGGCGATGCCCCAGCCTAAGCCTTGGTGAATGGCCGTAGGCTTTGTCTTTGTATAAAGCGCTACGCCGCTATAGCCTTTTTTTTCGGCATCAAAAAAATACGTATGGTAATGCTGGGGGAAAAACTGCGGATCGGTTCTTAAGGATTCTTGGCAGCGTGTTTCTTGTAAACAAATGACATCTGCGTTCTGTTTTGATAACCAACTAAAAAAACCCTTTTTAGCCGCGGAACGGATCCCATTAACATTAGCTGTAATAACTCTAAGCAAGTGTATGTAATCCTAAGGTATTGAAAATAGTTAACTAGTGTAGCAGTTGACTCCTTGTGGCAGTCAACCTACAATGGTAGATTGCTAACCTGTGAGAAATCCAAAAAATCGATCGAAAAATTAAGCGATCGTTTAGGAACAAACAATGTTGTTAAATCAGAATCATTATTTCTTTGTCTCGGTGATTACGGCTATGGCCTCGGTTAGCCTTTTTGCCACCGATATATATTTACCTGCCTTGCCTGAAATGGCGATTTATTTTAATTGTACCCAAAGTGCAATTCAATCTAGCTTTACGGTTTTTTTATTAGGGCTTGCAAGTTGCCAATTAGTGGCCGGCATTATTTCGGATCGTTTTGGTCGGAAAAGAGTGCTGATGGTTGGCTTAACAATTTTCACGATTTCTTCTATTCTCTGTGCTTGTGCCACAACACTTCCGCAATTTGTTGTATTTCGAATGTTACAAGCGATGGGCGGTGGGGTAGGATCCGTTATCAGTCGCGCATTGGTGGCAGATAGATTCAATAGACAAGATGCCGTTAAGGTTTTTTCGACCGTGTTTCCAATTGTTGGCTTATCCAGTGCAATTGGGCCTTTTGTTGGGGGGTATCTGACACATTTTTTTGGCTGGCAATCCACCTTTTATTTTATTGCAGGATTTGGGTTTCTGATTTTGATAACCGTATTTTTTTGTTTAACTCAGCAAAAAGAAAAAACGGTTGATCCGACTATTCTGAAGCCTACGCTATTGGCCCATAATCTTCCTAAATATGTAGGTGTTCTCCGTAATCTTGAATTTTTAGGCTATGTCTTTATTATTAGCGCAAGCTTTTGTGTGTTTAGATGCTATACCGTAGAATCGCCTTTTGTCTTTAATACCCTAGGATTTGGCGCTAAAGAAATCGGACATTTTTATATAGTCCTTTCCATTGCCTATCTAATCGGTAATTTGACTGCAAAAAAATTGACGCAAAAAATGAATATAGAAAAGCTTTTACAAATTGGGATGTCATTTTTTGTTTTAGGGGGATTTTGTATGATAGTAAGTTCCTTAATATTAGAACATAGCCCCTATACGATTATCATTCCTATGTGTGTGATTACCTTGGGAAATGGATTTTTATTCCCCGTGGCTTCTGCAGGTGCAATGACTTCCGTATCCGCAGAATTGATCGGAACGGCCTCGGGGTTAATGGGGGCAATACAATTTGTCTGTGCCGCTTTTTGTGTAAGTTGGATAGGGCAACTATGTCAAGGAAAAGTGATACCCTTATCTTTTAGCATTGGATTTGTTTGTTTGATAGGACTCATGAGTTACCTAATGTTAACGCTGTATAGACCAAAAGCTGAAGTCACGCTTTCGTAAAGGATATTTATGGTACACAGCATGACGGCCTATGCCAATCAAAGTATACAATTGCCAAACGGGATGGCACGGTGGGAACTGCGTTCAGTCAATCATCGATTTTTAGAACTTTCCTTTAAATTGCCCGAATTTTTAAATGATGTAGAACCTGATTTGCGTGCGATCGCAGAGGCTACCTTAAGTAGAGGCAAGGTGGAGTGTGGATTAAGGCTTGAATTATCGGAAGAAAAAAATAACGCATTTGTTATCAATTTGGATGTTTTAGATCAATTAATGGTTGCAAACCAAGAAATTATTTCGCGTTTTCCAACAACCTCTTTGTCCGTCTTGGATATTTTACGTTGGCCTTCTATTCTTCAACCGGTGCAAAAAGATTGGGTAGCGCTCAAGGAGCCACTGAAGCAGTCTTTTATCCTGGCTTTACAAGACTTGAGTGACACTCGAGCAAGAGAGGGGGCAAAACTTAAAAAATGTATACAAGTGCGATTGGCTAGCATCCGTTGCCGGTTACAAAAAACTCATCAACGGTTACCCTTAATTCTACAAGAATTTCGGACAAAGCTTTTAGAAAAATTGAGTTCGCTCAATATTGAAATAGATCCCAGTCGATTTGAAGCGGTTTTGGTTTCATTGCTCCAAAAAATGGATATTACTGAAGAATTAGATCGTCTCAATGCGCATTTGGAAGAGATCGATAGAATATTAATCACAGAAAAAGTGATGGGCCGACGTTTAGATTTTTTAATGCAAGAATTAAATCGCGAAGCAAACACGCTGGGCTCTAAGGCGAATGATAAATTCTTGTCAGAAGATGCGATTGAATTAAAAGTGTTAATAGAAGAAATGCGAGAACAAATTCAAAACATAGAGTAGGAAATTGTAGACATGCTAAGTAAGGGATCATTGTTTATTGTTTCAGCACCTTCAGGCGCTGGCAAAACAACGTTATTAAAAGCATTAGAAAAAATGATGCCAAAAGTTTGCGTCTCGATTTCTTTTACAACCCGACAAATGCGATCACATGAGCAAAATGGCATCGATTATCATTTTGTCAGTCGAGAAGAATTTGAAGCGATGTTATTGCAAAATGTTTTTTTAGAACATGCTTGTGTGTTTGGAAATTTTTATGGAACTTCCTCTGTTTGGGTGGAAGCGACGCGCCATAAAGGCTTAGATGTAGTGTTAGAAATTGACTGGCAAGGGGCACAACAAGTGCGCACTCAGTTTTTGGATGCCAAGAGTATATTTATTTTGCCGCCTACATTCGAAACGCTATTCGAACGTTTACAAAAACGACACAGTGATAATGAAGCCGTCATTCAAAAACGCATGAATGAGGCAAAAGAAGAACTCTCGCATTATTGTGAATATGATTATTTGATTTGTAATAATCAGTTTGAAGTGGCGTTAAAAGATTTGCAGTCAATTATTCAATGTCATCGATTGCACCAAAGCTATGCGATGACTGAACAGCGTGAATTAATTCAAAAACTTTTGAGTTAGCTAAATTTTAATAAATATTGTATGATAAGGGATGAAAGGTTTTTTTAAGTTTGTTTTCTACTTGAGTTGAGGTTTTTAAATGGCACGTATTACGATTGAAGATTGTTTAAGTAAAGTTGAAAATCGGTTTCACTTAGTACTCACTGCTGCCAAACGGGCAAGACAGCTTTCCTTAGGCGGCGCTGAACCTATCGTTGCTTGGGAAAATGATAAACCGACGGTTGTTGCCTTAAGAGAGCTTGCAGAGGGTGGTGCGAGTGCTTTTGCAGCAGACGCCCCTGAAGAGCGGGCGGAAGAGATTCTATAAAGCAAAAGTCGCTGTAATTTTTAAGGGTTAGGGAGATGGCGTGTTTCGATTTGCCGAGCTACGCGAAAAGGTTTCTAGTTATTTAACCAAAATCCAGGTTGAAGAAATTACGAATGCCTATTTAATGGCAGAAAAAGCGCATGAAGGACAACAGCGTTCTTCTGGTGAGCCTTACATTTCCCACCCCCTTGAGGTGGCCAGGATCCTAGCCAAGATGCAGATGGATCATCAAAGCATTATTGCCGCCATGCTGCATGATGTGATTGAAGATACCTCCGTCGATAAAATAACAATTGCTGAAAAATTTGGGGACGAAGTCGCCGATTTGGTCGATGGCGTAAGCAAACTCGATCAAATTAAATTTGAAAGTCGGGTGGAAGCGCAGGCCGAAAACTTGCGGAAAATGATGTTAGCCATGGCGCGTGATATACGCGTTATTTTAATCAAATTAGCCGATCGCCTACATAATATGCGCACCTTAGATGCGCTACTGCCTGAAAAACAAAGACGCATTGCCAAAGAAACCCTTGAAATTTATGCGCCCATCGCCAATCGATTAGGCATGCATAATTTTCATATAGAGTTTGAGGATATCGGTTTTTCATTTTTATATCCGGTGCGATATCGGGTATTGAAAGAAGCGGTTCGAAAAGCCAGAGGTAATCGTAAAGAACTTATTCGTGATTTAGAATTTAATTTGAAAAATCGTCTTGAGCAAGAAAATATTTTGCCTTTTGCCATTAAAGGACGAGAGAAACACCTATATAGCCTGTATAAAAAAATGCGCAAAAAAGATCTTTCTTTATCGGAGATTATGGATGTCTATGCGCTCAGAATATTGGTCGATAAAATAGATACCTGTTATCGCGTATTGGGGATGGTACATAATTTATACAAACCGGTTCATGGTCGTTTTAAAGATTATATTGCTATTCCTAAAGCCAACGGTTATCAGTCTCTTCACCTAACCGTGATAGGTCCCTACGGGGTTCCTGTGGAAGTACAAATTCGGACTGAAGAAATGGATCGCATGGCAGAAAACGGCATTGCGGCCCATTGGTTGTATAAAGCGGCAGATGGTAAAACCGGGGAAGCAGAAATTCGGGCCAGAGAGTGGTTAAAAGGAATGCTGGAAATCCAAAGCAATAGTGGAAATTCCAAAGAATTTATTGAACATGTTAAAGTGGATCTCTATCCAGATGAAGTGTATGTATTTACCCCAAATGGCGATATCTTTTCTTTATCGAGCGGGGCAACCGCGGTGGACTTTGCCTATGCCGTGCACACGGATGTTGGAAATGCCTGTATTGCTGCCAAAATTGATAGACGCTTAGTGCCCTTAAGCACTCGCTTAACCAGTGGCCAGACGGTCGAAATTGTCACGGCAGCCGGTGCACATCCTAATCCTGCTTGGCTAAGTTTTGTCGCAACGGGTAAAGCCCGAAGCAATATTCGTCATTGGTTGAAAACTCAGCAAGTGAGTGAAGCCAGAACTTTGGGCAAACGATTAATCGAACGCTCCTTGCTCTCATTATCTCTGTGTATTGAAGACATTTCAGCAAAAAGATTGGAAGCCTTTTTACAAGAATTAAAATTGAGCGATTTTCAACAGTTGTGTGAAGAGGTGGGGTTGGGCAATCAAGTTGCGCCGCTGGTTGTCAGGCGATTGGTGTCCGATTTACCCGTTGAAGACTCTCATTTATTTTACCCATTAGCGATCCGGGGCACCGAAGGGATGGTCGTTGCCTATGCAAAATGCTGTCGGCCTATTCCCGGAGATACCATTATTGGGTTTTTAAGTGCGGGTAGGGGAATTGTGATTCATCGCCATAGTTGTAAAAATGTCGCAGAAATGTCGCAAACCCCCGAAAAATATATTTTTATTCAATGGGCAGACAAAGTAGAAGGTGAATTTGCCGTAGAGCTTAAAGTCGATGTATTAAGTAAACGGGGCGTCTTGGCAATGCTGGCCAATAATCTGGCAGAAAATGATGCTAATATTCAAAACGTGCACATTGATGAAAGAGACAACCGTCACAATACCATTACCTTTGTATTAAGCGTTCGCAACCGAAATCATCTAGCCAAAGCCATTAAGCGCTTAAGATCAATAGAGGCCGTGACTCGGGTAGTACGCGGAAAATAAAAGTGTTTCTAACGTAGGCTAAGGTATCAATCTTTTCCTATAGTGAGTAAAAAATAATTTTTTAAAATAATCCGGAGCCAGGTACTATGAAGCAAAGATTGCATTTGTTTTTGCAAAGCGGTTTTACTCTAATAGAGCTGGTGATGGTTATTGGTTGTGATGGGAATTTTAGCCGCCGCCGCTATCCCAAAATTTGCGAATTTAACCTCCCAGGCAGCGGTTGCTGCGAATAGAGGGGTCGGTGGTCTGGCATCTGCCGCCTCAATTGCCCACGCGGCATGGATTGCCGGTGGGGCCTTAGGGGCTGCCAGCTCAAACATTACCTTAGATAATGGTACCACTCAAGTGAATGGTTATGGCTGGCCTGCAGGCGGAATAGCAACCGCTTCTCCAGCAACGCCTACGGCAACTGCGGCTTCCTGCGTGACAGCCGTATTAGCAATGCTAAATAGCCCTCCTACTATTACGATCGGAGCTTGCGCAGCAAGTGCAAGCAACTGCTATACGGCTATAGCTGCGACTTCCGTATGTACCTTTACCTTGGCAAATGCCCCGGTAAGCGACCACGATTACCTATAATACACAGACTGGCAAGGTGACATCGTCTCCTGAAGAAACAGGCAATTTGGGTGCAGCATTTAACACATGCTGCACTTTTTATTCTTGCGTAAACCTGTCATTATTTCACGCATGAAATTCACACAGTTTAATCGGTACAGCCAATTAATGCGCTTAGACAAGCCCGTTGGTATTTTTCTATTGTTATGGCCAACGTTAATGGCATTGTGGGTAGCCGGACAAGGAAAGCCCTCAGCGCGCATTGTCCTTGTTTTTGTGATTGGCGTTTTGATTATGCGAAGTGCAGGTTGTGTTATCAATGATATTGCGGATAGGCATTTAGATAAAGCCGTTGCTAGGACAAAGGATCGTCCTTTAGCTTCCGGGCGTATTAGCTGTCAAGAAGCCTGGTTGCTGTTTGTCGCCTTAATCAGTGTGGCATTTATATTGGTTTTACAATTGGATAGAGACACGATTTTGCTGTCGTTTGTTGGATTGTTGCTTGCCATGCTTTACCCTTTCATGAAGCGCTATACGCATTTCCCGCAATTCATATTGGGGGTGGCTTTTGGCTGGTCTATCCCGATGGCATTTTCTGCTTTAACGCAAGGGATCCCGGTATCTGCCATGGTATTGTATCTGGCGACTATTTGTTGGGCCATCGTCTATGATACCGAATATGCAATGGTCGATAGAGAAGATGATCTCCGGATTGGCATAAAATCAACCGCCATTTTTTTTGGCAAATATGATCGATTCATCATTGCCGTGCTTCAATGCATAGTTTTGGGGTTATTTATTATTTTGGGCAGGCTTTTAGCGTTGGGTCTATTTTATCCTGTGGGTTTACTCTTCGCTGCTATCACGGCTGTGTATCAGCAATATTTAATTAAAGATCGTGAGCCACAACAGTGTTTTAAAGCCTTTTTAAGCAATCATTGGTTTGGCGCTTTTATTTTTATGGGATTATGGCTAGACAGTATGATTTCATTGTAAACAGGTGGATAGAGAATCGGATAAATTGTCTAGCAACTGAAAATAGCCCTCAGGATTATTGTGCTTCGCTTGCCCAATCGGATCAAGCTCACTGGTTTTGACATTCAGATCTTGAATAATACTTTGCACCAATTTTGGTTGAAATTGCGGCTCTGTAAATACACAATGGGCAGTTGACTGCTGAATAAGGCTTCGGATCTGGGCTAAGCGTTTTGCACTGGGCGGTACTTCTGGGTGTAGGGTAATAGCGCCCACCCCGTTTAATCCGAAATGATGTTCAAAATATTGATAAGCATCATGGAAAACTACAAAGGGTTTATTTTTGATCTTTGCGATCTTTTTGCCAATCTGCAAATCTAAAGCGTGTAAACGTTTTTTGAGTGTGTGGGCATTGCGTTGATAAATATTCAAATGTTTGGGATCAATTTGAGAGAGCGTGTTAACAATGTGCTCGGTTAAAATAATGGCGTTTTTGGGATCTAACCAAAAATGCATATCCATCGCGGGATGATTATCTTCGGCATGTGGGTGATCATGGTTGTGATCATGACACTGATGGGGATCAAAGTTTGGTGTTTGGCGTATTGGTAATAATAAAAGGCCAGGGGTGGCTGCAAGTTCCACAATAGAGACGGGCGTTTCAGCCTGCAAACCGGCTAAAGGCTTGAGTAAAAACGTTTCAAGGTTGGGTCCTGCCCAAAATATAATATTAGCTTCTTTAAGCAGTTTCATTTCAGATGGTCTTAATGCATATTGGTGCGGAGACGATCCATTTTTAACCAGTAGTTTTGGCGTACCCACACCCTGCATGACATATGCGACTAATGCATAAAAGGGCGTTATACTAACGACAACTTTTGGGGGGGATGTGCCAATCGGCAGACCGATACTTGGCCAAAAAAGCGTGCCAAGCACCAGAATAAAACAGGATAGTGTAGACGTTATCGATTTCATAAATATGTTAAATACTCAACTTATAAGGGTGGCATTATCAAGACATTAGTTTCTGCAAAAGAGATCAGTGTCCATTTTAGACAGAAAGTGGTTTTAACTGAGGTTGATCTTACCGTACATAGAGGGGAAATTGTAACTCTTATCGGACCAAACGGTGCGGGCAAATCAACGCTCGTCAAAGTGGTGCTGGGTTTGGTGCGCCCTAGTGCGGGAAAGGTTTCTTTGCAAGCCGGTATTCGCATGGGCTATATGCCACAGGGTTTGTTGGTGGAACCCTTTATGCCAATGTCTGTAAAACGGTTTTTACAGTTGGCTGGGAATACGAATAAAAAAGAGTTACAAAAAGTGGTTGCTGAATTAATGATTGAACATTTGCAATCTTCACCGATTCAAGCCATTTCTGGCGGTGAGTTACAAAGAGTTTTATTGGCAAGGGCGTTATTGTGTAAACCCGATTTATTGGTATTGGATGAACCTGTACAGGGAGTAGACGTTACAGGGCAGCAAGAATTGTATAAATTAATTATGCATATTCGAGATACCCATGATTGTGGCATTTTAATGGTTTCGCATGATTTACATTTGGTGATGGCAGGAACGGATTCGGTTATTTGTTTAAATAAACACGTGTGTTGTTCTGGACATCCTGCCACAGTACGTTTACATCCAGAATTTTTAAGTCTTTTTGGCGGCGAGCCTGAAAGACTTGCACTCTATGAACATAAGCATAACCACAAACATGATTTAGGAGGCGGGGTATGCCGCTAGACTTTATTGCGCGCGCAATGGTAGCAGGCGTTGGCATTGCATTGGTTTCAGGGCCATTGGGATCGATTATGGTTTGGCGACGAATGGCAAATTTTGGCGATGCGTTAGCCCATTCAACGTTGTTAGGGTTGTGTTTTGCTTTATTATTGAATATTCATGTGTATATTGGCTTAGTGAGTATTTGTATTGTAGTCGCTTCCTTTTTGGCGTTGTTTTCGCGGCGGCAGCATTTGGCGAACGATACCATTTTGTGTATGTTAGCCTATACCACACTGGCGCTGGGCCTTATTTTAGCCACAGTATTGCCTGGGATCCGGGTGGATTTACTGGGTTATTTATACGGAGATATTTTAGCGGTTAATCCTCAAGATTTAATTTGGATTTATAGCGTTGATGCAATTGTATTGTTAACATTATGCAAAATATGGCGTTCTGTTTTATCGATGACAGTGCATGAAGATCTGGCAAAAGTAGAAGGGGTATCGGTTGCCCGCATTCAATGGATATTAATCGTATTAATGGCAATTGTTTTTGCCGTTGCCATGAAGCTTATTGGCATATTATTAATTACGGCGCTGTTAATTATTCCGGCCTCTACCGCCCGACAAATTGCTAAAACCCCTGAGCAAATGGCAATAATTGCAAGCTTGGTCGGCGCTATCTCAGTGTGTCTCGGGATAGGGATTTCGAGCCATTGGGATTGGCCAGCAGGGCCTGCCATTGTGGTGGTGAATATGGGGATGTTTATACTCAGTACAATATTCGCCCGTGTGGCTGCGAAATCAATCGCGTAGTTTGATTTCACCGGTTGTCTTTTATGGGGGCGTTCGTATTTCGTTTGTCAGGGCAGACCGCTATGTCTGCCCTTGTCTACAGCCGTATTGAAAATATCATTTTTTAAGATCTCGGCAACCATTTTTGCAGCCGTGCCTTCCATGAGATCAAAATGTGTAGATTCAATTTGAATACGGCTTATATTTTTTATATATTTTTTCCAACCATTATAGCCATCCTTCATTAGGCCTAAACTTAAAGGGGTTTTTAAGGTGGTTTGTGCCAATACAACTTTCCCAGTATAGGGTTTAATCGTATACTGGATTAAGAGCGCAATATCATTTTTAAGAGAAGCCACAACACGGGTTAAGTGTTTTGGGGGAAGAGAAGCCAAATATTTGCCTCGATCGATGGGTAATTCTTTGATAAGCCTCTTAACCGTAATAAATTTTTGCATATATTCTAAATAGCTTCTGGCATAGATATGCGTATCTAATAAATACAGGGTTGTAACTTCATCGCCCGATCGGTTCAATTGCTGCGCCATTTCATAGGCAATCATTCCACCCAATGACCATCCGCCTAATAAATAAGGTCCTACTGCTTGGATCTGCTTTAGGGCGTCAATATAGACTTTAGTCAGTTCTTCTATCGTCTTTATAAAATGTTTATCGGTATTTAAATTATAAGAATCAATTGCATAAAATGGGATATTTTTGTCTAAGTGATACGCGAGCTCTGCATAGACTTCAGCACCGGCTAAACCGGGGTGTATCAGAAATACAGGAGAAGTTTTTCCTCTCACATTAAAAGGAATCAATGCTTGATAAGGACATACTAAATTTTTGTCTTTTCGTAACTCAGCGGCTTGATTTTTAATGGTTGGATTTTTTAATATCCAGGAAACTGGGTAATGAACGTTAAATTGTTCATTAATTTTCGCTACCAAATAAACCGCCAATAATGAATTGCCCCCTACGCCAAAGAAATTATCATTCAGCCCCATATTCGGTAAGGCTAAAATGCTGCGCCAAAGCGCAATTAACTGTAATTCAAGCGCATCGGAAGGTTTAGCACTTTCTGAATATCCTAAATAGTGTGACAGGTTCGGTAATGGTAATTTTAATTTATCGATTTTACCTTGGGTTGTCATCGGTAAAATATCTAGGGCCACAAATGCCGTTGGTAGCATATGGGCAGAAAGCCGCCCTTTTAAGTATTGATGTAGATCTTCTATGCTCAAACTCTTCCAGCCATTGAGAAAATTATTCAAAAAAGAGTTTTTTCGTAATACATAATAAGCGACTAAAATCTCAACGCCTTCATAAACCTGAATGCAAATCGTACACTGGTGAATGCCGGAGTGTGTATTCAGTGCCGCTTCAATCTCGTCCAGTTCTACCCGATGGCCCCGTATTTTGACTTGATTATCCACGCGGCTAATATATTCTAATTGGCCATTCAATGCCCAACGTACCCGATCCCCGGTTTTATATAAGCGCGTGTTAGTTACTGGATGATGAACAAATTTTAGATCGGTTAATGCGCTATCCTGCCAATAGCCTTTGGCAAGTCCGATGCCTGCAATATATAATTCACCGATGACTCCGATTGGCAGCCCACGGCATTCTTCATCTAGAACATGTAATTGTGTATTCGCTAGTGCTCGACCAATATATGGAAGCGTGTCATTTTCCAGTTTATAGGCAGACGACCAAATAGTGGTTTCGGTCGGTCCGTATACATTCCACACACTAGACGAAATTTCTTTTAAGCGTAGCGCAAGTTTTTCAGCTAAAACCTCGCCCCCACACAAAATAGTAAAATTGGCATTTTTCACCTGTAGATGGGGTGTTAGCATTGCCCATAGCGTAGGGGTTGCTTGAATAAAGCTTGGACGATTTTTTTTGATTAAGTATGTGATTTCTATCGGATCACGCCGAATCACATTCGGGCAAATGATATGCTGCCCACCAGATAGCAAGGGTAAAAAAAGTTCAAGTGCGTAAATGTCAAAAGCAATGGAGGTGAGGCTTAAGACGCTATCAGTATGGCTAAAACCGATCCTGTTTTTCATATCCAGGATAAGGTTAACAACACTTTGGTGTTCAATCATAACCCCTTTAGGCTTTCCGGTACTGCCCGAGGTATACATAAGGTAGCTTAAGCCCCTGGCAGAGGTGTTTTCAACGGGTTTTTCTGCAGCCATTGTATAAGCGATATTTCTATCTAAATCTATCAGAATTGGTTTAGCAGATGTGATCAGCGAGCAAAGGTTTTTAAAATGCTTGCTATTAGTTAAAATAACGTGTGCGGCAGAATCTTCTAGAATTAATTGAGTTCTATTTTCAACCTCTTCTACATCTAATGGCAAATACGCATATCCTGCTTTTAGGATTGCCAGGATGCCCACAATTAACTCTACGCTTTTCTCTAAGTATAAGGCAATGATGGTGTCTTTGTTCAAAGATAGATCTTGTTTTACGTACATTTGCTGGGCTATATAAGCGGCAAGTACTTCCGATTGTTGATCTAAGGCTTGATAGGTTACAGATTGTTTGCCTAAGGTTACAGCGATGGCATTGGGTGTTTTCTGAGCCTGAAGACGGAAAAGTGCATGCAGGGTTTTTTCGCCCACAAATGGCTTTTCGCTGCTATTCCAGCTTTCGATTAAGCGATATTCATTCTTCTCTAGTATAGAAAATGTATCTTGTAAGGGCAATGCATTAACCGGATGTATTTTGATTAAGCCTAAAAAGAGATTTATAAATGCATCGATAAGCAGAGGTTCAAAACAATCTTTGCGATAATCGAGCTTAAACGCTAATTTTTTTCCTGATTGATAGAATAAAGAGAGATCATTAAACGACTCCTGATTCAGGGACTTTTCACAGCTGATCTGTATTCCTTCAAAACACAGTGGCGTTAAGTTTAAAAAGGCCTCTACGATGGAGACATTAAAATAATGGTTTGTTAACGGATTATTGTCTTCTTTTAATGAATGAATAATCTCTGTGAGCGAACAAAACGGATGACGACTCGCTTCTCGTCTTTCAGCGGTACATTGGGTAATATGCTGTTCTAATGTTTGATGGGTATCTACCGTTACACAAAAGGGAACGTTATTGACAAAACACCCTGGGGTTTGATGAAAACCGACGGGTCTTGTGTTGATAGGGTAGGAAAGCACAATGGATTTTTGCTGGGCATAGCGAGATAAAGTCACAGCGAAAATCGTAGAGAGTGCAATAAAAACGGTCGTCTTATTTTTTTTTACCCATTTATAAAATTGCGAAGAGGCTTCTTCCTCTAAAGAAAAATACACAGAGGACGCGAGATTGTGGGGAGTGTTTTCATTTTTTTTCGGGCTATAAAAGTCAACGTGCAATGGAAAATTTTGGAGCTTTTGCTTCCAAAAGTCCAAATCCATTGCTTGAGCCAGCGAAGGATCCTGATTACCTGTACGGTTATTTCGCACATAGTCTTCATATGAAGAAAATAAAAGAGCAGGATAGGGAGCGGCTTTTGCAAAATAATTATACAGTTGGCTTACCTTTTGCACCATAAACTCGCCTGTATACGCATCGGTTACAATATGATGAAAATTTAAAATGAGGACATATTGGCTATGAGAAATTTTGAGTAACCCGAATTTAAACAAAGGTGGAGAGGATAAATCAAAATTGTATTGGCAAATTTTACGGATATACGCATTTTTTTCCTGCTCGAGATTTTTCAATTCGGACAGAATGATTAAATCGATATTGACATCCACGTGTTCGGGTTCACATTGTTCAATGCCATTCTGTGTTTCTTCAAAATAACATTTAGCCGATCGATGGAAGTGGTTAATATATTCGGAAAGAGCTTGGGATAAGGCCTCAATATTTAAATTGCCCTGTAGCGTATAGACAAGGGGGGTATTATATTTTGAACTTTTGGGATCAAGCTTCCATTCTAGCCAAAATCTTTTTTGGTAAGAAGAAATATCCATTCTCTTCATGAGCTATCGCTCCAATATAGCGGAAAACGCAGATCTTTAAAAATTTTACACGGTTCATTATAGGATAAGGCTAGGTTTTACCACAATGCGAGAATGCTTTTAGAATTGAATTTGTAGGGATTAAGTGGTGGCCAGAGAGGGAATTGAACCCACGACACGAGGATTTTCAATCCTCTGCTCTACCAACTGAGCTATCTGGCCATGTAGAAAAAAGCCATTAGACCGTATTTTAGGCTATTTCGTCAAGGTTATTATTTTCATTGTATGGCAACTAAATCATTTCTGAGGTGTAAAGCCTAGTGGGGTAGAACTGCCGTCTTTAAAAAAGAATTTTTCCATCTCAATGGCTAAAAATGCTCGATGTTTAGGATCGCTCATATTTAGTCGATGTTCATTAATCAATAGGGTTTGGTGTTTTAGCCAGTGTTGCCAGCCTTCCTTAGATATTTCGTTATAGATCCGGGTGCCCAATTCACCGGGATAAGGGGGGCTGTTTAAGCCTTCGGCTTCTTTTTTCAGTTTGCTACAAAAAACAATACGTTGCATGAAACACTCCTAAAGGGGGAATAATAGATTAACAGTTCCTATAAAAGACTGGTTAACAATTTTTTTACGGGTGCGGGTAAACCTAGCGTCAGCATTTGATCGAAAGAATGCCAGCAATAGTTTTCGGAAATAGAGTTAAGCTTTATCGTATTTGAAATTTTACCGACAGCCGGGTGAATGTCCAGGTGGAAATGGGTAAACGTATGGCGGAAGGGTGTCCAATGTGTTGGGTTTTTTATATTGATTGCCAAATGCTTTGCACACCAATCTTCTATATTTTCATTCAACGCGCATTCTGGAAGACTCCACAAGCCACCCCAAATTCCGTGTGTAGGCCGCTTTTCTAACAGGATCAATCGCTTTTTAACGTGCATCAGCATTAACAAAGTAATGGCCTTAATGGGTTTATCCACTTTTGGACGTTTGGTCGGATAGTCTAGAACTTTGTTTAATTTTTTTGCTTGACAGCTACGCCCTATGGGACACAGCGCGCATTTTGGCCGGCTTCGGGTACAAAGCGTAGCCCCTAGATCCATAATCGCTTGGGTATAATGATTGATCCGTAGCAAGGGAGTTGTTTTTTCACTTAATTGCCATAATTTTTCTGCAACTTTGGGGTCCCCGGGCCAACCTGAAATTGCAAAATGTCGGGATAAGACCCGTTTTACATTGCCATCCAGAATGGGATAACGTTGCTGGGTGCTAATGGCTAAAATAGCACCAGCAGTAGAACGTCCAATTCCTGGCAAAGCCAAAACCTCTTCAAAATTTGTCGGAAACTTGCCTTTGTAGAGTGTTTTAATGATTTGCGCCGACTTATGCAAATTTTTTGCTCTCGCATAATAACCCAGCCCCGCCCATAAGGGGTAAACCTCATCTAAGGATGCATTGGCTAATGCGCGAACGGTGGGAAAGCGGGTTATAAAACGCGTAAAATACGGAATAACGGTTGCAACTTGGGTTTGTTGCAGCATAATTTCAGATACCCAAACGCGATAGGGCGTCGGGTTGTCTTGCCAGGGAAGATGATTTCGACCAAATTCATCAAACCATTTTAATATTTTTTGCTCAAATTGCATTAAAATCCAAATAACTTTTCTAGCGTTTCTTCAGTGGATTTATCCATGGGGGTTTCTTGAACAAATTTGAGGGCCCCTTCGGCATAATGCGCGAGATCAGGCCGTATGCTCAAATCCTGTAGCGGGCCTTTAATACGAATGGCTAAAGGGGAGTCTTTTAGAAACTTGGATACATCGGCTGAGTGTGCATCACTGACTGCATTTAATAAACCTGCAGCGATGAAGTCGATCGTTTGTTCAGCCAGGCTGAATACGCCTTGTCCTGAGACCGTATAATCCGGGTGAAGCAATTTAACATTGGAAAAATTCAGTTTGCCATTCTCAGCAACCATATGGCTTTCGAGCGTGCGAAAGGGGGTGGATAGTTGCTGCGATTTTTCAGCCTGTTGTCGCCATTCTCCAAGCTCGGCAGTGAGCAGAGCGGCAACATTAACCACTTGTTTTTTAGCGGTGTTTTCGGTGAGCAGGCTGATGGTAGATTGCGCATGTTGTAAAAGCGGGCGCAATTCAATGCCCTGCACTTTGCCATCGGATACGCTAAACTGAGCCTCACCTCTGAGATTATTCATCCACTCAAATGCATGATTGCCATGGGTATGCACGTTGATCGCCCCTTCTAACCTGCCATTCAGTTTGTCTTTGGCCCCTAATAAAGTGAATAAATCATTTGCCTCAAAGCTTTTCACTTGGCTAGAGAGTACTAGTTGCAGCGTGGGGCTTCTGGCATCGATTTCAAGCTTGCCTTGATATTGGCTATGTAAAGATTCTGCGTCAATTTTATCAAACGTAAATATCCCTTCTGTAGCGGTAAAGGCAGTTTTAATGTCAGTAAAGGGTAAATTTGCAACGGTAAGCGTTTTACCGTGCAGGGCGGCACTGGCCTGTAAGGTTTTGAATGTTTTGCCTTTCACATTGGCGATAAGAGATCCCTCTACCGTGCCATTTTTTTCTATAGACAGTAAAAATGTCGGGACTGCTAAAGACGGTGACTGGTATTTAAAGGTACTTTTAAAATCAATTAATTTGGGTAGGGTGACGTTTACAGGACTAAATGCGGTGAACCATTGTTGTAAGCTAAAGCCAGCCGTTTCAAGTGTGCCTTCTATCATGGGCTCTTGGCTTTGGCTTAAGTTTTGGATAAGGCATTCTCCGCGTACCGTGGCAAGTGGAAGATTGGCAAGGTTGGCTGAGAGGTGAATATCTTTTAGATGCATTTTTTGCAATTTTTCAGAAAAATAGGCTTTCCCTTCTGCCGCAATTTTTCCAGAGTGGTTACGATTTAAATCCTCAAATTGAAAATTCGTGGTAATTGGGGCTGCGAGGCCTGCTAAGCCTAAGGCTAAATTTTTAGCCGATACAGCAAGATCGGTGATAATGAGATGTTGATTGCTATCTTCATCTTGCCAATGGACGGAGGCATTCTCTAGGGCAATATTATAGGGCACCGCTAGCGTTAACCAAGGCAATTTGTTCGGCGATGAAAAAAGACTGTGCATGCCTTCCCAGGTAGAATGTCCCATTCTATTCCGGATTAAGTTGGCGTTTAAGCCAATGCATTGAATATTGATGAGTAATTTTCCGGAAATAAGCGACCAAAGCTTGGCTTCAATGCGTGCTTTTTTTATGGTTAAAAATTCACCTGAAAAAGGAGCCGTATTATGCAGGGCGACATCCTGCATTTCCACCGAAAAAGCTGGGTCCAGTTGCCAATAAATGGGTCCATTTAGAGAAAGAACGCGCCCCGTTTCGGCGAACACGCTTTCTTGAATACGCGCTTTAAATTGGTTGGGATCGATCAGAGTGACTACTCCGATCACAACCATAAAGCCTACGATACATAAGGCAATAAAAATTTTTAATATTTTTTTTAAAAGTGTTATCACGTTCAATCACCCTTAGGTTAATTTTTTGTTGGTTCATTCAATAGGTTAATGCGCATGCTTTAATAATTGATCGAGTGCTTTATGGATACTTTGTTCAATCACTTTTTCCATTAAATGCGTTTTCGCATAGTTCATTGCCCGATTGGTATAATCTTTTATATCCGGCTTAATGCTTGGGGAATCTAAGGAGCCTTGAATGTTGACCACCAACGGTGTTTGAGCTAAGAACTGTGCAATTTGATCGTTTTTAAGATCAGGATTGTTTTTGAGCAGCACGGATGTTTGATAGTCTATTCGTTCATTATTTAAGTTGTAGGTTCCTTGCCCGGTTATCGCATAGTCTGTATGAACCATAGAAAAATCCGGATTTTTCACCAGGCCATTCATAATGGTAGCCGTTCCTTTTGCCAGGGTAAAGGGAGTATAGGCAGTGGGTGAAGGCTTCCATTTGGCTTCTTCTGTGTTAAGGATAGTGTTGGTATCTAGGCTTTGTTTATGCGTGAACGCATTGACTAGTGAATGTACTTGGGATTGTGCCATTTTTACCAACGCCATTAAATCGATGCCATAATATTTTCCGTTTGCGATTTCAAACTGAGCATCTCCGGTTAAGCTTTGTTGCCATTCTTGTTGGGTATTGCCGGTTGCGGTCAACTTTAGCTTGATGCTTGTCTTGCCGGCTAATTTATCCTTTTTATCGAATAAAGTGAGCAGATCATTGATTTCAAAGTTATCGGCCTGATGGGTAAGCGAGTATTTAGGGACTGTTCCTTGAAAGTTGATTTGCACGCTTGCTTTTTGCAGGCTGTTGGCAATGTGTAGGGTAATCGGATCAACCGTTAGAATACCATTCTTGACTAACACATTACCGCTGATTGTATCTATCTTGATTTTGTTGAATTGTAGGGCTTTACCTAAAAAGTTCCCCTGCAGCTTAAGGGCTCGCAAAGCTGGGTTCGCTAGATTTACGGTCATGTCGCCTTCAAGGGTTCCATTTTTCAGTAAATCAATTTGAAGTGCGGAAATCGTTAATTCCGATCCTAGGGTGCTAAAGGAAGTCTTTAGGCTTACAGCGGGTGGAATAAATTCATTCGGTGCGATATCAAAAAGTTTTAGCCAGGCGTTAATATCTATTTTATTGGTTTCTAATTTTCCCCGAACGGAAGGGTTTTTGCTCAGATCGCTAATGGTTGCCTCGCCTTTTATCGCGCTGTTGTTTCCATTTTTTGCCGTGTGCGATAGCGCAATGTTTTGGATGTGCATTTGATTCAGCGCAGGCTTTAGTGCCATATTTCCGGTTAAAGCAAATTTGCCTAACGATTTTTTGCTAGAGTCGAGATCAAATTGGACCGAAAATGAAGGGCTAGTGCCTATAATGCTTTGCAATAGACTATTGGCAGTAATATTAATATGTGAAAGTCTATAATGGGTATTCTTCTGGCTATCTTCAAAAATTAGGCTGCCGTCTTCTATATATATATTGTTTAAAATTTGTTTGTTAGCGGCATTAGTATTTTCATGATTGTTTTTAGAATTGCTCAGATGTGTTTTGAGGGTATCCCAGTTCGTTTGCCCAGTGGTATTGATTTGAAGGTTGAGGATGGCTTCTTTTAATTTCAAATTGATAAATAATTTTCCAAATAACAGAGAAGCAGGGCTACATTCTGCTTTAATGGTTTTTGCCGACATCAGTTTAGCGTTAAGCGGGGGGGGTGTTTCTAAGCTAACATCCTCTAATTGTAAAGAAAGAAGCGGATACCATTGCCAAGATAAAGGTCCCTGTATGCGCAGTGTGTGACCGGTTAACGTAAGCGCTTCTTGTTCAATCAACCCTTTAAATCGGTTTGGATTGACAAAATTGACGATGCCTATGGTAGCGAGGAGCGTGATTAAGATAAGACCAACAATTATCCGAAATAGCCACTTTAAAAGCTTAGTTACCATACCTACATCCCCATCCTAAATGAACTTTAAAAAAGTACTTTATCATACTCTTTTATTGTAGCCGAGGTTGCTGTTCTGGTATGCAAGTTAACCAAGTTTTTTTGAAATGCTGTGGTTAGCCCAGAATTTCATTTTCTGGCATACTAGATTAGGCTTAAATGATAAAAGAGAAAACCCTTGAAAGACATACTTTCGACCATTGATATCAACCCCAATGCGGGCACGCCAAACGCTTCGGTGATTTGGCTTCATGGACTGGGAGCAGATGGCAATGATTTTGTGCCGATTGCCGAACGTCTGCAATTCAAACCTGGACAAAATATTCGCTTTGTTTTTCCGCATGCGCCTACTCGTGCGATTACCATCAATGGCGGCATGCACATGCGAGGTTGGTACGATATACAGGAGTTAACCTTTGCACTCAAAGAAGATCTGATTGGCATACAGCGCTCGGCGCAATCGATTGATTTATTGATTGAACGGGAACAGTCGCTCGGAATAAAAAGTGAAAGAATTGTATTGGCCGGTTTTTCTCAAGGCGGTGCTATGGCCTTACACACAGGCCTGCGTTTCCCGAAACCGATAGCCGGGATTGTTGCGTTATCGGGTTATTTACCCTTGGCCAGCACGTTGGAAAATGAGCGTACCGCTGTCAATCAATCTACCCCTATTTTTATGGCGCATGGAACTTTTGATTCTATTGTGCCTTTTTCACTGGCACAATTATCGCAGCAAAAATTGGAAGCGCTGGGATGTGCTGTTCATTGGCATCCGTATCCGATGACACATACATTAATACCCGAAGAAGTGGATCATATAGAGCAATTTTTACAAAAAATATTGTCTTGAAAAATTAAGATTTAAGGGGGGCTTCCATGAAATAAAAAAATTAATTATATTTTTTGGCAATTTTGATAACGATAATTCCTGCCCCAAAGCAAATTAATCCAGCGACAATTAATAAAATAGGCCAGGCAGCAGAATTCATAAAATGCTTGTGCGTAAAGTATGCAATGTATCCTAAAGTCGATACCGTGCTGGTAAATAGAAGTGCTCGGTTTCTGATAAGCATACTGCCATACAACATAAGCCCACTGATCCCAAGAAATAGCATTTCAAATTTTGAATTTCGCAAAACATCAAAAACACCGTTTAAAAAAAGAAGAGATCCGATAAAAATCCAAAAATTAGTTAAAGCTTTGTAATGATGTTTATTTAAAAAATAACCAATACCAATTAAGGAGCCGCCAATAACGATCTCAATTATTTTATCTTTTACATGGGTTAAATTTAAAAGGCTTAAAATAAGTAAACACCAAAAGAGAATGGCAGTAAATAATAAGGAAGGGCGCTTTATTTTAAAAAAGGTAAGCATTTGCTGAGTAAATAATATTCCAAAAATCAATACGGATGCTATTTTAAAGTTTATTATCCCGTTAAATTCATTGATAGTCACAAAAAAACCTATGGTTTGAAAGAAAGCCGCAGTTAAAAATAATGGCGTTAACATTTGGACATTTTTTTGTTGATAGAATGACAACAGAATTGCCATAACATAAAGCACCAATCCTGAGCCAAAGGTAAACAGTATTTTTAGTATGCTCGTCATGTTAGGCCAAAATGTCCCAATATAAATACTCACTCCTGAAAAAATAAAAATTCCGCTTAAATAAGCAAAAACTTTCATTAAGGTTTCTGTTTCTTGATTTTTTTGATGAGGACTATTAAACGCATCGTTAATTTCGCTAGCGGTAATTTTATGTTTTACGGCAATTCTGATGATTTCTTGTAGGTATTCTGCTTTAGAAGAAGAGAAAAAGCTCATTTCTTGTCCTGCTGAGGCAAAATCCATCCAATAATTTTAATCGATTGCAGCTTATGTTGATTGTTGCGCTCATTTGAGATTTTAATAATATTTCCGTTTTTAGCAATTCTAAAGCCGCTCTGATAAGGATTGGTTGCAATTATATTGAGAGCGCCTCCCTCATTGAGCGAAGAAAATTCTATTTTGTAACCATCGGGTGCTATATTTTTTGTGTCAATTCTCAAGTCTTGTAATTCAGACAGATCAAACTCTTCTTTTTCCGTAGTGCTAATGCCAGACGCAGACGCTCGTGGCAGCAATTTAATCGGGACTTCTATGCTCGATTGGATATTCGCTTTAAAACGCAGCAATTTCGGCAGCGGTAATGTCTGATTTTTAATAGTTGGAGCTATCCAAATCCTCAATTTTCCGTTCGTCACTTGTGTGATCACGTCATCAAGCGAATAAGCACTAGCAAGATATAAAAAATCATATTGAGGTGACTTTACGAAGTGCTTGGGTATAACATAGGCTAAAGTGAAAAAAATAATTAATAGGATAGGCAAAAGGGCTCCAAAGAGAAGCAACAGATTTTCTTTTAAAATTTTTAGCATGCTAGTCCAAATAAACAGTATATTGATCGGTGAAATTACTTTATAGCCTGTCTTCGTAGATAAGACATAGGCGTTCATTTGGCTTGCAAGCAAGTGTGGTTTTTGTCGCTAAAAGAAGGCCTTTTTTATAATATTCATCTCTTTTGTCATCCAATGCTAAGTGTTCCATCAATTGGGCAAGTTCTGCGTAAGTCTCTGGCAGTGGAAGAAGCGATGCACTTTTTTCTAAATATTCTCTGGCTTTCCCCCATAATTTATTGGCTAAACACAACCTACCAACGGTGAGTAACAAAATAGGATCCTCTACGTGTGTGTTTAAAAATGCTTCGGCAAAGCTAAGCTGTTTTTTGGGGAAATCAGAAGGCACTAATCCATAGCAATGGATAAGCGCTTTGTCCCAGGTATTTTTTAAAGTGGCTCTTAATAGATTTTCTGCTGTTTGGTTGGCAGAACGCATCAATAATAATTGGGCATATTGACACACAATTGCAGGATTTTGTTGAACGCTAGAAGGACTTGATTGCCAAAAGGCTGTGAGTCGTTCTAAACCTTGATCGGCATAGTAAGGTAAAAGTTCAGAATAGATCTTTTGTTCTAACTGTACAAACGCTGCTTTCGATAAAATCTTCAATTTTCTTAAAACCGGCAATAGCAAAAGTAGCGATTGATAATCATGGGTCGCTTCATACAGGGTACATAATAGTTGTAATACCTTCGGGTGTTTTGGTGATTTAAGTCGTAAATCCTCCAAATTGCGAATGCTGTGTTCTAATTCCCCATGTTTGAATTGTAATTGTGCCTGGGTTAATCTAACGGCAACTTCTGAACCCGCGCTGGCATCAAATGCTAATTGTAAATAATGATTGCGTCGTTCAAGTGATCCCACCTCTTCTGCAGCATTGGCAGCAGACAGGTAATTAATGAGCGGCGTGTCGCTTAAAGAGGCACTTTGGCTTAAATATCGTTCTGCTTTTTCCCATCGACCTTCAGCAAGCTCTAATAGCCCTCGATAGGTTTGTAAGCGCGCGGTATGCGTTTTATGTTTTTCCCACCAAATTTTTATTTTATGCGTACTGGTGAATACGGCATTGGTTGTCCATATCGCGAATAAGGTAAGCGCTATCAACGTTAAAAATAAAATGCCACAGAGCCATAAGGGCATTTCTATAACCCATTGATTATAAGAAAATAAGGCATACCCGGGGTCTTGGCTAATGATAATGCCAAGGCCTATTGCGAGGGCAAGTGCGATAATAAACGACCATAGCCGCATAATACTGTTACCTTAATGTTTTAAATTGTTCAAGGGATGTAATAATTGGCAATTGCATTTGTAAATGAGAAGCTTGTAAAGTTTGCAAAGCCACGTGTGCGTTCTTAACGACTTGGTTGCTTTCGTCATAATAGGTTTCTAACCATTTGACTGAGTTTTTCAGAGCTTCTTGATATATTTTTTCTTCTTGCGTTAATACAGCCAGTCGAGCTTGCTCTAATAGTGCTCGCAGATTCTCTTTGACAAGTTCTTCTTGTCTTTCGGACAAAATAGGCTCTATGGGTTTTGAATAATGCCGAATGCTAATCAGATCTTTCATACTTGAAACGCTTTTTAATAAAGATTGTTTCCAAGAGAGCGATTCAGGGGGAGTCTTTGGTTCGTGCACTGCCGTTTGCAAACCTAAGCTAAGCGTGCGTGGGCTAAGGGCTGCAGTTTGTTCAATAATCGTATTGATATTCATCCAAAGATCTTCTGTGTTTGCTACCACAACCGCTTGTAATGCTTGGATATCCTGGCGTAAAGATTGTTGCAGTGGTAATAAGTGGGGGGTTTGCATCAATTGTATTTTTTCTTCGGCGGTTTTTAACAGAATAAGGGCTGTTTTAACGTCTCGGGCAGCTTGCAGGCGTATATTGGCTAAAAAAATTAAAGATTCGGTTTCGGCAAGCGAGATAACCGAGTTTTGATGACGCGCAGAAATCGTATTGGTGTTTTCTTGTGTTTTTTGTTGAAGTTTGGCAATTTCCGTTTGTATAGCATCAAATTGAGTGGTGACGCGTTGTTCTAATTTTTGAGTGTGTTCCAGGCTGGAATAGCTAAATTTTTGGTATTTCCCAAATTGAAATAAACTAAAAATGGCTATAGTAATTGAAATAACTAAGCTAAATGTAGCTGTTTTCACGGTCTTTTATCCTTCAAATCAGTTAACGCCTTAATTATAGACATATCATCGGCCCCCGCTGCCAAAATAGGAAACCTAAATCCCAGTGTATGCGCTAATGTTTGCATACGTAAACCTACGACAATAATGGGGATGTTTTTTAACCAGCTACCATCTCCCTTAATCAGTCGGTTAAGATTATTTAGGCATTCAGCGCTCGTTGTGACAATGACATCTATAGAAGTATGGTGCAGCTTTGCTAGTCTTTCAACTATAGCAGGGATAGGCAGGGATCGTTGATAGCTTTCTACTATTTTTACCTTGGCCCCTCTTGCCACTAACGTTTCGGTTAATAAGTTACGGCCATTGTTGCCCCTAAAAATAACTAACTTCTTTTGGTGCAGGTTTTTTAGGGCAGGCAATTGTAATAAAGCTTCTGATTCATAGGGGGGGTGAGCGGGGAAAATAACCTTGGGTACCTGATACTGTTGCAGCGATTTGGCGGTGCCTTGGCCGATGGCAACCCATGCAATCGGCGGCACAGTCCCCCAATGCGCAAGAATATGGGGCAGGGTAAAATCGACCGCATTCCGGCTAACAAAGATAGCCATATTCGTGTTCGAAAGTTCTTGGATTGCCGTGTAGAGTCTTGCCTGGTGGGGCGTCGGGTGAATGCTTACCATCGGGCAGCTTTCCACTGCTATATCCAGGGTACTCAGTCGGATAGAAAGTTCTTGTGCAAAATTTTTTGGCCGTGTTACCAATACCCGCATGGTTTCCTCTTAAAATGGTTTATCTAAATACACCGCATTAATAATATTTTGCGCGCCCTGCGCTAATAATTTTTCCGCCACTGTTTTGCCAATATCCACGCTCATTTCGGGTTTTGCAGTAGCCTTTGCTTTTAAAAGAGTGCGCCCATCGGGGCTGCCTACCATGCCTTCGAGTGTTAGCATACCGCTTTCATCTATCACTGCGAACCCAGCAATCGGCAATTGGCACCCGCCCCCAAGAATTGCATTTAGAGTTCGCTCTGCGCGTATGCATTGTTCGGTCGGAATATGGTGTAAAGGCAACAGTAATTCTTTTGTTTCAATATCTTGTGTGCGGCATTCTATACAAAGTGCACCTTGCCCAACCGCAGGTAACATTTGGGTGATCGGTAGGTAACTGCGAATCTGATTTTCAAGGCCTAAGCGCTTTAAACCGGCTGCGGCTAGAATGAGAGCAGCACATTCCCCTCCCTCCATCTTTTGAATGCGCGTATCCACATTGCCGCGTATGTTTTTAAGACACAGATCGGAACGCAGCGCATATAATTGGCTTTGGCGTCTTAAGCTAGAAGTGCCAATAGGGGCGTTAGCAGGAAGCGTCGCAAGATCACTGAAGTGCGAAGAAATAAACACATCTCTTGGGTCTTCTCTCTTTAAAATCGTAGCCAGCATTAATCCATCGGGTAATTCCGAGGGCATGTCTTTCAAAGAATGCACAGCAATATCTGCCTCGTGCGTTAAAAGACATTCTTCTAAGGCTTTTACAAATAATCCTTTGCCCCCTATTTTAGACAATGGGGTATCGAGAATTTGATCGCCTTCGGTTTGGATGCCAATAACCGAAATCTCGAGTAAAGGGTATAAGCCTTGCAATTCTTTTTTGATAAAATTTGCTTGCCAAAGTGCTAAAGCACTTTTTCGAGAAACAATTTTAAGCGTTTTTTTCATTCAATATTGATCCTGTAAAAGATCTAACCAAGCTTCTTCCCATCCGGTATGATGAGTCGCATTTTTTAAGATTATACGGTTTACTTTAAGCCCGCCCGCCCCCTTCACTGCATTTACAAATTGTTCAGCAATAAAGGCAGGGACTATTCTATCCTTTTCGCCTGCATAATGCTGCTGTGGAATGTGAATAATGTTAGAAATAACCGAAAGGGGGTTTATAAAATCTGTTAAAGGCGTTGTGTGATGATAGTTGCTTAAAGTATTAGGATCAAGATCACCTGCCACCGTAGCCAAACTGGCCACATCATTCCGCCTTGCAGCAATCAATACCGCTACGGCTGCGCCACCGGAAAATCCAATAAGATGAAGTGTATTGGCTTTGGATTTTTTCTTTAAAACGTTAATGGCTTCATTCATGGAACGAATCACGGGTTCGGAAAAACGTTGATCGGTCCAAACCGCAGCCGTACAGTGCTTATCCAAAGCCTGTGGCGTATATTGGCAGGGCCTGGCAAGGTAGGCCACCGGCTGAGTGTTGGGATGAAGGATTGCCAGCTTTAATGCAAGGGGGTTAATGGGCGTTGGATCGGGCGACACCTGGGTGCGCGTTAAGTAAGAGCGGCCATCGCCTTCGATATAAATGGCTAAGGTTTTGTCCGCCTCAGTGAATTTTTGATAAGTGGTGAGCAAAAATGAACGGGTAGCTATTCGGCTTTGGGAAAACCCTGCTTGCAAAGCATTGGCTTGAGTGTTTATCCGTAAGCTTGTCTGCCGGGCAGGACTTAGCTTTGCGCAGCCGCTCAATAATAAAATCATTAACAGTAGAGATAGGTCGTTTTGGCGCATCATGGGTTGTTAGTATATCTTTAAACCATAAGAGTATATACATTTTTAACCGAAGGATTGAGACCTGCATTTGAATGAATAAAACACTCGCACGTATTTTCGCGTTATTGGTAGCCAGCGTTGCCGGATTGCCAGCCTTTGCTACCAATTACGTTGTGAATAACGGGATCAGCGAAAGTGCAACAAAAACGTTAATTGCTGGAGACACACTTACTGTCCAGGAGGGCGGAACCATTCAAATTCTGGACTTGGACGAGCAAGGTTACTCTACAGCCGTTAGTTTTCAAGGCAATACAACCATTACGAATTATGGAGTGATAACAAACCACAACGCGCTTAGTGAAAGCGCGTTGAGTGGAAGTGGCGCCAACGCCGGGCCGGTCAACATTATCAATACGGGTACTATGAGCACTGAGCTGACCGCTTTTGGATCGGCCCCTCAGCCCGCGGTGGATCTAGCTTCGCTGACAGCTTCTCCCATCAATTTTACCAGTATTGGTGGAACGATCACAGGAGGCATTCTTTTGCCAAATGCCAACGTGGCAGCAATAGTTAATTTGCGCGGAAATATGGCAAGTGAGTGGCAAATTGGCAGAAACTCGGGAGCTGCAGGCTCTCAGGGAATCGTAAATATATTTGGGAATATTAAAACAACCACATTCAGACGCCTTCAAAATAATAATGACATTCCAGTTCTTTACAATCTTGAAGCTATTAACATACTAGCAAATGATACCCAGTTTTCCATAACGGGGGGGCCGGGTATTTCAGTAACTGGGGTTAACCATTTTAATGTGGCTGCCAACACCACGGTAAGTTTAGGGACTCTAGCAACGGGCGTGAGTTTCGCTGTCACTAACCTTGCTAATAGTGGCACGATGATTTTTAATGGGGTTGCAGGCAACCAAACAACAATTTACGCTAACCCTTTTGCGAATACCGGTGGATTGGTGATAGGGCCTCATGTGACTATGGCAGGCGTTTTAAATTTGAACGCAGGTTCTAATGTAACGGGTGATATTGTCGCCGGAGTCGGTGGCTTACAGATTAATGTTAATGGCAATTTTGCAACCGCAGGCACCATAGTAGCCGATCAGATAGCAATAAATAATTCTGGCACTTTAGCGGTTAATAATGCTTTAACAGCGCCTGTTACAAATGCTGGCATACTCGCGCTCAGCGATGCACAAACCATAACCGGCACATATATGCAAACACCAAATGGAATTTTTCAAACAACTTTAAACAAAGTAGGAATTGGCAATTTTGGCAGTTTGACGATCGCCGGCGCTGCCACACTGCAAGGTAAGATAGAAGTCCTGTCACCTAAGAATGAGGTTGATATTCTAAGTGGCAATTATACTATTATTAGTTCCGGGGGCATTTTAACAGATAATACTGTCTTGGTTGCTCCATCTTCTCTTGTCCTGTCTATTACCAAAACAGCCAATGCAAATAATTTGATACTAACTGCCATACGCACGCCTTACGTACAGATGCTTAAAGAACCTCCCACCGCTCCTTACTATAATGTTGCAAACACCTTAGAGCAATTTCGAAATTCAGGAGAGACTGCTGATGTGCGAAAACTTTTATTAGCCGTAGATTCACTTCCGACGGTCGCTGCTTTGCAAAATGCTCTGGTAGAGTTAGCGCCTACGACAAACGGGGGCTCCTTGATGGGCGGTTTAATCGCGCAAAATTTAGCATTAGAAAAAATAGCCGATCGCTTAGATGCTGATCGTGCAGGCGTTGATCTTTATAAATCAGGCTATTCAGCAGGGGATATGGCAGAAGGTCGTGGTTCCTATGGTCCAATGGTATTTGCCAATACCAGTCGCCAACAAAAGCAGGGCGGAATTCAAGGTTATACGGCATTTACCGGCGGATTTGGCTTTTTAGGGGACGTGCCTTTGACCGAAACGGTTAAAATAGGGGCGGCCATTAGTTATGCAGACACCCATGTAAAATCCAATAATTTAATGAACGTTGCCCATAATACAACATTCATTAATAGTTTGCAGGGTGCTTTTTACAGTAGCCTAGATTACAGCCCTTTTTTTATCGATAGTATGGTGTCAGTGACAGGCAACCGTTATAAAAATAAGCGTCAAATAACGGCAACTCAACAAACCGCAACCGGCAATTTTAATGGATTTCAATATACAGGAAAAGCACGTGGTGGATTTGTATTATTGCGCGTCAATGGAATAGAAGCCGCTCCCCTAGCGTCCATTCAATATACGCAATTAAAACAAAATAGCTATATAGAAAAAGGGGCGTCCGGTGCTAATTTGGCCATTAATGCCCAAAGCAGCAATTTAACCCAATTAGGATTGGGGCTAAGAATATCGGATACTACGGATGCGGATGAATTTTATCCTGAAATTCATGCAATGGTGTTGAACGATCTTAAAAGCCCAAATTTTCAGACTGCCGCTCGATTTACAGAGGGTGGTCCAAGCTTTATAACTCCAGGGGTGCAGGGGGCAAAACGAGCGGTGAATATGGGTGCAAGTTTAACCATGCTCATGGCAGAAGATTTTTTGGTCACCGGTGGCTATGATTTGGAAAGCAAAAAAGCGTTTACCAGTCATTCTGCTTCGCTGAAGTTTAGATGGACTTTCTAGACTCTACTATAGAATATTAAAAATTATAAAATAAAGCGGCTAAGATCATTATCTTTCACCAAATCGCCTAGCTGTTTATCCACATAAGCTTTATCAATTGTGATAAGCGTCTGAGCAAGTTCGGTCGCATTAAAAGAAATTTCATCTAATAAACGTTCCATCACTGTATGCAATCTTCTTGCACCAATATTTTCAGTGCGTTCATTAATTTCCCAAGCCATTTCTGCAATGCGTTGAATGCCATCCAGCGCAAACTGTAATTGTACATTCTCAGTGGCTAATAATGCCTGATATTGTACAGTTAAGCAGGCGTCTGGTTCTGTTAGGATCCGAACGAAATCGGGCGCTTTTAGCGCCTCTAATTCAACGCGAATGGGAAGACGACCCTGAAGTTCTGGAATAAGATCAGAAGGTTTGGATAAATGAAAAGCGCCTGAGGCAATAAATAAAATATGATCAGTTTTTATCATGCCATATTTCGTTGAAACGGTGCATCCTTCCACCAAAGGCAGTAAATCGCGTTGTACCCCTTCGCGTGAAACATCAGCGCCTGCACGCCCCTCTGAACGTTGTGTGACTTTGTCAATTTCATCTAAGAAAACAATACCGGCTTGTTCCACCCGTTCTAAAGCCCGGCCTTTAATGTCGTCATCATTAATTAATTTATGGGCTTCTTCTTCCCTGAGTAATTTTAAGGCATCTTTAACCCGTACTTTGCGTTTACGGATGCGATCACTGGACAAACTTTGAAAAATGCCTTGCAATTGATTGGTCATTTCTTCCATTCCGGGCGGAGCCATAATTTCGACGCCAATGGTACTTTGTGCGATTTCAATATCAATCTCTGTATCGTCAAGATCTCCTGCTGCCAATTTTTTACTGAAAAGCTTTCGTTTAGCGGTTTGGCTTGCCAAGATTTCGGTCTCAGGCGTAGCAGATTCTATTGCGGGCACTAAAATATTCAAAATACGTTCTTTTGCCGAGCGCTCTGCACTGTCTCTGACTTTTTCGAGTGCATTCTCCCGGGTCAATTTAACCGAAACATCCATTAAATCTCGGATAATAGAATCGACGTCTCTACCCACATAACCGACTTCAGTAAATTTTGTCGCCTCAACTTTAATAAAAGGCGCGTTAGCCAGCTTGGCTAAGCGACGCGCAATTTCAGTTTTTCCAACCCCCGTAGGCCCAATCATTAAAATATTTTTTGGCGTAATTTCTGGCCGTAGGGTAGCATCTACCCGCATACGACGATAACGATTTCGAAGTGCTATCGCCACCGAACGTTTAGCCGCGGTTTGTCCGACAATATGCTTATCTAATTCTTGAACAATTTGCTGAGGCGTCATCACCTCAAATAGAGTATTATCCATTAAGTTTCACTCTCCAGTTCTTCGATAGTGCAATTATGGTTGGTATAAATACAAATATCCGCCGCAATATGTAAAGATTTTTCCACAATTATTTTGGCACTTAATTCTGTATTTTGGTAAAGCGCGGTTGCTGCGGCTTGTGCGTAAGAACCCCCTGAACCAATGGCGATTAACCCTTCTTCGGGTTCAATCACATCGCCATTTCCGGTGATCATCAATGAAGAAAGTTTATCGGCCACAATTAATAAAGCTTCTAAACGGCGCAAGGATCGATCGGTTCGCCAATCTTTAGCCAATTCGACTGCGGCGCGGGTTAAATGCCCTTGATAGGCATCTAATTTTTTTTCAAATCGTTCAAAGAGTGTAAAGGCATCTGCAGTGCCGCCGGCAAATCCTGCAATGACTTTATTTTGGTAAAGTCTTCGCACTTTTCGGGCATTGCCTTTCAAAATAGTATTGCCAAATGATACTTGCCCATCGCCCCCGATGACGACTTGATTATGTTTTCGCACACACAGAATGGTGGTTCCATCAAATTGTTTCATACCGTATTCTCTTTTATTAGTGACGTTGCAAAATTAAAATCCCCTCAATTCTTTGCTTGGCGAGAGTGTTTTTATGCTTAGAAGCAATAATTTCTGAAGGGAATGGGCCTATGATTATTCTAAACCAGGTTCCATCTTCTGCCTCTACTTTTTGCAGGCGAGGATGAAAGCCTAAACGCTGCAAACGCGTTTTAAATGCCTCAGCAGATCCTAATCCTCGATAAGCCCCTGCTTGGATAAGGTATTGCGCTGCGGCAAGTTTAGTTTGAACCTTTGGCAGCGAAGGCTTTTCGATAGTATTAGGTTTTTTCAGTGAAACAGATGGCGCCGGGCGGGAGGGGGTAAGCGAGGATTCTTCTGCCGAAATGGGTGCTTTTGGCGTGAGAGGTATTAACTTAGGTGTTGAGCTTTTATTTTGTTCAGAAGTAGGATCAGGAATAGGGACTTCCATGCCTGGGAGTAATTGATAAAATTCAAAGCGAGGGGAAGATTTCTTTTTAGCCGCGAGTGCGGGTTGTTTTTGGACTTTTGCAGCGTTTAGTTTTTTAGGACTCAGTTTTATTGCTGCATCGGGTTTCAATTTATCTAAAGACCATTTTCCGGTCAATAATAGATAGGCAGAGGTTATTCCTAAAATACCCACAAATGCGCCACTTAATAGCCACAGCCAGACATAGGAAACGCTATAGCCATTGCTACGGCTACGTTTTTTATGATTAGGCACACTCCGGGCTTGTCGGCCTTTGCGATAATTTGCAATATAAAACATATAAAATTAAGTGTAATCAAAAAATGACAGAAGCTAAAATTTAAATTTTTAGATCAATCTGATAAAAGCCCATTAAATAACTAAACAATACAAGCTATAGCTTGTATTGTAGCAGAGAAAGCGGCCTTAAATAGAGTCTGTGTTGTCTAAAATCTTCCTGTGCTATGCCTAAAAAATGATAACCAATAATAATTGCCAGCTTACTAACAATTTTTAGATCCGCTGAACATCCGTTATCTAGCGAATAACACCGCTATATCACAAAGCGTAAATTTATAATAAAGCGTTAAGTTTTGTAAACATAGGATTCAGGAGGGGAGCATGAATTATGAGCAGTTTCAAAAAGGTTGGGATTTATTTGAATGCCCACTCGCTGCAGATAGAACCTTTGATTTGGTTTACTTTACAGTTCACCCTGCAAATAATAGACAAATATATTCAAAAAGTATGCTGCAACGCTTACCGCTAGAGCCCGAGGATCCGTGTAAATTGGAAAGGAAATGTCCTATCACGCGTTGCCCTATTAGTCTGGTGAATACCGCATCTGCATTGCCTTTTAGGAATGTGTTTTTGGTGATAACCCGAAATGCAGTGATAAACACGCCAGAGCCATTTATTTGCAAATTAGACGAGCATCAATTTAAATATAAAGAAGACGTACAAAACGCATTGGCTCTTTTAAATACATTATCTGCGCATGAAATCCGAACGGCAGAAAGCGCTTTAGCAGAATGCTTTCAAATGGATATTTTTGTCGGTATGTCAGCAATTGAGCAGGAAAAATTAAAACAGCATATGCATGAACAAGGGAATAATTTGTTATTAGAACCCTGGCAAATAGCAACGGTATTTGATCCAAGCATCATTGGTTTAAACCCACAATTACAGACGCTTCTTCGATGGAAAGAGATCAATCAGCTCGAACCCATATCCGCAGGGGTATCAGAAAAATTAGGCATTGCTCATCGAATACCGGGGGCAGAAGAGCAAGCCCGCATTGCTAATGCCAGAAGACAAGCCGAAGTTGTCTCGGAACAAGCAAGATCCAATCACGCGGTATTATACCGAGCTGCGGTGGCGCAACGGCCTATTCAGGCGTGTGCTTATATTGATCCTATCCTTTTTCAGCCAGGACGATTGGATTGATATTTTTGTTACGACAAGGGTTTTTTCAGCTTTTCGAAAAGAAGGCTTTTGGATGATTTCGGTTATTTCTGTTCAAATGTAAAAGGGGTTGCATCTGAGAGATCCTTCCGGTTAATCGCTAAAAGTTCTTTAATCATTTCTATGTGTAGATTAGGGTTGTCTAAAGCGCATCTTCCTATTTTTGCCCAAAACTCAACTTGTCCTTGGATAGAACGATGCTCAGCTTTCGCTGCTTTTTTAGCGCTATTATATTCTTCATCACTGATCCTAATTGGCACGCTTATAACCCCCCCCATGTCGCAATAATATACGGATGAAGCATCTCATGAGCTAATATTAAATGGGCGCAGTTTTTTGAATTTTTATGGCCATATTACGGATCATATGCAATTGGGCTACACTATTAACTCAGTTAAATGGCTGCATAGATTTGAGATGGATAGGATAGATAGCCATCAAAAACTTTCTCAAAGCGTTTATTGCTTGTGTGTATTTATCATTAAAAGGTATAGATAATGAGTTACTTTCATTAATTATAACGAATCTCGAAAATTCTCTATATACTGATGAAATAACGTCGATACATTGGATTATTTTTTAGAAGAAGGGGATTGATATGGAGTTTGGGATATTTGCAGGTCTTTTAGCGATTTTAGCCGTTGCGGTTATCATGATGGGTGTAAAACAGGTGCCACAAGGGTTTGAGTGGACGGTTGAGCGATTTGGTAAATATACCCATACCCTAAGACCCGGCCTTGCCATTATTTTGCCATTTGCCGATCAAATCGGGGCCAAGCTTACGATGATGGAGCAAGTGTTAGATATCCCTTCACAAGAAATCATTACCAAAGATAATGCAATGGTCAGAGTGGATGCGGTGATTTTCTTCCAAGTCGTTGATGGAGCGAGAGCGGCCTATGAAGTCAGTGATTTAGAGCGCGCTATTCGTAATTTAACCTTAACCAATATTCGAACGGTTTTAGGATCGATGGATCTCGATGAAGCATTATCACAACGCGATCACATCAATTCTCGATTGTTATCCGTCATTGATGGCGCGACAGCACCCTGGGGACTTAAAGTAACCCGAATTGAGATTAAAGATATTGCTCCGCCACGAGATCTTATCGATGCAATGGGTGCGCAGATGAAAGCCGAACGAGAAAAACGTGCCAGAGTTTTAGAAGCAGAAGGGGTAAGACAAGCGCAAGTATTACGTGCCGAAGGCGAAAAAAGCGCACGGATCTTGGATGCAGAAGGTCGAAAGCAAACAGCCTTTTTAGATGCGGAATCCAGGGAAAGGCAAGCCGAAGCAGAAGCGAAAGCCACTGATATGGTTTCAGAGGCAATTAGTAAAGGAAGCGTGCAGGCCATTAATTATTTCGTTGCCCAAAAATATATTGACGCTTTGGGTAAAATTGCCAGTGCGGAAAATCAAAAAGTGATTTTAATGCCGTTAGAAGCAAGTAGCGTTATTGGGAGTTTAGCCGGTATTGCGGAACTTGCGAAAAGCGCTTTTTCTAAAGATAAAATGGTATAGGTAATTATTGAGCATGAACGAATATATTTATACCGGTTGGTTTTGGTTTGGGGCAGCAGTCTTTTTAATTATTTTGGAAGTTATGTTAGGCGCAAGCTTTTTCTTGCTTTCTTTGGGGATGTCTGCAGCGCTTGTCGGAGGGATTGTTTTTGTACTGCCAAAATTAGCCGGCGTTTATCAAGTGTTATTGTTTGCCTTGATTGCGCTTTGTAGTCTGGTCTGGTTGCGTTATTATTTAAAAACCAATACCCACCAGACCAAGCATCCGCATTTGAATAGACGCGCCGAACAATATATGGGTCGAGTTTTTGCTTTATCAGAGGCCATAGAGAATGGGCGTGGTAAAATCCGCGTGGATGATTCTACTTGGTTGGTTGAAGGGATGGATGCCCCTTCGAATACGCTGGTAAAGGTAGTTGGAGTGGATGGGGTCATTTTAAAAGTAAAACGTATGGATGTTCCCGATTTATCTTTTTAAACAAAAAAAGGGTTGTTTCTTGATGGGTTTTAAGGATACCTGATTATAAACAATTTATTTTATAATCGAGCGCTCATAGAAACCATACAAAACTCCAAGGCAGCGTAAGCTTCAGAGCCCCCTTGTTCGGCAGATTTTCCGTATCATTCACAGGCGTTGTTATAATTTTGAACAACGCCTTCCCCATTGTGATATAGAGCTCCTAACCAATCTGATAAGAATAACCCACCTCGTATTGTGCCTTAGCATCCCCTATTTTGGCGCGAGCGAATAATTCATTAAATTTTGGATTGCTGCGGCTGCTAGATGAAGAAAAAGACAATAGCGAATAAGCTACCGTTGAATGATTTTGTGATTCTAGGGAAAAAATTTGTGATGCTATGGTTATTAATTGTTCGATTTGCTGTCGCTGGCCAGCCTGTAGGCTGCTCTTCATTTTAAACTTCCTATAAAATTTAGCTTTTTATCTAGCCAATGATTTTATGCTTAAAAAAACGCTTAATGGCAAGCAAAAAATTTTTTCATTAAGTTGTGCCGCCTGGATTAGGCTGAGTGTATATGCACCACCTGAAAATTTCTAATTCTCTTAAAACATCCTTAAAGCGCAAAAAACACTTTGAAACAGGGAGTTAAGAGGTTAATTATGAAAAACAAACGTCTAGGATCAGATTTTGACGATTTTCTAAGGGCAGAAAAGCTATTATCAAAAACAGAGGCAGCTGCTCTGAAGCGTGGATTTGCTTACCCAGTACAGCTTGCGATGAAAAAGCGGAATATTTCCAAGTAACCAGCCCATATTATTCAGATAAACTTATTGAAAAATGACTAAAAGCCGTGTCTGAGCTATCAGTGTTAACAGCGGCAGATAAACTCCTCAGGCATACACGGCTTAGAGCACAAATCGTTATCTGAGCAAATAAAAACGCCAAAATTAAATCCTGTTTTTATGAGGATTTTGCACTTGGCCCTTTTGTATTATCCGAATTTTGGGCTGGCTCAGATTCAGGGCGCGTATTTTCAGACGTACCAGACTCCTTGAGTGTTTTAGCCTCACAGCATTTTTTGCATAAGCCGCTTACCTGATTTTTAAGTTGAAAGAAGCTTTTACTCAGTTCGCTTTTAACCATAGGCATGTTTTCTGCTACTTTATCGCAGCTTATTTTCAGCATTTCCATCACTTTTGTTAAGTTTTCTTTCATCGCCATTTTTTGCCTCCAGATAATGTAATCTAACAAACCTAAATATAGCACAAAAAGTAATAGTCTTTTTATGAAATTAAGGTAAAATAGGTCAGTTGCTTAAGGGGTATAGAAGAGGGTAGCGAATGGATACAATACAAAAGGATTTTAATAACCTAGGGGAACAGGTTGTTATGCGTGCAGATCTCCCCATTGCTTGCCCTACCCCTGCGATGGCGCTGTGGAATGCACATCCGCGTATATATTTGCCGATTGAAGCAACGGGAAAAGCAACCTGCCCATACTGTGGCGCGCATTATATTTTAAAAGAGCCTTAGAGAAATTCATTGAAAAAAATACTGATTGTAGGCCCCGCCTGGGTGGGCGATATGGTGATGGCCCAATGCCTTTTTAAGGCGATTAAAGCACTCGATAATACGGTGATTATCGATGTCTTAGCCCCTACCTGGAGTTTTCCATTAATAGAGCGTATGCCTGAAGTGCGTCAAGCACATGTCATGCCCATAGGGCATGGATCTTTGCAATTAAAAGAACGCTATTTGCTTGCAAAAAAATTAGCGCCTGAGGCGTATGATCAAGCGATTGTATTACCCAATTCCTGGAAATCTGCCTTAATCCCCTTCTGGGCTAACATTCCAAAACGGACGGGTTTCTTAGGGGAATGGCGTTTTGGTTTATTAAATGATATTCGGATGTTGAATAAAAAACACTTACCTCGGATGATCGATCGTTTTGTTGCGCTGGCATATAAGCGAGCGGAAACGATACATCAACCCATTATTTTTCCACATTTAGCGCTGGATAAAGGTACGGTGGCAGCCACGGCTGAAAAGTTTTCTATCCACACACAAATTGCGCAACCGATTTTGGCATTATGCCCAGGCGCCGAGTTTGGTGCCTCTAAGCGTTGGCCAGAAAGTTATTATGCAGAAATTGCTTTACAGAAATTAAAAGCCGGCTGGTCTGTTTGGATATTTGGTTCTAAAAATGATACAAACGTTGCCGCTTTGATCCAAGCACAAACCCATCATCAATGCGTGGATTTCACCGGAAAAACGAATTTAGGAGAGGCCATTGATCTTCTGTCGCTCTCCAGTGCGCTCGTTACCAATGACTCAGGGTTAATGCATATAGCTGCAGCCTTACAAAAACCGCTGATTGCAATATATGGATCGACCGATCCTTCCTTTACGCCGCCGCTAGGCGCGGCTTCGGAAATTGTTCGCTTAGCTTTGCCATGTAGCCCTTGCTTTAAGCGAGAATGTCCATTAGGCCATCATCAATGTATGCAGGATTTACGCCCAGATATCGTATTGTCTGTTATGGACAAGGCAGGGATGGTGTAATGCATGTATTGGTGGTAAAAACGTCATCATTAGGCGATATCATACACACACTCCCCGCATTAAGTGATGCGGCATGCGCATATCCAGATATCACCTTTGATTGGATCGTTGAAGAACACTTTAAAGAAGTGCCCGCTTGGCACCCAAAAGTGAATCGTGTTATTCCGGTTGCCTTGCGGCGCTGGCGTAAAGCGGGCTTTTCGGCATTTTGTGATGGCGAAATTCAACATTTTTTAAAAGAGTTACGAAAAAGTCATTACGATTATATTATCGATGCACAAGGATTACTCAAAAGTGCATTATTAGCCATGGTCGCGCGCGGGACTAAACGGGCTGGGCTTTCTTGGACTTCTGCACGGGAAGCGCTCGCGAGTATATTTTATCAAAAGCGGGTACTTGTGCCCTGGGGACCTCATGCGGTTTCTCGCGCCCGATCATTATTTGCCAAAGTCCTGAACTACCCATTGCCTGATACGCTAGCCAACTATGGCATTGACTGTGGGAAATTGTCTTTCCCAGTTTTAGCCAATCCGTATTATGTTTTTTTACACGGAACCACCTGGGACACCAAACATTGGCCAGAAATCTATTGGATAGAACTTGCCGAACTGGTTACCAAGGCAGGTTTTGCTGTCCAATTATTATGGGGCAATGCTGTAGAGTTAGAACGCGCTAAAAGAATTGCCCACCGCCTCCCAATGGTTCAGGTTATCCCGAATAAGCTTAGGCTGAGTGAAGTTGCGGGTATATTAGCTGGCGCAAAAGGAATTGTCAGTGTCGATACGGGCCTTGGCCACTTAGCCGCTGCATTGGGCGTTCCGACAGTATCTGTCTATGGACCCACGGATCCTAAGCAATCGGGGACTTGGGGAGAAAATCAAACGCATTTAGCGGCTCTGTTCCCGTGCTCGCCTTGTTTTGGGCGGATCTGTCAGATTGTGGGCAATCAAAAAATCGATCCCCCTTGTTTTGCCAGCGTATCGCCCATGCGCGTTTGGGAAAGCTTAAATTTAGAAACCGAGGCAAAAATTTTAAAATGAATACCGAATCGCTGCACCCAGACAATTGTGCTACAACGAGCACCTTTCAATATAAATGGGATCATTTTAGTAAGCAATGTGCTGTGCTCTTAGCTTTTGTCGTGCCGATTTCTACGGCGGCCACGAACCTGGTTTTATTGTTTTTGATCCCGGCTTGGTTTTTAGCCGGCAACCTTCAAACCAAGGCAAAAATGATAGGCGCACATCCCATCGCACGCCTTGTTTTATTATTATTTGGGGTCTTTCTCTTAAGTGCCGTCTATTCCAATGGATCGCCTGAAGCCGTCATGGGCACGCTCGGAAAAATGGCAAAACTACTCTATATTCCTTTTTTACTGCCGCTGATGATCGAAGACAAATGGCGCACAAAAGCGCTAAACGCATTTATGGCGGCAATGGTATTCACCTTAATCCTATGTCTGTTAAAAGCCAATTTTAATTTACCCATTGGCAATAAATTTGGTAATGACTGTGTCTTTAAAGATCACATTTATACGAGTTTATTGATGGCTTTCGCAAGCTTTATTGCCGGCCATTCCCTTCTGAATAATGTCGCCCCTTTAAAACGGTGGGTGGGAGGGGCTTTATTGGGCAGTATGATTTTTTATCTTTTGTTTATGAATACGGGTAGATCTGGGCAGGTTGTTTTTATTGCCTTATGGGTATTGTTGTGTCTACAAAGATTTGCTTTACGCTATATTAGTCTAGGTCTATTGGGATTAGTCCTATTAATAGGATTTGCCTATGCAGGTTCAAAACCTTTTCAGCAAACATCTGCCTTAGCCATTCAGAATGTGGAACACTATAACCACGGCATGACAAATACATCCGTCGGGGCCCGCTTAGAGTTTACCGTTCAAACGTGGAAATTAATCAAACAACACCCATGGCTGGGGTATGGTGTGGGTTCTTTTAAAGCAATCTATCAAGATCATGCGAAACACAATCATTTACTGGAAACGAACAATCCGCATAATGAATATTTAAATATTTTCTTTCAAACGGGAATATTCGGATTAAGCGTATTTATTGCGTTGCTGGTGAGCATTTTTAAAAATAGCTATAGATTACCCAATCGAGAAAAATGGTTAGCACAGGGTGTTATGTTGGTTATGCTGATAGGGAGTATTGCTAATTCCTGGCTAATGGATTTTACGGCAGGCTACTTTTTTGTCGCATTAATGGCATTCTGTTTCGGGGCATATCAAAATAAAAAGGATTTGCACAGTGAATAACGTTCAGCCTATTAAAATTTCGGTGATTGTAACCACCTATAATTGGCCAGCAGCTTTAGAGGCAGTTTTAACTGCATTGATTGCACAAAAAACGTCCTATCCCTTTGAAATTATTGTTGCCGATGATGGTTCCGCTGACGATACTGCAATCCTGATTCGCCATTTTAAAAATCAATTTTCCATTCCTATCTTACACATTTGGCAACCCGATGATGGCTTTCGCGCAGCCGCTATTCGCAATAAAGCCACCATTGCGGCAGAGGGCGATTACATTATTTTTATCGATGGCGATTGTATTCCCAGTGAAAGTTTTATCGAAAGACATGCAGCCTTGGCAGAGCCTAAAAATTTTGTTGCCGGAAATCGTATTTTGTTAAACCAAGCGTTTACCCAAAAAGTGTTGTCTCAAAGATTACCCTTACATCAATGGCCAGTCTGGCGTTGGGCGATAGCCTGGCTCTATCGGCGCTGTAATCGTTTTAGCCCTTTTTTCTTATTGCCTTTAGGCCGAACCATAGGTTTAGGGGCATCTCAGCGCTGGCAAGGGGCTAAAGGTTGTAATCTGGCTGTATGGAAAACCGATCTATTACAGGTGAATGGGTGGGAAGAAAAATTTATAGGCTGGGGGCACGAAGATGCCGATTTGGTCATTCGTTTATTGCACGCAGGCATTCAACGTAAATCGGGACGTTTTCAAGTTCCGGTTATTCATCTGTGGCATGCTGAAAATGATAGAAGGCACGAACAAGAGAATTGGGCATTGTTTCAAGCACGCGCGCATACTATTGAAAACAGCGCAGAAAAAGGGTTAAGTCAGTATGATCTTTAAAAATTCAGATAGAGGCAATCGTATGGAATTTCCGTCATTTAATTTTGAAAAAGCCCAGATTTTGGTGATTGGCGACGTCATGCTCGATCAATATTGGCATGGCGGCACTTCTCGCATTTCCCCAGAGGCACCCGTTCCGGTTGTTCATGTTAACCACGTCGATGAACGCCCAGGCGGGGCCGCAAATGTTGCTTTAAACGTTGCCGCCCTGGGGGCAAACCCCTATTTACTCGGACTGATTGGCGCGGATCACGCGGGTCATACCTTAGAGCAACTGCTGGTAAAACAAGATATTGCCTATCATTTTGAGACCGTCCCACATCATTCGACGATAACAAAATTACGCGTATTAAGCCGTAATCAACAAATGATCCGGTTGGATATGGAAAAATCTTTTGCCAGCGATGTTAGTAGTCTTTTATCGCTAGAAGAACAATATTCTAAGGCGTTAGAAAACATCAATATCGTTTTGCTTTCAGATTATGGCAAAGGAACGTTAGCAAAATCGGTAAGCTTAATTGCAGCGGCACGTGAAAAAAATATTCCCGTTGTTGTTGATCCGAAATCTTCCGATTTTTCTATTTATCGTGGCGCAACCATTATTACCCCTAATTTTAAAGAATTTGAAGCAGTGGCTGGCCCTTGCCCGACCATTGAGATTATGGTGGAAAAAGCACGGCGTTTGTTGATGCAACATGCGATTGAAGCCTTGGTTATCACACGCTCTGAACATGGTCTTTCGATCGTGTTGGCAAATGGGGAAGTCACGCATATTCCTGCTGTTGCCAGGGTGGTGCATGATGTCACCGGTGCAGGCGATACCGTTATCGCGGTTTTGGCAGCTGCATTGGCTTCGGGTATGGATATTATAAAAGCTGCAACATTGGGAAATATAGCGGCTGGCATTGTGGTGGGTAAATTGGGCGCAGAAACGGTGACCGTTCAAGAATTGCATGCTGCTTTAGAAGAAGAAACAATTTTGCCTTTAGGGGTAATTAGCAAAAATGATTTATTAGCAGCCGTTCGCATGAGCAAAGCCAAAGGCGAAAAAATCGTTTTTACCAATGGTTGCTTTGATATTTTACATGCGGGTCATGTGATGTATTTAGAACAAGCAAAACGGTTAGGGGATAGAGTCATTGTCGCTGTGAATGATAATGAATCTGTGGCTAGACTGAAAGGACCCACACGTCCTGTGAATTCTGTTGAAGAACGTATGCAAGTATTGGCAGGCCTGCGTTCGGTTGATTGGGTTGTGTCTTTTAGTGAAGATACTCCAGAAAATATGATCCAAAGTGTCTCCCCCCATATTATGGTCAAAGGAGGGGATTATAAAGATATCGAAGCACTACCGGGTGCCAAATTTGTTTTAAGCCAGGGTGGCAGTGTCCAGATTTTAGATCTAAAAGAAGGTTGCTCCACAACACGGGTTATAGAGCAAATGCGCACTCCGCAAACGGTGGCAAATGCGCCTTAATTCAAGCAATTAACCAATACAAGCCACGTTATGCTCTAAATGTTTTTGATTAAGTGTGCCTACAATAATACTACTGATCCCCGGTTCTTGTAGAATAAATTGCAAAGCGAAAGCCACTGGATCGGCATTTTGCAACTTTTCAATATGGCCACTTTCTAGGGATTTTTTAATAAAAACGCCCTTGTTAGCCGCATAAGCCTGTGCAATCACGGGCTGTTCTTCTACATGAAGGGGATTATACGTAACCATGACCACATCGGATTTTGCAACCGCGAGCAAACCACCCTCAATCGTTTTGATAGACATGCCAAAAGCGCGGATCAGTCCTTGTTGTTTTAAATCTTGCAAGCATTCTAAAATGCCGAAATGTCCAATATTGTAAACATCATTTCCATCAGAATGCACCAGAACGATATCTAAATAATCGGTTTTCAAGCGTTGTAAGCTACGCTTTACACTCATAGCGGTGTGTTCCGGGGTAAAATCAAAATACGAGTTTCCATCTATAAATTCTTCGCCCACTTTCGTGGCCAGTACCCATTCTTGGCGACATCCCTTAAGCAGCGTGCCTAATCGTTCTTCACTGCTTCCATAAGCGGGTGCGGTATCCAGCAGGTTGATGCCTAAATCGCGCGCGCAATGTAAGAGTTGACGAATAGCTTTATCATCGGGTAGCTCGAAGCTGTTGGGATATTTTACCCCTTGATTGCGGCCAAATTTAACCGTTCCCAATCCAATCGCGGAGACTTCTATACCCGTGTTGCCTAATTGATTTTTTTGCATACTGTATCGTTTCCCTTACGTAGTGCGCATCAAGTGTCTTGCCGCATTTTTTTGTAGTAGCTTAGATGGTTGCTAAAAATGCAGTATACCAAAAGAATTTAGGAAATGGTTTTTGTTTGACACCCCAATTTTTTTCATTTAGGCTTGTTGTTTCACCAGGGGTGCTGGATAGATTTATTTATCTGGCTGAAAGAGCGCATGGGGCGTTTAACCCTTAATGACCTGATCTGGATAATACCAGCGTAGGGAGAGTGATCACGAAGCTATCGATTGCCTACTTTGCCAATTTAAAATATAAAATGGCTGTAAAAAGCCTGCACAGGGTTTTACCTGCATTTTTTGGCACCATTCTAGAATATTATGATTATGCGCTATATGGATTTTGTGTATCGCTTATCGCCCCTTTATTTTTTATAGATACCGATCCCACTGTTGCCTTGTTAAAAACTTTTGGTATTTTTTTTGCAGGCTCACTGGCCAAACCGATGGGAGCGCTTATTTTTGGCTATATCGGCGATAAATATGGTCGCTGTGTTTCGTTAAAAATCAGTATGCTGGGTATTGCACTTCCGACCATTGGCATTGGTCTAATGCCTACCTACTCCAGTATTGGTTGGCTTGCCCCTTGTGGATTATTGATTTGCCGAATTTTGCAGGGGATGTTTACTGCTGGAGAATCGGATGGCGTACGCATTTATTTGTATGAATCTCTGGGGAAATCTTATCCTTGTCTTACCAATAGTTTAATTGGGGTTGCCTGCATGATAGGCATTTATTTTGCATCATTAGCTGCATCCGTCGTGATTGCCTATCCCACTCATATATGGGCATGGCGAGTGCCTTTTGTGATAGGCGGTGCATTGGGACTATTCGTTTTTTGGAGCCGCTTTTATTTGATAGAAACGGTTGAATTTAGCGATTGTCTTAAAACAAGAAAACAAACCGATCTGTTATCTTTTACAGAAATCATTGTCAAAAATAAACGGTTAATTTTGGCAACCATTTTATTGTGCGGCTCTGTGGGGGGCGGTTATCATTTTTATTTGGTTTTTTTGGGTAATTACTTGGTTAAACTCAAGATGATTGATCTGCAAACCATTGCCCATTACATTCCAAAGGCATTGCTGGTTTATATCGTGTTGGCACCGATTTCAGGCATATTAGCCGATCGCTTTGGTGCTGATAAAATACTGAATTTGTCGGTTAAAGCGTTATTGATAGCGGCTATTGTGAATGCGGTTCTTATTCATCAAGGTATTCTGTTTCCTTGGGTAGTATGGCTAACAGCAGGGATTTTATCTTTTTTTCAAGCACCTGGTTTTGTGGTTTTATTTGAAAAATTTAAAGTAGATGAACGCTACCGATCCATAGGCTTGGGGCATGCCATGGGTTCCATGCTGTTTTCGGGTAGCACGCCGTTTATAAGCCTATGGTTGTGGCACAACACGGGTATGGTGATTGCACCATTTATATATTTTATAGCCTTGATATTGATGGGCTATGGGGCACTCTTCATTCTTCGATTCCCGGCTAATTCAACGCATAAGAACCATACCAACGCACAGCCATTAATTTGAGGCAATACGGCCGGCAGTCATAGTTGACGTTCAATACTTTTTGATGGTTTCCCCTGGGTTTACGCTGTGGCAGGGGTGGGCATCCTAAGGTTCTGTCTGATGGAACAACTCTACGCAGCGACATCTGTTGTTTACAAAAGTTCATTTCAATTTTTGGCCCAATTCTGGGCTTTTTGGGGAAAAAATTACAGGAGTTGATTTCAATTTGTCTAGAAGTTCGTTTCAAAAAGGGATAAACTACAGAAGTTATAGCGGTTCCATAAATAATTGAGCTTAGGTATAATGAGTGCTTCACTACAGAAAGGAGCTCGATATGCCCAAAG
>DAHXPC010000006.1 GCA_027364575.1 bacterium
AGTCGGTTAGTCAGCGCAGGCTGCCCAGATAATAAGCTTGTAATTCCAGTTGTAGTGCTTGAATCGATGGTAGGCCAGGATCCGGCAAGCGGCATTCCCGTATTGGCATCCAGGCTCGTGTTGGTTGGAACAAGCGCAGAAGTGGGTAAAGGCGCATTTGGCATGGTTTCAGGATCGATTTGTGCGTTGCTTGCTTGTACCATACTGTAATAATAACTGCCTGCATGTATCCAACCATAGCTTCTCAGACCATCTAATTGGCTGCTAATAGCGCTTGCCGCGCTGGGGTAGGCCTCCCAATTGGATGCAGTTGAGCTTGGGGGTGCTTTTATGCCGGTCGCCAGTTGGCTGATTTGAGCTACATAGGCAGAACCTGCCGCATAAACAAAGCCGGGATCGGGAGCCGCGTATTGTAAACTTTGATAATTGGTAGGCCTTGCCAGTAATTGCGTTGCACTATCCACAGCACTCAACATAGCAACCATGGCTTGCGTTTTTACAGCAAGCCTTTGGCTCAGCGTTGCTAAATTAAAGGTGTTGAGCGTGTCTCCGCTTTGCAATGAAGTGCTCACCTTAAAGTATCCACAAACAGTATCGAAAGGGGCGCTGGCAGTTTCCATACCCACCATAACATAGGCATTTTGGCTAATCGTTGTCGGCTGGTTAACAGCCGGATTCGGATTCGGAGTCACGATAGGTTGATCGGTCTTGGTCCAAATTTTGACCGGGCCATACTGTGGATAAGGTCCTGCCTGATTGTTGGAAAGTTCTGGCATATAATTGTTTATAGAATACATACAGGTGCTGGAATTGAGTACAGCCTGGCTAAGTGGAAAAAGGGAAGCGGGGTTTAATTGAATCGATATACCGGTAGAAGCATTAATGCCCTGAGATAATTGCGATAATACGACATTCCAAATAGAGTTTGCCGCCCCTATCCCATTGAGTACAATCCACATGACGGTCATTTGCACCACAGAATAGCCGGAGGCGGGGGCGGGGATCATAAATAACATGCCAGAAATTGCACGTAGGATAACCCAACTCGACAATTTTTTACCTAAAGCTTCCCCTTCGCGTGCCGTGTTAATTGTAGACAGGACAACAATATAACCGAGAATGATTGAGCCAAACGTAACAATAATAAAGTTAAATCTTTCAAACATTAGCGATAGGGTTTGATTATAATTGCCCCCTCCTAGGGTGATACCGCCTACGCTATTTCCAAATATCATGGAAAGATAGTGTTGAGATTTATCGGTTACAATTACATTAAAAACACCCGCAAATACGTCGGGACAAATCGTACAAAACAGAAGAAAAACAAGCCCTTTTATCATTTTTTAACCATTCCTTTAAGGCGTAATGATTGATACCATTCTTGAATGCTACATCCTAATTTTTTATGCGTAATCTGAAAGTGCCAAAAATGAAACTGAAAGGCTAAGGCAAGTGAATAGGTGCTTAAAGCAACACTAATGATACCCCCCATCCAATTTCCACAAATAGCAATTATGCTTGCATATAGGATCAGCAGAGAAGTGATTATTAAAAATAAAATAAAGAGAGAGCGATAGCGTAGAGCTTGTTCAGACAATTCTTGATCAGAAAGTGCCAATCGTTCGGTGGCCGCTTCAAAGGTTTCCGTGTATTGGCTTTTTTGGGGTGTAAATAAATACTTGGCCTGACGCCATAAATAAACACTGGTTCTTTTAATACCTTCTAGATCGGCCCAGCGATCAAAACGTAGATCCACTGCATGACCTACGATTTTTTTAGTACGGCTCCAAAATCCCACGGGGTTGTTTCTCCTAATTTTAAATTGATAAGGGAAAGTTTCTGGCAAATAATGTGATCAAGCAGTATTATTATAGGATAGTTTTAATTGATGACGCCAGGAATATAAATGCCAGATCTTCATCTGAATGCGGTTAACGCTTTTTGGGACAGTTACGATCGTCGAACCTTATATCGAGTGATTGTCGCTTTAGAGCGGGTAGAACATTGGGTATTAGATGATATCCCTGAGGTAGAAGCAGCCTTAATTCGGCTGGGCGAGGTGATGGATAGATCGCAGGGCTTTGAATTAAGTGATGAGGCTAAATTTATTCGAATATTAGCAAACACACGGGCCAGTCGTGCGCTTCGCTTATTACAAGCGCTGGATATAGCCAAGCCAGGCTCCGCTTCGCAGTTGCTGATGTATGCAGAAGAAGCGAGTGCAGAAGGGGAGGGGAAAATCCCTGATCGATTTGCGCAATTATTTTTAAAGCGTAATTTAGTGTTTGAACGTTTACAGCTGCTCTCCAGGGTGTTTGCGCCTCAACGAATTAGTTTAGTGCTACAGGCTTTAGAGCAACAAACCGAATAATAGCAATCAAGCTGAATGGTTAAGCTGAAGATAAAATAAAAAAACCAGGCTAAAATTTATTCAAGGTAAGCAGGGCTCAAGGACTTGAAAAGGATGGATCCGAAATATGAATAAAAGGGGTATCAGTATGAAAGACAATAAACAGACTCATCGGCGTTTAGGAAGTTTGATTGCGGGTGTAGGAATTATCGGTGCCCTCTATGGTTGGATTGTCTATGCAGGCGAGATAGAAATCGATATTGCCAATAATATACAAGCGATTACTACCCAATCCAATAATTTAGTGATTGTGGATCCTATCCGTGTGAAGGGCATGGAAGATAAAGAGAATACTGCGGAAACCCTGCGAAATAATATCGTTTCTCAAGAATTATATGGAACGCCTTTAAATGGAATGACCAGCGATGATGCAGCCTTAACTAAACATTTTGGCTCTTATTGTACCAATAATAGTAGTTTTGAGAAAGGCAGTAATTGTACAGACGATCCCTTATTGCAATTTGGCGATGTAAAACTTTCCAGTATTTTAGCGGGTACCGTATACGATGCGCCGCGAACCCAAGCTGCGTTAGATTTTTTAACGAACTTGTTGAATCCGTCTGCAGCCCCAGGGGTTGCTAGTTTTAGCGCAAATGCGCCAGTGGATGCGGCTAAAATTGCCGCCGATCCGGATTTGAAAAAGAAATATGTCGCCGCATTAATGGAAGAGACATTGCTTTCTACGATACGTCAGCCTTTTACGGAGATGATGGCGAAACGCACCGTTTTACCTTCCGGTAACCAATCGGAAATGCAAATAATGGAGCAACAAGCCATTCAAAGATTTGCGAATGCGGGTTGGGCAACAAAAATAAAGACTATGACGCCGGCTGAATTGCAGCAAGAGCAAGCATTGATGCAAGCGTATCAAGTGTGGCTTGAATATCAACGCTATCGTCAAACTGAGCGGGTAGAAACATTGCTGGCGGTACTCGCTTTGCAAAATTTTCGCTCGGCTAAAGCCATGCAGCAAAAGCTTGACAATGCTCAGCCATCGCAAGCAGACATAGATAGCACTTTGCAAAAAAATGGGGGGGCAAGCAGTGGAGCTAGCCAGCCTAGTACGCCTGCTGATGTGCCGGTAGATTAAGATCATAACGAACAATAGAAGGAGCAAGGCTATAAAGTCTCCCTTATCTGCAACGCGCTATTATGCGTATGGGGTATTTGCATTTGCCGTATTTTTCTCGGTCGCCTCACCCGCCTTCTTTATTCAACCGTGGTTAATGGGGGGCGGGCTTTTACTGTTGCTGGGGCTATTCTGTTGTGTGGTGAATTTTAGGCTGTATAACAAAGCCATTATCAACCCACACTTCAACCCCAGTAAACGATCGCGCATACAACAAGTGGGCGGCCTGTTTTTAGGACAGTTAAGCCTACTACTGATAACCTTTGCCCTGTTTTATTTTTTAGAGCATCAATCCCAAACCAATCCGCGTCTACATGGGGTAGCGAATGGGTATTTCAATCAAATATTACAACGACAGCCTATTCACTTAGGGCTGCAGCCTTGGATATTGAGTAGCGTTTTAGGCGTAGGACTTGCCTATTTAAGCATTTGTGTCAATAAAAAACCCATTTTATCGAGAGTATGGGCTTGGAAATCCCCCAATAAAATGAAATATTTTTTGCGCAATTTACTGATTATTGCTACCGATGTGGTTAGCATGGCACCGTTTGTGATTATCATAAGCTTTGCAACGGTATGGCTGTGTGAAACTGTAGGTGTATTTTTTGGCTGGGACTCGCTGTTTTTAACCCCGATACGCACCTTGTTTATTGCAGCGCTTATTATGGTTGTTTTTCGCAAATCTAATGCGTTTTTGATAGATTGGATGAATCAATATAAAGTCTCCGTGGCTAAAACGTCGTTAATCTATATTCTCGCCTTTTCTTTCTTTTTTCTTTGGTTAAATGGTTCTGCAATTGTTTTTTTAGTGGGGCAGGAAGCAACAACTAAGGTAGCAAAAAGCCAATTAGCTGGCTATTTTTCCCCGCAGGCTTTGGAGAATAAAATCACCTATTTGATTTGGGGATGGTGGTACATCTGGACACCTTGGCTAAGTGCATTAATTGCGAGAGCCTCTATTGGGTTTAGCATTCCTAGAGCATTGTTGCACAGTGTGATTGTTCCGGTGGGGGTATTTTGTTGGGGGTTGCCTAAGATTTCAGCAACAAACTGGGCCAGTAGTTATCAATGGTTTTCACAATTAAATATACAAGTATTGAGCCTCAGTGGACTTTTCATTTTTATCGCAACCCAGTGGGGTAAAATGAGAGCCTTAGGTGATGTCGCTAAAGGGGCCATGCTGGATGTTAACAAAACAGCTTCACCTTCTTTAAAGCGTTGGATGGCTTTTTTAACGGTATGGTTGGGCTCTTATATGCTGGGATGGTTTATGTTGGGCTGGCTGCCCTTACAAATCATGGTATCGCTTGGGGGAATTTTTATGTCTATCGTTATCACTGCATTTATAGCGGCTTGGGGCACATTTTTATTCCGTCAAGGGGCCTTAAAGAAATACAAGGCTCAAGCTTGACCTTAGTTTTAGGCGCCAGTTCAAAACGAAATTGTTGCGAAATCATAGCTGCCAGCAGTATGGCTTCCATTATGCCTAAGTGGCTTGCAATACAGGTGTGTGGGCCTGCATTAAAAGGCAGATAAGCGAAAGGGTGCCGGGTATTTTCTTCGGTTAAAAATCGTTCAGGCCTAAAGTCATTTGGGTTTTCCCAATAATTCGGATTGCGATGTAGTGCATATAAATGCAAAATCAAAACGGAATTTTTAGGAATATCAAAACCGCCTATTGTATCGGCTTCCACATTGGTGCGTGCCACTGACCAAATCGGCGGATAGAGTCTAAAGGTTTCAAACAGAATGGCCCGAGTTATTTTTAAGTGCGGGATATCTTCTAAAGTAGGGGTGCGTCCATTTAATACCGTGATTAATTCCGCTTCTAATAATTGTCGATAAGCGGGATGTAGAGCTAACAAATACCACATCCAGCTTAAGGTACAGGCGGTGGTTTCGTGGCCGGTGATAATATGCGATTTAAATTCGGCTAAAATGTCAGCGCGCCTTAGAGACTGACTCGGATTTTCAATTTGGGTCGCTTTTAATAAATGATTTAACAGATCGGGGGCCTCAGAAGGTTCTTTATAGCGTTCGTCTATGACTTCTAATAGGATCTTATCCATTCTTTTTAAATGCCAAAAAAAGCGCAGATTACCAATGGTCGGCTTTAAGGGGTGAATAAACATACTGTGTGAGCTGTACCACATGCAAAATTTAAGCGCTGCCCCTATTTGGCGTAATTTTTTTTCAGAAATTTCAGCATTACAAAATATTTTAAAGGCAATTTTTAAGGTTAGCCGATTCATTTCCGTTAAAATATTCAGTTGTGTAGGGCACTTTGTTTGCCAGTTTGCAATCAGGGTTTCGCTAAGCTTAGTTATAATCGGGAAATGAGACTTCATCGAAGCTTGACGATAGACAGGCAGGGCAATTTTTCGGCGATGTTTCCAATAATCACCTTCTGTGACTAGGATGCTTTTCCCGAATAGCGGTTGCATTCGGCTTTTATAGAAAAATTGATGTCTTTGATAATTTCGATGGTTGGCTTTTAAAATATGCTCAAAACCGTTGGCACCTGTAATAAAATACTGCCGAAAAGCAGAGACATATGTAATTTCGCCATATTTTTCACTCAATTTTAGCGGATATTCTATGCTCCAAAATGCATTGGATTGAGATCCTTCTGTTCGAATGTCAGACCAAGAAGGGCCGGGTGGGCGTTTGGGACGATTCAGTAGCCACTGCCATAGAGTGCGAACCGCTTGACTGATCACTTAGGCTTTTTACCGCTTGACGGTGTGGTCGTGGAGGGTGGATGGGTGCTGGCCGATAAGTGACGGCGAAGATTTTGTTGCCGTCTAAATTCTGTTGTATCTTTAGGGGCTGTTGCCACATTGGCGTTGAATTGTTCAGATTGCTTTAATAAATCATCCTGTAATTGTGCGCGCAGGTGTACGGTTTGTTTACGCCAATCCTCAGAAGTCTGAAAACGACTGAGTGGTTTTTCCAAGCCAAAGGTTCTTTGTAATTGGAGTACCATGACTTCTATCAGGGAAAGATCTAAATTTAATTTATGAGCAATGTAGCTTAATGAGTCTGTACAGCCCATTAAATACCAACATTGCATCCAAACATTTAAAGGGGGAACACCCGTTTCTATAGGGGTCTCCGTATCATCATTAAATTCTAGCTGGCAGTCTAAGCAACGATAGCGATGGTTGTGAGACGATTTGGACGGCAATTGTGCCAAACGCTGTATATGGGTTGATTGGCAGCTTGGACAGTGAATATTCGGCTGCCAGCGTTCTTGTCGGATGGTTTCATAGGCCTCGGGGGTGCCTAAATGTTCTTGGATTTTAGCAAATCGCGATTCCAGGGTTGTTTCTTTGGGTTCTTCCAAAATGCATTTTAATATTTGTAAATTATGGATGATATTTTCATTTTCCACACGCGCACGCTCGCTCTCGGTTTGCTGAGAAAAATTTGGCGTGAGCAGCGCATTTGGATCCTTAAGTTTTTTCAGCATAGAAGGACTGTCACCCTTTGTAGGTGCGCAAAATGCAGTCAATTTTGCCCAAAGATCATTGAAAAATGTCATAGCCTATACCTGGTTTTGAGCTACCCTCGGTGCGGAAAATGCCACTGCCTCTCAGTTAGATAGAGCATCTATTTTTTACGCTTCTGTCGCAATATGGGTGGCTTCTGTACTAAAGTGTTTCTCTTCTCGCGCAATAAAAGCACCATTACGTGCTTCTTCTGCTAAAATTTCCAAAAGCTTAATATCTTCCTCGGTAAGTTTGCTAAACAATTTAATTAATTGTATCACAGGTTCCGCTAACCCTGCATTTTCTAAGCTACGGTGGTTATGGGTCTCCAGTTGTAATACTTTTGCTAATTGTTCGATATGGCCTTTGATAATTTTTAAATAAACCGGCATATGTTTGGACGCTGATTCAAAGGCTGCACTGAGGCAGGCGGCTTCTGGTTTAAACGCTGAAAGTTCGCTTTTTAATCGATTACAAGATATTTGCAGATCGGCATCGGTTAAATGGGGTTGCATCATTTTTTCCTTTTAAAGTTATCCATTTATAGTGTTAAAGCTTCTTCGGAATAGATGGGGATTTGCGCTTTATTCAATTCTTTTAAAATATCGATAGGGGAGAAATCTCTTCTTTGATATTCATGTAATACCGGCAGTAAATTCAAGACAAAACCATTAATTAAGGTGATATCTTTAATTTGTTGAATGCGATCCAGTAATTTTTTCACTTGCAAGTCATCCCAGCCAGGGATTTTTAGGGAGGGTAGACTCTTCACATTGAATGCTTCCGCCATTTCGGAAAGACTCAAGGCTTTTGTCTGACATTCTTCAACAAAAGGTTTTATGCTTGCGGCAATTTCATTGAGCCGTACTCTATCTAATACCTTTTGTAGTTGGCTTAATACCCACTTTCCGCCTTCGGGTGCAGTAAAACCTTCTTCATTGAGCATTTTTACCATTTGCCGTTGGGAATAGCCCTTTTTACGATAATCTTGAATAATGGGCTCTAGCAATAAAGCGAACACAATAGCGGTATCAATTTTAGGTTTATTGACTTTGCTAATCACTTCCGCCGCATTTGGATTGCCGGATTTTGCCGTTGTCATTTTTAAACCTTCTCGGATCAGTTTGCCATGCAATTTTCTCTGTACCTCTGCATGTTTGCTTAAGGCTTCAAGGATGGTTTGGTTGACAAAAGGTTGATCCAGACAATAGAAGGGGATGCCACTGGTTAGCAATGTCTGGGTAAAGGATTCATTGCTTGCTAAATTTCCAAGTTCAATAATTAATAAGGTAGCATTTTTTTGTCGGCATATTTCGAGCGCTTTTTGCAATTCAGGCCATTTAGCGGTGCGGCGATTTTCAGAAATTTCCGTACAGGCGCTTAGAAGCTGTACTTGGTTTTTGCGTTCTTTGATAAAGTCTTGTAGGGGGCCCAGTTCACTGCTCTTTAAATGCTCGTCCGTGTAACCGGATAATGAAAAAAGCAGCCGAGATGAATGATTGTTTTCGCCTTCGGAACGACGAACTCCAGTTTTTTGTTGCGGCGCAACATAGTATGTGACGTATGATATTGACTCTGACACGTTTTCACCCCACTATTTTTTATGGCCGTAGACCAAAGTTAGATCCCCTTTGCCAAACAGTCAAGAAAAAAATGCTTTTTCTTCTGAACGTTGGGTTAAAATCTCCACGCCGTTGTCTGTGACCAGTACAGTATGCTCCCATTGCGCCGATAAACTATGGTCTTTGGTGACGACAGTCCAGCCATCTCCTAATAATTTGATATCTTTTTTTCCGGCATTGATCATTGGCTCGATGGTAAATGTCATGCCGGTTTCTAACTTGATTCCTGTGCCTGCCTTTCCATAATGTAAAACTTGTAATTCTTCTTCGTGAAACACTTCTCCAATGCCATGCCCACAATACTCGCGCACCACGGAATAATGATGAGATTCTGCATGCTTCTGAATAATAGCGCCTATATCACCTAATCGTGTTCCAGGTTTTACGGCTTGTATCCCCAGATATAAACATTCCTGTGTTACCCGAATAAGTCGCTTGGCTAATATTGAGCAATCGCCCACGAAAAACATTTTACTGGTATCACCATGATAACCATCTTTTATGACGGTAACATCTATATTTAATGTGTCACCTAACTTTAGCGGGCGATCGTTGGGAATACCATGGCAGACGACATAATTAAGAGAAGTACAAATTGATTTTGGAAAGCCCCGATAATTCAGGCAGGCAGGGATAGCATTTTGTTGATTGACGATATAATCATGGCAAATATTATTCAATTCAATCGTTGTAACCCCTATTTTTATATAGGGTTCAATCATTTCTAACACTTCAGCGGCGAGTCGGCCTGCTATCCGCATCTTTTCAATTTGTTCAGGTGTTTTAATATTAATGTTATGCAAGATTATTTGCCCTTATTGCAAGCTAAGTTTGTCCTATGGTATAAAGCCTTGGCGAAATACGCAAATTTCCTTAAGTGAAAGTGATGTCCTACGGGTTACTTTGTGAATACAAAGAGAGAAACGTGGATGTTGTCAAACTTAAGAACTATTACACACATGCATCGTCACATCATCTTGGGTGCTGGTCGTTTAGTTTAAAACAGGCTGGTTGGATGATGGGGTGCATGGAGGCTTAACCCTAACTTTAGGAGTTTTACTATGACTGTTGCTATCAGTATGCGCGAAATGTTAGAAGCTGGAACCCATTTCGGTCATCTAACTCGCTTTAGAGATCCTAGCATGATCCCCTACATTTATTGTATTCAAAACGGGGTTCATATTATCAATTTAGAAAAAACTTTACCGATGTTTAGAGAAGCACTTAAGTTTATTGGTAAAGTGGCTTCTAAAAATGGAAAAATCTTATTTGTTGGGACTAAACGTTCTGCAAAGGTTTTGGTTGCAGAATATGCCAAAAAATGTGGCATGCCTTATGTAGACCACCGTTGGTTGGGCGGCGAATTAACCAATTATAAAACCATTAAACAATCTATTCGTCGGCTTCGCGATCTTGAAAATATCCGTCAAGATGGCACACTTGAGCATCTAACCAAGAAAGAAGGCTTGAGCCTAATGCGCGAATTAGAAAAACTGGAGCGCGGCATAGGTGGGATCAAAGATATGGGTGGTTTGCCGGATGCACTCTTTGTGCTTGATGTCGGTAATGAAAAAATTGCCATTCAAGAAGCCAACCGTTTGGGTATTCCTGTTATCGCGGTCGTGGATACCAATCACAATCCAGCAGGGGTTGATTACGTCATTCCAGGGAATGATGACGCTATGCGTGCGATTGAATTGTATTTAAGAAGCGTTGCAGACACTATTCTAGAGGCCAAGCAATCCGAAAAAAATGCTTTGAACACTAAATACAAAGAAGAGTTCATTGAATTGGATAAAGATAGCACTGCTTCAGAAGGGTAATAATATGACGATTACAGCTGCATTAGTTAAAGAACTGAGAGAACGTACCAACGCAGGTATGATGGAATGTAAAAAAGCTTTAGTAGAATCCGGTGGGGATATGGAAAAAGCGATTGACGCTATGCGTAAAGCCGGGCAAGCAAAAGCTGTGAAAAAAGCATCTCGTGCAGCCGCAGAAGGGATCATTGTAGTTCTGTGTGCACCCGATGGTAAACGGGGTGCCATTGTAGAAGTAAACTGTGAAACCGATTTTGTGGCACGAGAAGAAAGATTCAAAAAATTTGCCGAAGCCGTTGGCAATAAAGCGTTAGCAGAAGGGATCCAATCTTGTGAAGAGTTGCAAGAAAAAACGGATACTGCACGTTTGGATTTGGTTTCTCAATTAGGTGAAAATATTACGGTACGCCGTTTAGCCTTTTACGAGGTGGAATCCGGTATTGTTGGCGCGTATGGCCACGGCGATGCGAATGGGGTGCGTATTGGAACCTTGGTGGTGTTGAAAAAAGGCAGCGCTGAATTGGCAAAAGATTTGGCCATGCAAGTAGCGGCAATGAATCCAGAATATTTATCGATTGCACAAATACCGGCAGAACGCTTGCAGAAAGAAAAAGAAATTTTTCTAGCGCAAACGATGGAAGAAGGAAAGTCGGCTGAGATTGCTGAAAAAATGGTCGCTGGAAAACTTAAGAAGTTTTCTGCAGAAACCACTTTATTGGGTCAAGTATTCGTCAAAGACAATTCTAAAACCATAGAATCGCTTATCAAAGAACAGAATGCCGAAGTTCAAACGTATATTCGATTTGCTGTTGGCGAAGGGATCGAAAAGAAAGAAGACAACTTTGTAGAAGAAGTCATGGCTCAGGTGCGCGGATAAGGTAGATGAGGCTTTGGCTTATACACGCCCCTAGGAAAAAGTAAAGTTTATGCAACCGATTTACCGAAGAGTCGTCCTGAAATTAAGCGGGGAAGCATTATTAGGAGAAAAATCCTTTGGTATTGATCCGCAAGTTATCGATCGGATGGCGCTTGAGATCGCAGAACTGATAAAACGCAAAGTTGAAGTCGGTTTAGTGATAGGTGGAGGTAATTTTTTTAGGGGCGAGGCTTTATCGGCAGCCGGTATAGGACGCATTACGGGTGATCACATGGGGATGTTGGCAACCGTCATGAACGCCTTGGCGATGCGAGATGCATTGGAGCGAGCAGGTTTTTCAACCCGCATCATGTCTGCCATTCATATGAGTGGTGTGGTCGATTATTATGATCGCCGTAAAGCCATGCATCATTTATCGGAAGGCAGAGTAGTGTTATTTGCAGCCGGGACCGGTAATCCGCTGGTAACCACCGATTCTGCAGCCAGCTTAAGAGCGATTGAAGTAGAAGCCGATATACTCTTAAAAGCCACCAATGTCGATGGGATTTATTCTAGCGATCCGGAAAAAGATCCCACGGCCATTCGATATCACACCTTAAGTTATCAAGAGGCTTTAACCAAAGAGTTAGGGGTAATGGACTTAAGCGCTTTTTGTCAGTGTCGAGATCACCAGATGAAAATTCGAGTATTCAACATAAATAAGAAGGGTGCTTTATTACAAATTCTCCTGGGTAAAGATGAAGGGACATTGGTTGCATAGTATTTAGATGAGGGTTTATGTTAAAAAAAATTCAGCAAGACGCCGAAAGCCGCATGAAAAAAAGTTTAGAGACCTTAAGTCATAATTTGGCGAAATTAAGAACAGGACGAGCCCATCCAAGCATACTAGAAGCTATTTCGGTTAGCTTTTATGGAAACTTAACGCCATTGAGTCAAGTGGCCAGTGTTACCATAGAAGATGCACGCACACTCTTAGTCACTCCCTGGGACAAATCGATGGTACAAGCGATTGATAAAGCCATTCGCATTTGTGACTTAGGGTTAAATCCAGCGACTTCAGGTTCGGCAATCCGAGTGCCTTTGCCGCCTTTAACCGAAGAACGTCGAAAAGAATTAGTTAAGCATGTTAAAAGTGAAGCAGAAGAAGCACGCATTGGGGTGCGTAATATCCGTCGAGATGCAAACGCGGAAGCAAAACAGCTTTTAAAAGCTAAAAAAATTACAGAAGATGATGAAAGGCGTTCAGAAGAGTCTATTCAAAAATTAACGGATCGATTTGTTGCCGATATTGATAAATTGATCACCGTTAAAGAAACAGAGCTTATGCAAGTTTAATGAGCCATCCGCGCCATATAGCAATGATAATGGATGGCAATGGTCGATGGGCTAAAGCACGACTATTGCCACGCATTGCCGGGCATCAACAGGGCTTAGAGTCGGTGCGTGCGGTTATCTCTTCCTGTGTAAAATATGATATTCCGTATTTAACGTTATTTGCTTTTAGCAGCGAAAATTGGCGCCGTCCTCAAAGTGAAATCAATTTTTTATTGGGCATAATGTTGCGTTCCCTTCGCAATGAAATAAAATCTTTGCATGAAAATAAAGTATGTTTAAAAATTATTGGCGATAGAAGCGCTTTTTCAGACGAATTAAAAGAAGCTGTTCTTGACGCCGAAAAATTAACGCAAAATAATACAAAATTACAACTGAATATCGCCTTTAATTATGGGGGTCGTTGGGATATTGTAAAAGCCGCACGCACATTCAGTGAACAAGCTGTACGCGGAGAAATTGATCCCGCCAATATTACCGAAAGTCTATTCCAGACGCAGTTGTCTTTAGGGGATTGTCCTGAGCCAGACTTTCTTATTCGTACCAGTGGCGAATATCGAATAAGTAATTTTTTGCTTTGGCAATTTGCTTATACCGAATTATATTTTACAGATACCTATTGGCCTGATTTCAGAGAAATACAATTTGAAGAAGCCCTACAAGCCTATGCCGTACGCCAGCGTCGCTTTGGTCGTACAGACGAACAATTAGAAAAACCGGAAAATCCGGGCTCAGAATCGATGGAGCATAATATTCATGCTTAAAAAGCGTCTATTAACAGCCGGCTTATTACTGCCCTTTGCAATTGGGGGCGTTTTGTGGTTGCCGACTATTCCTTTCTCGATAGTGAGTGGAATTGTCTTTTTATTGGGAATGTGGGAATGGACAGCGCTATCCGGTTTTTCTTCTATCGCCGGAAGGATAGGTGCATTTTTTTTAATGCCGATTATTTTGTTGCTTATCTTGGCAGTCTTGCAAACCCTTGGAAAGAAAGCACTGTACGAAGATGCTTTATTGTTTATTATTGCGTTTTGGGTTGCAGCCTTGATAACCCTGCTGCGCTATCCTAAAGATATAGCATGGTATAAAAATAAAGCAGTTAGCCTAATGATAGGCTGTATGGTATTAGCACCTGCTTGGGCAATGCTGGTTGCACTCCAACGGGAAAACCCACATTGGGTATTATATGTATTGGCATTGATCTGGATAGCAGACAGTGCTGCATATTTTGTGGGGAAAAAGTTTGGCAAGCATAAATTGTTAGCCAAAGTTAGCCCGGGCAAAACTTGGGAAGGGGCTTTAGGGGCATTGGCCGCTACCTTGCCGGTAACAATAATAGGCTTTTGGCTATTAGAGCCCATTCAATCTTTTTTTAGCTGGATGATATTAGGCTTAATCACGGTTATATTCTCCATGGTCGGCGATCTGTTTGAAAGCGCTTTTAAAAGAATGCGCAATCTAAAAGACAGTGGTTCTTTACTGCCGGGTCATGGCGGCATATTAGATAGAATTGATAGCCTAACGGCAGCAGTCCCAATTTTTACCATTGGATTTATGTTTTTCAGATAAGAAAATTTAGGCTCTGTTGGAATTTTGTTGATTAATTGAACAAAAAAAAACGGTAGGGCGGATCGCCGTGGCCGCCCTTTATAAATTTTTTATTTAAAATCAATCGGTTATTAAGAAATGTCGAACAGACCCTAATAAGAAAAGGGCGCCGCTCGAAATGACATTGGCTGTGTTGTTAATTCAGGATAGCCGTCTGGAAATGGGTGTGCTTTTTGAGCAATCTTTCACACATTTCCGGGGTAACAGGCTTTGTAATAAAACCGTGTAGGCCTAAAGAGGTTGCTTCGTTTTTATATTTATCAGTAGAGTAAGCCGACAAAATAACAATAGGGGTGTTGACATTTCTGCCTTTATAGGCGCGCATTTTTTTTGCCACCGCTAATCCATTTAAATCAGGCAAACCAATATCCATGAAAATAAGATCATAGTCTTCTATTTCAAAATATTTGTATGCTTCTTCGCCAGTCGAGGCCGTATCAACCGTGCAGCCCATATCCCCCAAAATTAATTTAATCACTTTTTTTGGAATTTCTTCATCTTCTACCAACAATATTTTGATTTGCGCTTTATGCTCGTACTGAATGCAAACTTTACCTCTCCTTGCATTTTCTGCTTAATTTGCCACTTAAAAAGAGTCTATACCTATTATGTCACTCACGGAAATCAAATTCAATGGATAAATCCCTTTAATTGCCTTAATGATAACCCCTTTGCATGGTTTTCAGGATATTCGGCTATTTTCGAAAATAGTTGGGAAAAAAACAGGTTTTTTGGTGTCGGGGGGTTGTATATAGTTGATTATATACTTTTTTTGGGGGATAATTTAGTTCAGATAAGGCAAGGGGGGAATGTCAATTAAAATGCCAATTTATGTTATCGGAGGTGGTATTGCAGGTTGCAGCACAGCCTTAGAATTAGCTAAAGCGGGCCACCCCTCAATTGTCATTATAGAATCCCTGCCTACATTACTTTCAGGCTCAAGCGATGCCACCCCATGTCGAGCAAGTTTAGGTTTTCATTATAAGGATGAAGAAACGGCTCTGGGCTGTTTAGAAGCAACCGTGGAGGTAGTCAGGGAATTCCCGAATTTTAAGCTACCGGATGCCCATCCTGATTTATCCTACTTGAGACGCGGGCTATATATAGTGCTAAAACAATCCGCAAAGGAAGTTTTGAAAAAATTTTTGGATAAGCCTTCAGATGTAAATTGTAATATCAATGCAGCAATGGCGTGTCAAGAAGCAGATGCAAGTTCTGTTAAGGATTTGCCAAAATCCTTTATGAGTGTGGATGAAGTGACTGCATTGTATACAAAATTACAGGCACGCTATAAAGCCCTCGTGGATGAAAATCCTGAAAACAAAGTTTTTGGTGAACCAGAGCATTTTTTTCGTCGGCTAGAACGTAAAGAATGGCCCCCCCATATTGACGAAAATATGGTTGAAGGCGTATTTGAAACAGCCGAATGTTCGTTAAATTGGCCAAAATTTAAACAACATATGCTCACCTTAATACAAGATCGACATAAAGCGATCACCGTTAAGACTAATACCCAGTTAAAATTTGCTGCTCACGATTCACGCACATCGGGTTATATTTTGACGCTTATCGATAGTCAAGGTAATGAAACACAAGAAATAGCAGAAATAGTTATAAATGCATCTTGGTATAATATATCTGTTATAAATAATCAAATGAGTTTTCTTCTAGAAGAGCTTTCTATCCGGATTAAAGTAATGGGTCATGTTAGGTTACCCGTAGAGCTTGTGAAGATATGCTCACTGTTTTTTTGTTTTGGTCCACACTGTTCTATTACGAACGTTGGGGATGGCACAGCATTTATTACTTATGAACCGGTGACTAATATAGAAGTGAACACCGGCATCGCCATTTCCGTACGTTCTAAACGTTTAATCGAGGGGGGAGCTACCGAGGCGGAAAAAAGAGAGTACACAGAAAATATTATCAAGGGAGTATCGAAATATATTTGGGAAATGTTTGAGGCAAAATGGGAACCAAATCTGCCTGCAAAGTTTGGTGCTGTTGTGACCCATGGATCAGTTAATATCTATTCTGCGAATAGCGAATTCCACACTCGGCGTGAATCTGGGGTAAAAGAGCAAGCCATTAACTTTATAGCTAATGCGTGTATGAAGTTGCTTCGTTTTTTACCCAATGCTAGAGCTGTCGTTAAACTAGTCAATAAACATCAACAAGCAGCCGCTATCATTAACGAAGTGGTTGTGAGCAGTATTGAAGAGTGCTCGAGGAATATTCCGTCCATAAAAAATAGATCAGCCGTTGCTAAGCATATGCTACAAATACACTTGCAACGCAGTATGGTAGGAAATTATGAACAGTACTTGATTGAAGATATGCCGGAAATAAAAGCAAAAGAAGCTAAAGAAATAGAAGCAAAAAAAGCAAAAGAAGCTAAAGAAAAAATCGCTCAGTTGAAAAAAGGGTTAAGTACGGTTATCGCCTTAAAAGCGTGCGTTATGGACGAAATTAAATCAACACTAATGCCGAGCTTTGCGCGGGGAGATGCTTTATCCGCTGCACCTTGTGCAAGTGCAAGTGCAAGTGCAAGTGCAAGTGCAAGTGCAAGTGCAAGTGCATACGATGAAACTGAGCTGAAACGAGATACGCGCGACAGTGTAAATCCACCTGCACGGAAATCAAGTCAAATTTTTCCATTATTATTGCCCCCCGCTGCCTTAAAATCTGGCTCTGTGCATGCTTCAGCAGACGGTACATGCAATTCACAGTCTACCTTAGAGGGTAAAAATCTAGAATTTCAGCCCGTATACGGCTCTCCACCCCACTACAGGTTCAATGGGTTATCTGAAGCATGCTTGCCAATGCCTAACTCTGATCTAGTTACAGCTTCATTTGCCCCGACCTTTTTATTATCAGCAGCGGCTTTAAAATTCGGCCGTGAGAATACCTCAGCAGAGGGCATACCAAATTCACCAAATATGTTAGCAGACTTAAATGATACTGTAGGGGATGCCCACGTACCGACAGAAACCTCCCCTGGATTACCTGCTGTAGAACTCAATCAGGTGGATACTCTGGCGGTGGGTGAACCTTCACCCACTCCTACGTACTATAAATATAAATATACTATTGCGCCGCCTGATGGGTGCGTGACGTTCCCATTACACAGTTTACAGGGCAGTTCGACAAATAGCCCAGAGCCTGGAGCCCAGAGGCGTGTTGGTGAAGTTTCGCCACCCCTATCATACAGTTCAAACTGTAGCCCTGAACCTGGGGTAGCTCCGTCTAATTATATAAAAGGTCAGATGAAACCCTTACCATTACTTGCGCTACCCTCTTCTTTACAACCCGACCATCGCAGATCTTATACCTCGAGTGAATCAGGATCCCTTTTCTCTAATTATCCAGCAACCAGCTCAGTGTGTCATAGTCGTAGTTTAAACAATTTTAAAACACAGCAGCAGTAGGCATTCAATTAAAAAATGATCAAGCGTTGTATAAAGTTTTTCCAATCCATTTTTTATTCAGAAGAAAATTACAATAAAATTTATTTCGATTATATTGTGGACAATTTACCCCATTTTCTTTTTTGGAAAGATGCGAATGGTGTCTTTCTTGGATGTAATAAAATTTTTTCCGATTCGGCGCATTTGAATTCTCCGCAAGAAATAAAAGGAAAAACGGACTTTGATATGCCTTGGAGAAATAGTGCGGATGCTTATATTGCTGACGATAAAGCGATTATGCGCACCAGGGTTCCCAAGTTAAATTATGAAGAATATCAAAAGCAAGCAGACGGCACTATTAAATTAATGTTGGTCAGTAAGGTTCCCATGTTGAATGTTAAAAAAGAAGTTATCGGTATTTTGGGTATTTATACGGACATTAGCGAACGCAAAGAAATGGAAAAAGTTCTTCAAAATGCAAAAGAAAATGCAGAAATGGCTAATCAAGTAAAGTCCGAATTTATTGATAACATGGAGCATGATATTCGAACCCCATTCACCGGTATTTGGTCATTGGCAAGCTATTTAGAAACTCGAGAAACGGATACAGAAAAGAAAGAATATTTAAGTGATATTTCAAAATCCGCAAAACAGTTATTAGATTATTGCGATAGCATTTTAAAAAGCATGAAACTTGAAGCTTGCACCGGTCCGCTATTAGCGGAAAGCTTTAACTTAAAAACAATGATTGAAAATGTCATATTAATGGAAATGCCCTATATTCAAGTGAAAGGCTTGAAGATTTCTATAGACTATTCTCCGGATATTCCGCTTATTGTGATTCACGATCAAAACAGAATTAAAAGATTATTAATCAATTTAATTAGTAATTCTGTTAAATTTACCCAAGAAGGTTATATTAAGATAGCCGTTAAAATAGCCAAAAATGAAAACAATCACCCTCTAATTTTGCATCTGATTATTGAAGATACGGGCGCAGGATTGCCTAAAGAAAAACAAGAATATCTTCAAACGAACCAGGACTTCCCCACAGTACTTTCCCGATATGGCAATGAAGGCACAGGTCTAGGCCTTCGTTTAGCGAAAAAAATTATGCTAGAGCTCGGGGGGGAAATTGAAATTCGCGCAACTTTAGGGGTAGGGACAACTTTTATTTGTGCGATCCCATTTACCCTCCCAACTGCAGAGATGCCGACAAACGCTTAAATACAGGCTGATAGATCGTATTATTCCCATCACATTACATTAGCTGGTATTTAATCCAGAGCTTTTAAATTGACGGTGTTAGTTATGAACACAGTATAAATGGTTGTAAAGGCCTGTGGGGGTTCAGTATAATAATCGCTCATCCAACTTCGCTTCCACTTTGGGGTATACATTGAAAAAAACTTCCGTTTACGCAGAAATTCCTATGCAAAACATAGGCCCCATCAAAATTGGAGGGCCGGTGCTGCAAGGGGAAGTGCGGGTTCCGTTGGCCACCTTTGAAACGCCATTATGGCCTTCTACCAATCGAGGCGCTTTGGTGTCGAGAATGACTGCCGGAATTGAAGTCGTTGTGGTGGATGATCGGATGACCCGTTCAGTTTTAGTGCAAGGGCCCAGCGCTGAATATATTGCAAAGGTTGCTAGCAAACTTAAAGAGCAAAAATCGGCATTAGTCGCTGTTGTGGCGGCCAGCAGCCGTTTTGCAACGTTAGAAGATTGGCATGTGCAAATGGTGGGTAACTTATTATATATCCGCTTTGAAATGACCACCGGTGATGCCTCTGGGCATAATATGACCACAAAAGCGGCCGATGCATTATTAGAATGGATATTAAAGAATCACCCGGATTTAGAATATGTGTCTGTGAGTGGGAATTACTGTACCGATAAAAAAGTGTCTGCCGTGAATGGAATTCTTGGCAGAGGAAAATATGTGATTGCAGAGATTCTTATTCCAATTGATGTTTGTAAACGCTATTTAAAAAGTACACCTGAAAAAATTGTTAATTTACATATTAAAAAAAATCTTATCGGAACCATATTAGCAGGGGGCATCCGAACGGCCAATGCACATTTTGCCAATATGTTGCTGGGTATTTATTTGGCGACAGGGCAAGATGCCGCAAATATTATTGAAGGCTCACAAGGCATTGTGCATGCCGAGATACGCAATCAGGATCTTTATTTTTCGGTCACCTTGCCAAATGTGATTGTTGGCACCATGGGGAATGGAAAAGATCTCAATTTTGTCAAAGAAAACTTAGCCCTCTTGGGATGTATAGAGCCAGCAAATTCGATGCACAATAGCCGTCGTCTTGCCGCGATTATAGGGGCAACTGTTTTGTGCGGAGAACTCTCTCTTTTAGCTGCCCAAACAAATCCTGGAGAATTAATGCAAAGTCATCTTCGCTTAGAGCGTTTAAAAGCGGATACAGCATAATGGAAACTAAGACTAAAGTCGGAATTGACGCCATTGGGTTTTATGCTCCGCATTATTATTTAGATTTAAAAAATCTCGCGGAAGCCCGTGGCGTTGATGTCAATAAATTTCATATAGGGTTGGGCCAAGAAAAAATGGCTGTGGTTCCACCGGATGAAGATGTGGTGACAATGGCTGCGGATGCGGGCGAAAAAGCGTTACGCTATGTAGAGAAAGAGGATATTCACTTATTATTGTTTGCAACGGAAAGTGCGGTGGATCAATCTAAAGCGTCGGGTATTTTTGTCCATCGATTATTGAATTTGCCTTCACGCTGTCGGGTGGTTGAATTAAAACAAGCTTGTTATAGTGCGACGGCTGGCCTACAAATGGCTTTGCCATTATTAAGAGAAAATCCGAATAAAAAAATATTATTGATTGCTTCAGATGTGGCACGGTATGGGCTAAATACTTCAGGTGAGTCTTCGCAGGGCGGGGGAGCTGTTGCTCTGGTTCTTTCGCATAATCCAAGGATTTTAGCCATTGAACCTGAAAGCGGATTTCATACAGAAGATGTGATGGATTTCTGGCGTCCAAACTACCGTGAAGAAGCAATAGTCGATGGGAAATATTCTTGTGAACTTTATTTAAAATTAGTTCAAAAGACATGGGAGCAATATTCGGCTTTGTCTGCTCGTACATATTTTGATCATGCCCATTTTTGTTATCATGTCCCTGTCCCCAAATTAGTGGAAAAAGCCCATCAATGTTTAGTAAAAATGAATGGCTTGCCCAAACTGACACGCGCTGAATTGGATACACAAATTGGCCCTTCCCTGCAATATGGACGCATTGTCGGAAATTGCTATACTGCTGCTTTATACTTAAGTTTACTGTCGCTTTTAGAAAACACAGACAGTGATCTTCGACACAAACGCATCGGGTTTTACAGTTATGGTTCAGGGTGCGTGGCCGAATTTTTTAGCGGTATTGTGCAAGAAGATTATCAGAAAATGTTAGATAAAAGTGGTCATGCAATCATGTTAGAAAGCCGTCAAGGATTGTCGATTGAGGAATATGAAGCGTTTTATCGTTTTGCCTATCCTGTCAATGGTGAGGCGCTGGTGATATCCTCCAATTATCATAATGGTCGATATCGTTTAGCAGAAATGGATGCCCATAAACGTATTTATAAGGCGCTGCCAGAATGAACACGCCATTAAAAGCCCGCTCTCCGGCTAAGCTTATTTTATCTGGGGAGCATGCGGTGGTGTATGGAAAACCGGCGATTGCGATGGCGATCGATCGGTATGCAGAAAGTATGATTATATCCAGTTTATCTTCTGCCATTCTCTTTAATTGTCGAAATTTTAAATATGCAAAATCCTTTACCTTACATGCTTTACAAGCCTTAAAAAGTAGATTGCAAGATCAATATCATTTGTTTTTAGAAGGCCGCTGTAGTATTCGAGAAGTACTAAAAAAGCCATTTGAACTTTTGCAATATACGGTGACACATCTATTGGAAACCTGGGATATCCCTTTATCCGAAGGGCTGGAAATTCGTTCAAGCTCCAATATCCCAGTTGGCTGCGGTATGGGATCCTCCGCAGCTATCGTGATGAGTACCTTATACGCACTTGCGCATTTTTTTAAGCTCGATATCGATCCAAGTCGTTATCTCTCGATGGGAAGAGATGCTGAAAACTTACAGCATGGATATTCCAGTGGATTAGATCTGAGTTTGGCAATGGCAGGTGGATGCTTACGGTTTGAAGATGGGCATACTTCTAAACGAGAAATTCCGCGCATTCCCATGACTATTATTCAGACCGGTATTCCAAAAACATCTACCGGTGAATGTGTAAGCTTTGTTGCCAAGCATTTCAAGACCAGTACGATTGGAAACGATTTTGCAGCGGTAACGGAGCTTTTTGATACCGCCTTACAAGCCTCCGATGTTAAAAAAATGCAAGAGTGTATTCGTTTAAACCATCAGCTATTGGTCAAAATTGGCGTTGTCCCACAAAAAGTGCAAGATTTTGTCAGTGTATTGGAGAAAATGGGGGGTGCCGCTAAAATTTGTGGGGCAGGATCTGTTGCAGGCGAAAAAGCAGGGGTGGTATTAATCGTTTCTGAGCAAGATGTGTCATTGATTGCACGTGATTTTGGCTATTATCCACAGCAGGTGCAAGGGGACAGTCATGGCACCCATATCGTATAGCGCCTCTGCCCCGGGTACTTTAATGTTAATGGGGGAACATGCCGTTTTACACCATAAACGTGCGTTGGTCTTTTCAGTTGATAAGAAAATAAAAGTAACCCTTATTCCAAGAATGGATAATACGATTATTATCCATTCCACGCTGGGCAAACTTGAAATTAGCCTAAACAATTTACTGATCCAAAAACCCTTTCAATTTGTAATTGCAGCGATTGCAGAGTGTCAAACGCAATTAAAATCTGGCTTTGAATTAGCGATTGTTTCAGAATTTTCATCGAAAGTCGGCTTAGGATCTTCGGCTGCCGTTACGGTTGCCACCTTAGGCGTACTCTATCAATTTATGGATCCTGCCTTTGATTTAGATAGGATCAATGCAAAATATACAATATTTGAAAAGGCAAAAGATTGTATTCGCTCGGTTCAAGGAATGGGATCAGGTGCGGATGTGGCCGCCTGTGTTTTTGGCGGCATTATTGTATATCAACAAAAATCCCCTTTTATTTTACAGCAAATACAACAAGTACTCCCGTTGATCGTTGTCTATTCTGGATCTAAAATGCCGACACCGGAAGTTGTGAAAATTGTTCAGGAAAAAGAAGCAAAATACCCTGACATTTTTGAATCACTCTATATAGCCATGGAAGTGTCTGTTAAACACGCAATAACCGTTATCGAAAATAATGATTGGAAGGCTTTAGGGGAAATAGTGAATATTCAGCACGGGATAATGAATGCATTAGGCGTTGCAACCCCGCATTTAAATAAAGTAGTGGATCTGCTAAATCAAGACCCAAATATTTTTGGTGCAAAAATTTCCGGTTCGGGTCTGGGGGATTGCATTATCGGCATTGGTGAGAGTTCCTCTTTGATAGAAACCCTATCGCTTTTAAACGACAATGCGATAGCGCCGGTTCTGGTGCGAGGGACTATACAGGGGCTTGTGTATGAATAAAAAATTAGCGATTGCCCATATTTTACAATCGTGTTCCAAAGAACCTAAGCATGAAATCGGAACATTCTTTGCGCCCTCGAATATTGCGTTGTGTAAATATTGGGGAAAGCGGGATACAGAACTTAACTTGCCGAATACCGCTAGCTTATCTATCTCGTTGGGCGATTTAGGGGCGAGGACAACCCTTTCTTTGAATTCGAAACCTGTGGATGTCGTTTTTGTCAATGGCAAAGAATTCGATAAAAATACGGCATTTGTAAAAAATTTATTGAATTTTTTGGATTACTTTCGAAGCTACCCGGAAATGTACTTTATTGTAAAAACGGAGGTTAATATTCCGATTGGGGCAGGGCTTGCTTCTTCGGCATGTGGATTTGCAGCATTGGTTGGGGCGTTAGATGCTTTGTTTGGCTGGGATCTCAGCACCTCCCAATTATCGCTATTGGCGCGTATGGGCAGTGGCAGTGCCAGCCGTTCATTTTGGCATGGCTTTGTCGAGTGGGAAATGGGCATTCGTGAAGATGGGATGGACAGCGTGGGTGTGCCTTTAAATATTCGTTGGCCCGAGCTAAGAATTGGCCTTTTAATTCTGAATGCCCAACAAAAAATATTAAGTTCACGAGAGGCCATGCAGCGAACGGTATTAACCTCCCCATTTTATTCGGTTTGGCCAAACACACAGGATGTACATTTGCTCCGGTTAAAAAATGCGATTGAGACAAGAAATTTTCTAGAGTTAGGGGAAACGAGTGAAATCAACGCCTTGGCTATGCATGCCTTAATGTTAACGGCCTGCCCACCGATTTTGTATTCCAATCCAGCAACCCTAGAGGCTATGCACAAGATTTGGCAGTGTCGACAACAAGGTTTATCGCTATTTTTTACGCAAGATGCAGGTCCTAATTTAAAATTATTATTTTTACACCCTGAACAAGACGCGATCGTCAAATTTTTTCCCGATTTAAACATAATTGCCCCATTTATGAGCAGAGGGTAAAGAGGAATTTATGCATACGGTAGAATATGTGGTTTTAGTCGATTCCAATGATAATGTGATTGGGGTTGAGGAAAAAATGAAGGCTCATCAACTGGCTTTATTGCATCGGGCTTTTTCTGTTTTTATTTATAGAAAGAGGAATAGTGAATTTGAATTTTTATTGCAACAACGGCATCAAGATAAATACCATTGCGGAGGGCTTTGGACAAATGCTTGCTGTAGTCATCCGCGTTTAGGGGAAGAAATTGTGCTAGCCGGGCAAAGACGTTTAAAAGAAGAAATGTCTATTGATATTCCTTTGATTGAGGTTGGACAGTTTCAATATAAAGCGCAGTTTGATAATGGATTGACAGAACACGAGCTCGATCACGTTTTGCTGGGAGAATATGATGTGCGACAGTCTATTATATTAAATCCAGAAGAAGCTCAAGATTTTCGATGGGTGCCGGTGGCAGAGCTTTTAGCGGCATTATCGGCAGAACCGACGCAATATACGCCTTGGTTTAAGTCAGCGTTAGATTTAGTGTTGGAGGACGTATGTTTCAGCTCTTGATTACGACGAGTGCCTTTATTCTCGCTATTAGTATTTTGGTGGCAGTACATGAGTTTGGTCATTTTTGGGTAGCAAGACGATTTGGCGTGAAGGTCTTGCGTTTTTCTATTGGGTTTGGCCGACCTATCTATCGCTGGTATGACAAATTGGGGACGGAGTATTTATTATCCAGCATTCCGTTAGGGGGCTATGTTTCTATATTTGGAGAGCAGGGGCAAAGCGTTGCTGCTTCCGAGCGCCACATGTCTTTTCGCCATAAGCCAGTTTGGGTGCAGATGTTGGTACTGCTTGCCGGACCCTGCTTTAATTTAGTCTTTGCCGTTTGTGCCTATTGGCTTATATTCCTGCTAGGAACGGTTGTGTTAATTCCTATTTTAGGCAATGTTCCGGCTAATTCTATTGCGGGTTTGGCTGGGCTACACAAAGGCCAAGAGATTATTTCGGTTGAGGGCAAGCCCACGCCTAGCTGGGAAGCCGTTTCTATGCAGCTTGCCCCTTTTATGGGAGAAGAGAAAGCGATTACCGTAGCTGTATGCGCGCATTCAGAAGCCGTGCCGGAAAACAAAATACTCGATTTGGGAATGCTCCCTACCGATACGTTGGCAGGAACAAATTGGCTCGAAAATTTAGGATTTGCGCCGATTGATCCTATTCCGCCGAGGCTAGGAAAAATATCTTTAAATGAACCGGCTTATCAGGCAGGATTGCAGGAGGGGGATCTGATCTTAGCCGCAAATGGTGTGGTGATGGCTTCACGCTCTGAGTTTATACAGTATATCCAACAGCGTCCTAAAAAATTAATCAACTTAGAAATTTTACGTAATCATCATCATCTTAAACTTTTGCTGAAGCCTTCCCCTAAAGTATCAGCCGATAAAGAAATTGGGTTTATAGGAGCCGAATTTCCTGCGCCTAAAGAAATCCCACCGCGATTGGTGCGTTTACAACGGTTTGGAATAGCTGAAGCCTTAACGAAAGCCGTTCGCAAAACAGCAGAATATTCGGCATTAACTTTAGACGTGTTGCAAAAAATGATCCTGGGTAAATTGTCTATGCGTCATATGAGTGGCCCTTTGATGATTGCGAAATATGCTGGCGAAACCATTTCGACGGGTACGGTGGAATTTTTGGATTTTTTAGCAAAAGTCAGTATTAGTATCGGTGTATTTAATCTATTACCGATCCCTATTTTGGATGGGGGACGATTAATGTTTTGTGCATATGAATGGTTAACCGGCCGTAAGCTATCAATGAACATTCAGGTGTTGGTGGGATGGCTGGGGGGAACTATTTTAGTTGGGTTTATGATATTAGCGTTTTATAATGATTTAACGTATTTGTTAAGGTGAACCCACTGTATTTTTATGATAGGATGGCGCCTGGTATCTTATATATGCGAAAAATAGGCTATGAAAAAAATCCCACATTTTCTAATTTTGTTAGTTGGTATTCTTTCGTCTACCCATTCAAATGCTTTTCAAACATTTGACGTCAAAACCATACGGATCCAGGGGTTACAAAGAGTTTCTGAAGGTGCTGTTTTAGAGGAACTGCCTATTCAGGTTGGCGATAGCCTAACAGAGGCTGCTGCCTCAGAAGCGATCCAGGCGCTTTATAAAACAGGATTTTTTAAGTCTGTTATCTTAAATCAGGACGGCAACGCTTTAGTTGTTCAGCTTGCAGAACGGCCTACCATTAGCAAACTTCAATTAACTGGGATTAAAGATAAAGATAAAATTAAAAAACTCTTACGCGAGGTAGGGCTGGCAGAAGGACGTTTTTATGATCCAGCTTTGTTATTACGCACTGAAAAAGAATTAGAGCGTTACTATTTTGGCCGAGGCCGCTACGGGGTTAAAATTGAATCGAAGGTTACGGAAGAAGCCAATTCGTTAGTCAATGTCGAGGTTTCTATTTATGAAGGAAATGTTGCCAAAATTCGAGAAATCAAAATAGTCGGTAACCATGCATTCCCTGAATCAGCATTGCTTAAAGAATTTCGCTTATCCAAAACCAATTGGTTATCTTGGTTTTCGAGCGATGATCAATATAATAAAGAAAAATTAGAAGCCGATATAGAAATATTACGCTCCTATTATATGGATCGCGGATATGTACATTTTCAAGTAGACTCGCAGCAAGTAACGCTTTCCCCCAATAAAAAACAGATTTTTATAACGCTATATGTAACGGAAGGCGATAAATATACTTTCGGTGACACGCGGCTCGAAGGACCGTTTGTCGTGCCTAAAAAAGAATTAGTACCTGCATTAGCGCCTTTACAGAGCGGAAATACTTTTTCTAGAAAAACATTGTTGGAAGTCAAGCAAGCATTAGAGTTTCGCTTAGGCGACGATGGCTATAGTTTTGCTGATGCCCGCCCTACCCACGAAATAGATGAAGCCAATAAAAAGGTTAATATTGTATTCCATTTGATGCCGGGCAAGCGCATGTATGTGCGACGTATTCTTATTCGTGGCAATTCAACCACCAAAGACGAAGTATTAAGGCGCGAATTACCGCAAATGGAAGGCACTTGGATTTCTACGGCGCTTGTCAAAGAGGGTAAAGAGAAAATATTGCGACGGGGTTTTGGCAGTAATGTGGATATCGAAACACCAGCGGTGTCAGGTACCTCTGATCAAGTCGATGTGATCTATAAAATTGAGGAAGCGCGTCTGGGTCAAATTGGGGGTGGTTTAGGCTATTCGGCCACTGAAAAACTGATGTTTAATTTTTCCATTAGTCAAGAAAACTTCTTTGGCACAGGAAATGGGGTCGATTTTACCTTTGATAATAGCAAAGCCTCAACCAACTATGCCGTTGGATTTCAGGATCCGTATTTTACGGTAGATGGAATTGGAATGGGGGTTAGCGGATATTATAATAAAACTAATCTGAGTAAGACGACAAATCTGACCAACTATTCTACCGATACCTTTGGTGGGGAAGTACGCTGGGTATTTCCGATGAGTAAATACGAAGCTTTACGTTTGAGCGCGGGTTATGATGATACTCGGTTAACGATCGAGCAAACATTCGCTGCCAAAGAGCTTCAAGATTTTGTCAATAAAAATGGCAAGGAATTTAAAGAGTTTGTTGCAGGGATAGGTTGGAATTATGATAGCTTGGATCAAAGAATTTTTCCAAGAAGCGGGATCACGCAATCTATCGATCTAAGAGCCGTTGTTCCAGGCTCCAAACAACAATATTATAAAATAAATTATGATATACGAACCTATCATCCGCTGTCGGCTTCCGAACTATGGATAGCGAGCCTATCGGGCAACTTAGGTTATGGAAGTGGTTATGGAAAAACCGATCGCATGCCATTTTATAAAAATTATATGGCAGGCGGTACGCGTTTTGTGCGGGGATTTGAGGAAAACTCATTGGGTCCTAAAGATTCCTTGGGTCGGGCTTTTGGTGGCAATGCGCTGGTAGCGGCAACGGCCTCTATTATTTTCCCAAACCCGATTAAACCCGATGCAAAATCTCTTAGAACGGCATTGTTTTTCGATGCCGGTCAGGTATATGATACACGCTACCGGAAGAAGGCAGTTAATGGTGCAAAACTCGATAGTAAAGCGCGAGGTTTACGCTATTCATTAGGCCTGTCAATGACCTGGCATACCCCCTTAGGTGGAGCCCCATTGTCATTCAGTTTGGCCAAACCGTTAAACGCCCAACCGGGGGACGAAAAACGCCACTTCACTTTCTGGATGGGCACTCAATTTTAATTAGGATATAGCGAACGAGGAGGTTACCTTGAACCAATTTATGAAATCCATTTTGTTAACCGTGTGCGTAAGCTTAGGTTCAACCTTAGCCATAGCGTCGGATACCGCCACAAAAATCGGTGTTTTGGATTGGCAGCAGCTATTATCCAAAGCGCCCCAAGCAGAAGAAGCGGGTAAGCGCCTTGAAAAAGAATTTCAAGCACCTAAAGATAAGCTGGTTAATAAACAAAAAGAATTCCAAGCCAAAAGAGAGAAGTTACAACGCGATAAAGATGTTATGACGGCGACTGAAAAAGCTAAGAAAGAAAAAGAATTAGCGAAAACAGAGCAAGATCTGCGTCGTATGGATGAAGAATTGCGATCCGATTATACTACTCGACATCGTGAAGAAATGGATGATTTCATCAAAACAGTTAGAGAAATTGTCGATAGCTTTGCGAAAGAAGAAAAGTATGATCTGGTGATCCCACAAGAAGCCACTTTATATATGGCCGATCGTATCGATATTACTGAAAAAGTATTAGAGAAATTAGAAAAGTCAGCGAAAGTTAAATCTTCAGATAAAAAACTTGAAGAAAAGACTGGAAAAAAATCTGAATCAGAATGAAACAAAGCGAACCAAAAACGCTTGATGCGCTCGCCGCTCTTATCGGCGCGCGCATTCAAGGGGATCCCAGTTGTCTCATTGATGGGATTGCACCGTTAGAGAGTGCAAAGCCAGGGGATCTTTCTTTTGTAACCCATAAACAGTATCGAAAATATTTGGCAACCTCACAGGCAAGTGCGGTAATTGTGGGCTCAGAAGATGCCAAAGATTGTCCTATCCCCGCCCTTATTTCAGATAACCCGCGTTTAAGTTTAGCCAAAGCGGCTAAGCTTTTTGAGAAAAATCCAATGCCTGCCAAAGGTATTCATGCAACCGCTGTTGTGGGTCAAGGGTGCGAGATATCTGCTTCCGCTTCTATTGGCGCATATTCCGTTATTGGCGATAATGTGCAAATAGGCGAAAACGTTATTATGGGTTCACATTGTTCTATTGGTCATGATTGTTCATTGGGAAGTCAGACCGTATTAAAACCCCACGTCACACTGTATGACAATGTACGCGTGGGCGCACACTGTTTGATTCACAGTGGAGCGGTTGTTGGTAGCGACGGATTTGGCTTTGCAAATCAAGGTGGCACCTGGGTTAAAATGCCGCATTTAGGCGGTGTTGTTGTGGGTGATCAGGTTGAAATTGGGGCCAACACGACAATTGATCGTGGCTTTTTGGAAGATACGATCATCGGACAAAATGTCATTATTGATAATTTGGTTCAAGTGGGACATAACGTAGTGATTGGTGCCAGAACCGCCATAGCAGGCTGTGTGGCCATAGCCGGCAGTGCGATAATTGGGGAAGGTTGCCTGATTGGGGGCGGAAGTAGTATCGCAGGCCATCTTAAAATTGCAGCGGGTGTGCATATTACGGCGACTTCTGGCGTAAACCATTCCATTAGCACGCCAGGGATTTATTCCTCTGGATTTCCCGCTAAGCCTGCCGCTATTTGGCGTAAAAATGCTGCCCGTTTTCAATTTTTAGACAATATGGCAAAACGACTTCGAGTATTAGAAAACATTATGCGTTCACGCTTACAGGAGGATGAATGAATATCCAAGAAATCTTAGAGCGTTTACCGCATCGCTATCCCTTTATTTTAGTGGATAGAGTTTTGGAATTTGTGAAAGATACCTCTATTACTGCGATTAAAAATGTCTCAATCAATGAGCCATATTTTTGTGGACATTTTCCAGTCAAGGCTGTTATGCCGGGTGTTTTAATTGTTGAAGCCTTAGCGCAGACAGCGGCTATATTAGCCAGTTGCAGCTCAGAATGGTCACCGAATAATTCTTTATTTTATTTAGGATCGATTGAAAATGCGCGCTTTAAGAAAATTGTGACACCGGGTGATCAGCTTCATTTAAAAGTGGAAGTTCATCGTAGGCGCACACGGGTTTGGAAATTTAAAGGTACTGCCTATGTGGCGGGCGAAATTGTATGCACAGCAGAAATGACTAGCGCAGAAGGGAAGGTAAGCTCGTGATAGATCCACACGCAATTATTGATCCCAAGGCATCGATTGCTGCCAATGTGCATATTGGTCCCTGGACGTTAATCGGGGCGGATGTCGAAATCGAAGAAGGCACTTGGATTGGGCCACATGTGGTCATTCGAGGCCCTACCCGAATTGGTAAAGATAATAAAATTTATCAGTTTGCAACGATTGGCGAAGACTCTCCCGACAAAAAATACAGTGGAGAACCTACCCGTTTAGAGATCGGCGATCGCAACGTTTTTCGTGAATGTTGTACCATCCATCGTGGTACTATTCAAGGTGGCGGGGTTACCACCATCGGAAATGATAATTTATTTATGGCCTATACGCATGTAGCACATGATTGCCATATTGGAAATTATGTCGTTTTTGCCAATAATGCTTCTGTTGCAGGGCATGTCGTCGTCGGCGATTATGCCTGTTTAGGTGGAATGGTCGGTGTGCATCAATTTTGTGCGATAGGATCAAATAGCTTTGCTGCAGCTGGGAGCATCATTATTAAAGATGTGCCACCCTTTATTATGGTTTCAGGCCACCCTGCAGAGGCACATGGATTAAACAGCGTCGGGTTAGAGCGACGAGGCTATACCAGCAACGCGGTACTCGCTTTAAAACGTGCCTATAAAATGGTGTTTAGACAAAGCTTAACCTTACAAGAAGCAATCACTGAATTAAAAACGATGGCAACGGAAACGCCCGAAATTAATGATTTTATCGATTTCTTATCGAAGTCTACGCGAGGAATTGTTCGTTAGGTGAGCATTCGGATTGGCATTATCGTCGGCGAAGTTTCTGGCGATAATATAGCGGCAAGTTTAATTCGAGCCTTACGTTCTTTTTACCCAGATTTGGTATTTGAGGGCATTTTAGGTCCTCAATTGATCAAAGAAGGCGGAAAATCTTTTCACGCAATGGAACGTCTTTCGGTGATGGGTCTGGTAGAGCCTTTAGCAAGGCTTCCGGAACTATTTAGAATTCGAAAACAATTAATTCAGCATTTTATTCAAAATCCTCCCGATGTCTTTATTGGGGTGGATGCACCCGATTTTAATTTAGGTTTGGAAAAAACCCTAAAAAAGCACAATATACCAACGGTCCATTATGTTAGCCCCAGTGTCTGGGCATGGAGAAGGGGTAGAATTCACACCATCCAAAAAGCAGTGGATCTCATGTTGACCCTGTTTCCATTTGAAGCAAAATTTTATCAGGAACATCAAGTGCCCGTGTGCTTTACCGGGCACCCATTGGCAGATCAAATCCCAATCGAAATTGATACGGCAGGCGCAAAAAATAGCCTGTTATTCGCGCAAAAACACTCGGTTATTGCATTATTGCCCGGCAGTCGTTGGGGCGAGCTTAACTATTTATCCGAGACATATTTGCTGACAGCAAAGGCGTGTTACGAAAACAATAAAAATCTGCAGTTTGTTATGCCGCTTGTTTCACAAGAACATAAATTATTTTGTGAAAAACTGCATCAAACACTTGCCCCAGAAGTCCCCATTACCATAATGGTCGGGGATAGTCATGTGGCACTGGCATCTGCAGATGCAGTATTGGTTACCTCGGGGACGGCTACTTTAGAAGTAATGCTGCATAAAAAACCGATGGTCGTTGCCTACCGGATGCATCCTCTGACATATATGATTGCTAAGCGATTGGTAAAAATTCCCTATATTTCATTGCCGAATTTATTGGCGAATGAATGTTTAGTGCCAGAATATGTGCAAAATGCGGCACATCCCGACAATTTAAGTAAGGCTTTACTCAATTGTTTATCCCCGGCCTTTAACCGTAGCTCTTTGGAAAAGCGCTTTAGCGAATTACATCAGCTATTGAAAAGAGACGCCAGTTCTATGGCCGCTTGTGCAATTTATAAGCTGATATCATTCAACGAATAAAAATAAATTTTCTGATTACTCATCTGTTGTCGCTAGCTTGGGTGTAAAACCATGTGAAGCCGATCGCCTTGAATCCGTTCCGCTAGGGGCGGAATGTGGTGAATTGGGCGATTGAGCTCTATTACTTTCTTGGTGAGCATTATATTGTGTGGTCATTTGGGAAGGATATGCAGAAATCTGACAGGTTATTTTTTGGTTTTCCTGCCGCTTTCTTTCAATTAATGTTTTTAATGTTGCGATCGCCTGGTTCATTCTTAGAATTTCATTTTCTAGCAGATCCGCGCATAAAGGGTGCTCAATGTCTGAGGTACTAAATGGATGGTTGTGGACAGGTGAATTTGCAGTCGTCGTATAAGTATTCACAGATCGAGAACGCATGTGAGATATTTTAGAAGCTGCTGTCCCTGATGGCAATTGCGTAGCAGAGGGTATGTTCGCTGATAATTGATTAAAGCTTGTAGTATAAGGACGAATGTGAGCAGGGCTAATGCTAGGACTCACCGTGCGTCGTGTATTTGGCGGCGTTTGCAGTTGCCTACGAATGGGTGAGGCTGCTGATGTCGGGGTAGAGCATGAGGAATTGGACATTGGTGAATAAATGGGAGAGGGGATTTCAATAGACAGTGAATAGGGTGGCAGTTGATTTTCCATCGATGATGAGGCACTCGCTGCGCTCGTAGAACTTGCAGAATTAACGCTGACATGCTTATGATTAGCTTCTAGGATAGCCTTTGCATTTTTTAATTCATCTCCAATAAAATGCTTTAAACTTGGGCATTTTTGGAAATGCTTTAATATAGAATTAATAATGCTCGGGTTTTTTCCTCGATTTGCATAGGACAAAATACTACTTTTTTGGTTTTTTAATTCTCGAATTTCTTCAATCATGTGAGCACAATTTTGACTATTTAATATTAGATTAAATATTGCTTCGCAGCCAGTTTCGGCAGCGAGCATCAATATATTTTTGCCATTTTTTTTATATTGTATGGAGTCTAGGCTAATCGTTAAGATATGCTCAATAATACTGAGTCTATCTTGAGAAATGGGTGAATTGGAGTATCTTTGTGATATCGCTAATGTGAGAGGAATATTGTTATACGCGTCACAAATATAAAAGGGGTTATTACTAATGTAGGGTAAAATATACGTAAAATGGCTATAACTTCCTTCTTGTATGGCATTTAAGAGCTGATATCTAGCCGTCATGGGCTTATGTGCTCGTGTTATGACTGTTTGTGACGAAATACCCATCGATGTAGAGGCATTTAAATCGCTACTTAGAGTAGATCCTTGTAGGGAAATGCATGCCCTAAGGAAAGATTCAGAGCCATCATCATCGCTTAAGTCGTCGCTCTCATTTGTTTCTATAGCTGTCTTGGGATGTTCTTCTTCTATTCTGGCTTGCTCTGCCATGGCTCGCGCTTGTGCATCTGCTAGGGCACGTTCTTCTTCTAATCTGGCTTGCTCTGCTAGGGCTCTTGCTTGTGCATTTGCTAGGGCGCGTTCTTTCTCGATTTCGTCTCTGATTTCACGTTTAATGTCCTCTCTCACTTTTCTTTCCAGTATTTGTTGCGTAGCTTTTTGGAGGGATTTAAGATTAAAACCCTGCGTTGCGAGTTCTTCAAAAGATTGATTGGAAAGCAATTGTATAAACAATTCAGATAAGTGATCTATAGGTACTGACACATGCCCTCCAGTTTTACCCACATTGGGTCAATATTAAAATAAGCGGTATATAAAGGATTAAGGTGTTTTATTCGCATAAACGGGAAGTCTGTTTTCTGGTTGGCGAGGAGCGTTTACGCGGTGCTCAAATTGGGGTGCTTGCATTTTAGCATATTCTAATTTGTTTACCTCAAACCATTGGCATTGTAGTTTATAGAATTTTTTCTGTAATTGAGAAAGCACTTCCATTTGAGATGACTTTGTTATGGGTTGAATATTGTCGGGGGCGATTGCTGAGGCGGCAGAAGGTTGTTGTATTTTTGTTGCTAAAGAAGGACTGGGCAAGGTCGCAGAAAAAATATGCGGAAATGACAGTTTATGTTGGTACATTTGTTCTAAAAGCTCACGTGCTTTGCCGATATCTTCTCGAGTAGGAGAATAATAAACGTCATGGAAACCATCGGAAAATATATGAAGAATGCCATTAGGTCGAAGTATGGGATCAAAATCTCGAATTTCTTTTAATATTTTCCAAATTATGATTTGTATTATAGGGTGAGGATATTGTCTGGCGAGATCGATAATATTTGTGCCATCGTAATAGGCTTCTAAGATTAAAGAAGGTTTTCGTCTGCAAATGGAATCAAATGATTTTGGCGCCATAGATTGTGCTGCCTGATGTAAAATGTTTTTACCATTTCGACTTATAGAGAGAATATCTGGCACATCTTTGATAATAAGTTTCACAAAGGCATTTTTATCCTTTTTTATCACATGGCATATAATGTATAGCCAGGAATGCGAGGTCAGAAATTTTGTGGTGTCTAATAAAGTTTGAAATTTAGAAATATCACTTTCTCGAATAACCGAAATAATATGGTCTTTTTCTTCTGTTAACTGTGTTCTAGATTGTCGTTCTAGATAAGTAGCGATTTCCTCTGCATCATGGGCTTTGGCATACTCACTAATTTCCATCCATTTTCCAGGTATTAGCTGCTGGTTCAAGACACGGAAATTTAGATCGCAATAAGGGGCAGCGTTTTTTACACTTACAATATCCTTCGCGTGAATGGCATGAATGAGTGCTTGTTCTACTGTGAGTTCTTGTTGTTCTGCTGCAGAGGCAGTAGCTTTTTCTTTTCCTTGTTTTGGATTACTAAACACAATCTAACATCCTTTTAGTGGATTGAATTTTGTTAATCTTAAAGATACCTTTGTGCTTAGGTACATGCCCTTACTTTATCAAGCGAGTAAGGTTAACAATTTTTTGTAAAAAATGTCAAACAATCGGTCATTATACGCCGGTTGGTATCTATAGGCTATATGCCTTGCCCTATATTATGATAATAATAGAGATACTACACGCTTAAACTATTGCTAGAAAGCTAAATATTAGCGCAGGTGTAAAAGTTTTATTTAACGGTAAGGCGCAGGGAAAGCAAGACATCCCTATACTTTTCGATAAAAGCAGATTAACCTTCTTAGCTTCTGTGCCCTCATTATACTGGAGTTCTAATAGATGTTAATTGCTGGGGTAGATGAAGCCGGTAGGGGCCCACTCGCAGGACCTGTTATTGCCGCTGCTGTCATATTAGATCCTAATAAATGCATAAAAGGTTTAGCTGATTCTAAAGCTTTATCTGAAGCCCAGCGCGAGCGTTTATTTGTTGAAATTTGTCATTCTGCGCTTGCCTTTGGGATAGGCCGGGCAGAATATCATGAAATTGATACAATCAATATTTTGCAAGCAACCTTGCTTTCTATGCAAAGGGCTATTTCTGCTTTGCAAATAATGCCAGGTAAAGTACTGGTGGATGGCAATCGCTGTCCTGAGGTTAGCTGTTTGGCGGAAAGTATTATCGGTGGGGATAGATTAGTGCCTGCTATCAGTGCGGCCTCCATTCTTGCGAAAGTAACCCGAGATCGGGAAATGGTCCAGATGGATAAAATTTACCCAGGCTATGGTTTCGCTCAACATAAAGGGTATCCGACAGCACAGCATCGAGCCACTTTATATGAATGGGGTCCCTGTCAAATCCATCGTTTAAGTTTTTCACCCGTTAGAATTGCATTAGAACGGCAAAATGCGCGAGATGTTGTATAAAATATGAACCCAGACTTTGTCCATTTACACATTCATAGCGAATACTCTTTAGTAGACGGATTGGTTCGAATTGATGAATTGGTTGAATCGGTGGCTGCATCGAAAAGTGTTGCAGTGGCGATTACCGATCAATGCAATTTATTTGCGATGGTGAAATTTTATCAGGCAGCAGAAGCTCGTGGCATTAAGCCGATTATTGGTGCCGAAATTTGGATAAAAAATGAGCAGGATCTGAACAAACCGTATCGTATGCTCTTATTATGCCAAAATGCCGACGGGTATCAAAATTTAACCAAACTTGTTTCGCGATCGTATACACAGGGGCAACATAATGGCAAACCTCAAATTGAAAAGGAATGGCTATCCACAACGAATGAAGGTTTGATTGCGATTGCCTCTGCGAGTGGATCGGATATTACCGAAGCACTATTATCTTCGCACCCGGAGCTGGCCGAGAGTTTAGTGGATGATTGGCAGCATGTTTTCACCAATCGATTTTATTTAGAATTAACCAGAACAAATAGAGAAAACGAAGAGACTTATATACAAGCGGCAGTTTTACTCTCAGAAACAAAACACTGCCCTTTAGTGGCGAGCAACGATGTGCGTTTTTTACATCGGGAAGACTTCGAAGCTCATGAAACGCGCGTGTGTATTCATGAAGGCCGTACCGTCAATGATCCGGAACGCGCAAGACTCTATAGTGAAGAACAATATTTAAAATCGCCAGCAGAAATGGTTGAGCTTTTTTTAGATTTACCTGAAGCCTTGCAAAATAGCGTTGAAATTGCAAAACGCTGCACCTGGGATTTAAAACTTTACGAAGTCCATCTTCCCAATTATCCGGTTGAAGCGGGTAAAACCATCGAAGCCCATTTAGAAGACGCGGCTGCGGTTGGCTTAAAAAATTGTTTTTCGCCACTTGACGTTCCGCTTCATTATCAGGAGCGTTTAACCACGGAATTAACCGTTTTAAATTCAATGGGCTATGCCGGATATTTCTTGATTGTTGCCGATTTTATTCAGTGGGCTAAGGATAATAAAATACCCGTGGGGCCAGGAAGAGGTTCGGGTGCAGGATCGCTGGTGGCCTATGCGCTTGGTATTACCGGCCTTGATCCTTTGCTATACGATTTGCTATTTGAACGTTTTTTAAATCCCGAACGGGTATCCATGCCCGATTTTGATATCGATTTTTGTATGGAAGGTCGAGATCGGGTTATAGAATATGTGGCGACCACCTATGGTAGAGAATCGGTCTCTCAAATTATCACCTATGGCACCATGGCGGCAAAAGCGGTTATTCGAGATGTGGGGCGTGCTTTAGGACATCCTTATGGGTTTGTAGATAAAATTGCCAAACTTATCCCGCTAGAATTGGGGATCACTTTAGAAAAAGCCCTGGCACAAGAAGAAAGCTTAAAACAGCGCTATTCGGAAGAAGAAGAGGTAAAAACACTTATTGATTTGGCTAAAAAATTAGAAGGGATCACGCGTAATGCCGGTAAGCATGCGGGTGGCGTAGTGATTGCACCTTCTAAATTAACCGATTTTACGCCATTATATTGTGATGAAAATGAAGGAACGTTATTAACGCAATTTGATAAGAATGATGTTGAAACCATCGGCCTTGTAAAGTTTGACTTTTTAGGTTTGCGTACGCTGACCATTATAGATTGGGCGATTAATGCGGTTAATCAATTAAATTTGTCGCTGGGCAAAGAACCCATTAATATTAATACGATCCCGCTGGATGATGAAACAACATTTGATTTGTTGCGAGCTTGTAATACCACTGCGGTATTTCAGTTAGAATCCAGAGGGATGAAAGATTTGGTTCGGCGCTTACAGCCGGATGTATTTGAAGAAATTATTGCCCTTGTTGCACTTTTTCGCCCAGGCCCTTTGCAATCCGGCATGGTGGATGACTTTATCAACCGAAAGCATGGCCGGGCAAAACCTGAATATTTACACCCCAAATTGATTCATATTTTAAAACCGACGTATGGCGTAATTTTATATCAAGAACAAGTCATGCAAATTGCGCAGGTGCTGGCAGGCTATACCTTAGGCGGCGCGGATTTATTGCGGCGCGCCATGGGTAAGAAAAAGCCTGAAGAAATGGCTAAGCAACGCACCATTTTTATCACAGGCGCCGTCGAAGGGGGTGTTGAACCCCAAACGGCATCGCATATTTTTGATTTAATGGAAAAATTTGCAGGTTATGGTTTTAATAAATCCCATTCTGCAGCTTACGCATTAATTACCTATCAAACGGCGTGGCTAAAGGCACATTATAAAGAGGCCTTTATGGCGGCGGTTTTATCCTCCGATATGGCGCACACCGATAAAGTCGTTATTTTTGTCGAAGAGTGCCGGCAATTAAACATAAAAGTCGTGCCACCGGATGTGAATCAAAGTTTATATAAATTTACCGTCGATTTGCAAAACCAGATTGTCTATGGCTTAGGGGCTATTAAGGGCGTGGGTGAGGCGGCTATTCATTCCATTATAGAAGCTCGAAAAATACAGAAATTTGAAGATATATTTGATTTTTGTGCCAGAGTCGATGCGCGCAAGGTCAGTCGGCGCGTTTTGGAAGCATTAATTCGTTCAGGTGCTTTCGATAGCTTTGGCAAAGAACGTGCATTTTTAATGGAAAATATTGAAGATGCAATAAGTGTTGCCGAGCAGTTAAGCAAAAATCGAACGCAAGGCCAGGAAGATTTATTTGGGCATTCCTTATCGGCAAATGATATTTTGGTTAAGCCAAACCAGCAGGCAGTAAAACCTTGGAGCGATTTTATACGTTTGCAAGGTGAAAAAGAAACGCTGGGTTTATATTTAACAGGTCATCCGCTGGAGCAATATGAACAAGAGTTGATGAAAATCAGAACCTCTGCCATTCGGGATTTACGGCCTGAAAAAGGTAGGAAACAAGTGGTTGCAGGGTTAATTTTTGCCATTCGTACGTTGTTTACCCGCAAGGGCGATAAAATGGCTTTTATAACGATCGATGATAGGACGGGCAGACAAGAAATTGCCGTTTTTTCAGATCAATATCGAGAAAATAAAGAGATTTTGATCAAAGATAATTTACTAATTATAGAAGGAGAGGTGACTCCGGATGACTTTTCAGGTGGGCACAAAATGCGCTGTACGGACATTCGAAGTCTAGAGTCTGCTCGGTTAAAATCTGCAAAATGTTTAAAAATTGTGGTTTCTGGCAATGGGCTAACCGAAGTGTTTTCGAATACTCTAATGGATGTTTTTAAAATCCATAAAAATGACAATGGTTGTCCAGTGCAAATTTTATATCATCGGGATGAATCTTTGGTAACCTTAAGTTTAGGAGCCGAGTGGCGTATTCATTTAAAGCAAATCATGCTAGATGCCTTAAAAGAAATAGCGGGTATCGAAAGTGTAGAGATAACTTATTAAATTTAAAGTGGTTTTTAGAATTTTCCGATTCCCTTTCATATTAAGTATTGTAATGGGTTTTAGGACAAAATACCTGATGGTAAGAATTTTTTTGTTTTCATTTTTTAAGGGCCAAAATTTAAGTTAGGATTAGCCCTTCTTTACAGGAGAGCATTATGAGCAGAAGTTTAGAAGAACTCAAAAATGATCTGGAATCGATAGTAGAAATTCCCGAAGATTATCTTGGTCCGATTACGTATGAAATAACGCATGAACCGGTGGTCGCGGCCGATGGCCAAAGTTACGGACGGGTGGCCATTGAAACCTGGCTAAGACAAGGAAATCGCAATAGCCCAATGACAGGTGCGCCTTTAAGCCACAGAAATTTAACGCTCAATTATAGGTTAAAATCCATTATCTAAGATTTCCAAATAAAACTTCCGCAAATTCAATGCGAACAGCAAATCACGGTGGACCTAAATCTAGCAATCAAGCTTCGAGAAGAAGCTTTGCAGGAAATGGGACAAAAAAGCAGAGTCGAGAATAGCAATTACAGCAGCAATTAGAGGTAGAAAGAAAAGAAAGACAAAGGTTAGAAGAGCAATTACGGTTCTTATCTCTGAATAACGCTTCAGCGAGTTCAAGTTCATCTCAAAGTGGCACTGGTGTGGCGCCCTTACGGTTTTCAACGTCGTCTTTCAGTGTTATTTCACCGGACGGGCCCAAGCTAGCATCATTGCCTTCGGAAAGCTCATCTTCTGCTTCATTAGCTCAAGCGAGTGACTCTTCTTCAAAACTTTCCAGCTCATCGTCTGTTAATGGGGATGCAAACGCACAATACATCCTTGGGGCTTTCTACGCGGATGGCCATGGGGTTGCACAAAATAATGCTAAAGCGTACGAGTGGTGGGAGAAAGCTGCCGAACAGGGGCATGCAGATGCGCAATTTTGTCTTGTGGATCTCTATTACCAGGGACATGGAGTTGCTCAAGATTATGCTAAAGCGCGTGAGTGGTATGTAAAAGCTGCCGAACAGGGAAATGAGGAAGCACAAGCCGCGATTGAGGATTTGCCGCGCTTACGCGATAGAGCATAGAGACTATAAGCTGCATTCTAAATACCAAGGCAATTATGTATCTATATTTCCAGATTTAGGGTAATTAACCGTTCATGGGAAGGCTCTGTTTGAACACACATATGGTTTCTCATTTAAGCCTATTTACGGTAGAATAATCATACTTATAAAACTTTATCACTCTTGGGGACTTTATGGCTGCTGTTAATCCATTCAAAAATCAATTTGAAACCATTCTTGCTCAAATTGAAAACAATAGCTATTCTGATGATTTGGATTTGAGTCGACAGGGCATTAACGATGACCAAGTAGAAGCGCTCGTGAAAGCTTTATCCAAAAACAAAAATGTACAAACATTATCATTAGAGGAAAATGAGATTTCAGATAGAGGGGCGATCGCTTTAGCGAATACTTTGTTGCAACCCGCACCCCTTAGGTCTTTAAATTTGCGCGTCAATGATATTGGGAATATCGGAATAGCAGCATTGGCAAAAGCGCTAGAAAAAAATACGACTTTAGAGTATTTAAATCTCAGTGTTAACGAAGTCGAAAAAGAAGGGGCAATGGAGATGCTGAAGGCATTGGAGTACAACAAAACCCTCTGTACTTTGTGTCTGGCTGGCAATTCTCTACAAAAGAATTTTGTTCTGGATCAAATAGAGGCGGCGTTATCTCACAATAAAAAAGCAGCTATCCTTGCCCGAAGAGAAGTTGCGGCAATGAATTTTTCTGTTTCTTATAGTATTGATCCCCAGGAGCTCAGTTTTGATAGGGAATTAAATCAAGGCACCTTTGGTATTGTCTATCAGGGGAGTTGGCGTGGTACTAAAGTAGCGACTAAAAAACTATTGCCTAACGGTTTTTCAGCTAAAGCATTTAAAGCGGAATCACAGACTATGGCCCGCTTACGTTCTCCCCACATTGTACAGTTTTATGGCTATTGTCTAAGCCCTCTCTATTGTCTTGTCATGGAGTATATGCCTGCAGGTTCATTGTTTAATGTACTGCATTCAAAGCAAAATTTACCCTGGTCTATCAGAATGAGAATTGCACTAGATATTGCTAAAGGGTTAGCTTTTTTACATCACGAAAAGCTGGTTCATAGAGATATTAAGAGTCTCAATGTTTTATTGGGTGAACATTTAAATGCCAAATTAACAGGTTTTGGCTTAGCCAAAGATGAGGATGAAATTAAAATAGCTGCTGCAGAAAGTCAGATCGGTATGTTGGCTTGGATGGCGCCCGAGTTATTAAAAGCCAAAGTCGCTTATACTGCAAAAGCAGATGTGTATAGTTTAGGCATTACTTTTTGGGAGCTAGCTTCTCGAAAAGTTCCATTTTCAGATGCTAAAAGCCCAGAAGCTATTCAAAACCGCATTATACAAGGCGAGCCAGAAGTTATTCCAGAAGACTGTCCTGCTAAACTGGCGTCTGTCATAGAAGCTTGTTGTGAAACTGATCCGGATAATCGTCCAGGTGCCGATGAAGTTGCCTTATATCTAGACTGCAACAAAGAGGAGGACATCAAGCTATTCTTATGGCGTTATCGAATGCAGCAATCCTTAGCTGTTCCTTCTTATTCAAATATATTAGGATCATGTGCGTCAGCCCAAGAAACAAAGGGTGCTCAGCCTAAAAGTGTTGCTTAAAAGTGTCTATGCAAAGGTGATCGTTTCTCACTCACGCATAAGTCAATCGGCATACATAAATTTGAGATTTGTCTAAACGTGCGTTTTTCGATACCCTTAGGGTGCAATTTTTGATTATATTGAGTTAACAACCTATGAGTTTAAGTGTGAATTATTTAGAATTTGAGCGTCCGATTGCCGAACTAGAGGCCAAAATAGAAGAATTACGGCTGGTTGGAACGGACAGTGTTATCAATATTCAAGAGGAAATACAAAGGCTTGAGAGCAAAAGCCGCGAGTTAACGGAGTCCATATTTCGCTCATTAACGGATTGGCAAATTGTACAATTGGCTCGCCATCCTCAGCGGCCCTACACTTTAGATTATATCCCCCGAATTTTTACCGATTTTGACGAGCTGCATGGCGATCGTGCTTTTGCCGATGATAAGGCTTTGGTTGCCGGTATTGCGAGGCTGGATGGGGCATCTGTCATGATTATTGGCCAACAAAAGGGTCGCGATACCAAAGAAAAATTACTGCGAAACTTTGGCATGCCCCATCCAGAAGGCTATAGAAAGGCCCTACGGTTGGCAAAGCTGGCGCAAAAATTTAATATGCCGATTATTACGTTTATCGATACACCCGGTGCCTATCCGGGGGTGGGTGCGGAAGCGCGTGGTCAGAGTGAAGCGATTGCCCGTAACTTGTTAGAATTTTCTCAACTGAAGGTGCCAGTGATTTGCGTGGTGATTGGCGAGGGGTGTTCTGGCGGCGCTTTGGGCATTGGGGTAGGGGATAAGACCCTAATGTTACAATATGCTTATTATGCCACGATTTCTCCAGAAGGCTGTGCAACCATCCTTTGGAAAAGCGCTAGCAAAGCCGAAGAAGCGGCAGAGATTATGGGCATTACCGCTAATCGACTCCTCAAACTTGGTCTTATTGATGCAATTATTTCAGAGCCGCTGGGGGGCGCGCATCGAGGGGTGGATGAAATGGCGGCTATGTTGAAAACCGCTTTAATTCAAAGCTTGCGCCCATTTAGAAACCTTTCAGCCGATAAACTGATTAAAAGCCGGTATCAACGATGGACAGCAATGGGGATCCAATCCTAACCCCTGAAGCGATTATTACTAAAATACAGGCACTTACCACGGCCACTCAACTTTGTGTGGCCTATAGTGGGGGCATAGACTCCCATGTATTATTGGATTTAATGGTTCGTGCCTTCTCAAAACAAAATACTTACGAGCTTTCAGCACTGCATGTACACCATGGCATTAGCAAACATGCAGATGATTGGACTACGCATTGTCAAACTATATGCGCTGACTTACACGTTCCTTTAACCGTTTTGAAGGTAGATGGCAGGGTAATCAATGGTCGCAGTCCAGAAGAGGTGGCGCGTGAAGCGAGGTTTTCTGCTTTTAAAAAACATTTGCGTCTGGGGGAATGTCTATTATTGGCTCATCATGCCTCTGATCAAGCCGAAACAATTTTATTTCGATTATTGCGTGGGTGTGGGCCCTTAGGCTTAGCAGGCATGTCAGAAAGACTAATACTGGATAAAAGCGAGCTCCTGCGCCCGCTATTAGCTTTTCCAAAAGAAGCCGTGGTTGCTTATGCGAACGCGCAGCAGTTACGCTGGATCGAAGATGACAGTAATGACAATAACCGTTTTGATCGCAATTACCTGCGGAATGCGATCACGCCGTTGTTAAAGGCAAGATGGCCCAAGTTTGAGCGTTCTATTAACCGGGCAGGGGCTTTATGCTTGGAAACCGCCCATGTTGCACAAACACAAGCCGAGCAAGATATTGGTCAAGTTAAAGGCAAAGAACCGGATACGCTGTCTGTGGCAGGCTTATTGCAATTGGATAGAATACGCCGAAAAGGGGTTATTCGGCATTGGCTTTATAGTCTGGGGTTGGCCCTTCCTAGCTTGGATCACATGGAAAGAATCGATAGAGAAGTATTATGCGCCAAACCAGGCGCTAAGCCACGATTGAAAATTAGTCAGTACGAAATCCGTCGCTTAAAAGGTGAACTGAGCGTCTTGGTCCTTAACCCTTCAAGCGCAGAAGGTAGTTAATGAACATGTATATTCGGTTGTACAATGGCCGCCAATCTGATAGACTTTAATCCCGTCAAAACACTACTTTTTAAGCTTAAATTTTCCAAAAAGGATATTCATGACACGATATATATTTGTGACGGGTGGCGTTGTTTCTTCTCTCGGTAAAGGCATTGCTGCTGCATCCCTCGCTGCTATTTTAGAATCCAGAGGACTAAAGGTTACCTTACTCAAGTTTGATCCCTATATTAATGTCGATCCGGGGACGATGAGTCCTTTTCAACACGGAGAAGTGTACGTAACCAATGATGGTGCTGAAACGGATCTAGATCTTGGACATTATGAACGTTTTATTCGCCGCAGTATGTCTAAACACAATAATTTTACCACCGGACGTATTTATGAACAGGTGATTGCAAGAGAACGGCGCGGAGATTACTTAGGCGCTACGGTACAAGTCATTCCTCATATTACCGATGAAATTAAAAAGTGTGTGTTAGAAGAAACGCACAGCTTTGATGTGGTCTTGGTGGAAATTGGTGGCACCGTAGGCGATATTGAATCGTTGCCATTTTTGGAAGCCATTCGGCAGTTACGGATGGAATTAGGGTCTGCTCGGACCGCATTTATTCACTTAACCTTAGTGCCCTATATTGCAACGGCTGGCGAAATTAAAACCAAGCCTACGCAACATTCTGTTAAAGAATTGCGTTCTATTGGTATTCAGCCAGATGTATTGATTTGTCGATCCCAAAGGGATTTTAATGATTCCGAACGCAAAAAAATTGCTCAATTTACCAATGTGGAAGAACGTGCGGTTATTTCTTCGCCGGATATGGCCTCTATTTATCAAATACCCACGATGTTACATGAACAAAAACTCGATGACATCATACTCGAAAAACTAAATTTAAAAGCCCCATCTGCCAATCTACAAGAATGGGAACAAGTGGTATTAAAACTACAAAATCCGAAAAAAGAAGTGAACATTGCTTTTGTTGGCAAATATACCAATTTTGCCGACGCTTATAAATCATTAAGTGAAGCATTAATTCATGCGGGCATTCATACAGAAACGCGAGTCAATATTGCCTATATCGACTCAGAAGAAATTCAGAAAAATGGAACACAACTTTTGCAAGGCATGGATGCTATTTTGGTTCCTGGCGGATTTGGGGAACGGGGCGTAGAAGGCATGATCCAAACGGTTGAATATGCCAGAGTTAACCGTATTCCGTATTTAGGTATTTGTTTAGGCATGCAAATTGCCGTTATTGAATATGCGCGTCATCTTGCCAATATGCCACTTGCCAATAGTACGGAATTTAATGTCAATACTCCTCATCCGGTGATTGCTTTGGTAACAGAGTGGATGACAGAACAGGGGATGAAAGAAATTCGAGATGCTAATACAGATTTGGGTGGAACCATGCGATTAGGGTCGCAAAAATGCAAATTGGAGGCAGAAAGTCTCGCATTGAATATTTACCAGCAGTCTATTATCAGTGAACGTCATCGTCATCGTTATGAAGTTAATAATCTGTTATTGCAACCTTTAGAGGCGGCAGGCTTAAAAATTTCCGGCAGATCGCATGATGGGCTTTTAGTTGAAATGATAGAAATCCCAGACCATCCATGGTTCGTTGCCTGTCAATTCCACCCGGAATTCACTTCAACCCCCCGCGATGGACATCCCTTATTTACGGCCTTTATTAGAGCCGCCATACAGCATTCGGAAGGAGAAGGCAGATGAAAAATTCTATAATCGACTTGTGTGGAGCCTCCGTTGGGGAAACACAGCCTTTCTTTTTAATTGCGGGTCCGTGTGTTGTCGAAAGCGAAGCCTTAGCGTTAGATACTGCTGGCATGCTGAAGGAAATAACCGATCGTTTAAATATCCATTTTATTTATAAATCTTCTTTTGATAAAGCCAATCGTACCTCTCATGAAAGTTTTAGAGGTCCTGGTTTTGAAGAGGGCTTACGGATCCTTGCCTTGGTGAAAAAAACCATTGGGGTGCCTATCATAACCGATGTACATGAAAATACCCCGTTGAATGAGGTGGCAGACGTCGTTGATATTTTGCAAACGCCAGCATTGTTGTGTCGGCAAACCGATTTTATTACCCAAGTGGCAAGCCAAGGTAGACCGGTTAATATCAAAAAAGGTCAGTTTTTAGCGCCTCAGGATATGATCCACGTGGTGGCAAAAGCAAAAGCCACTGGAAATCCTGCGATTATGGTGTGTGAACGGGGTGTTTCTTTTGGATATAATAATTTAGTGTCTGATATGCGATCCCTGGCTATTTTAAGAGAAACCGGTTGCCCAGTGGTTTTTGATGCCACCCACTCGGTACAGCTGCCAGGCGGCAAAGGCAATGCCTCGAGTGGACAACGGGAATTTGTTCCTGTTTTAGCACGCGCTGCAGTCGCTGTCGGGGTTGCGGGTTTATTTATGGAAACCCATCCTGATCCAGATAAGGCATTAAGCGATGGTCCCAATTCCTGGCCTATGCATAAAATGGAAGCGCTTTTAAAAGTCCTCAAGCAATTGGATAGCGTGGTAAAAAATGGCTGATATTATTGATATACGTGCCCGAGAAATTTTAGACTCTCGTGGATTACCGACGGTAGAAGCGGAAATTATCTTACCCGATATTATTGGGCGCGCATCGGTCCCTTCTGGCGCTTCAACGGGGGTAAATGAAGCCGTTGAGCTTCGAGATCAGGACTCACGTTTTGGCGGCAAAGGTGTTTTAAAGGCCGTACAGCATATTCAAACCGAAATTCGTTCGGCACTATTAGGGCAGGATGCGCGTGATCAAAAAAGGATCGATGATATTTTGATCCAATTAGACGGTACGCCAAATAAAAATAGATTAGGGGCTAATGCTATTTTAGCCGTTTCTATTGCGGCAGCAAGGGCTGCGGCTATCGCAGCTAAGGTCCCGTTATATCATTATTTAGGGAATGCATCCAAGCCAGGGGTTTTGCCGGTTCCTATGATGAATGTTATCAATGGCGGTGCACATGCCGATAACAATATTGATATACAAGAGTTTATGATTGTCCCCGTTGGTGCGCCCAGTTTTAGTGAAGCGCTTCGATATGGGGCTGAAACATTTCAATCCTTAAAAGCCTTGTTAAAAAAACAGAATTTAAGTACGGCTGTTGGCGATGAAGGAGGCTTTGCGCCCAATTTATCTTCGAATGCCGAGGTGATTGAATTAATTTTAGAGGCGATCGTCAAGGCCGGTTTTAAGCCAGGACGCGATATTTATCTGGCAATGGATTTGGCAAGTAGTGAATTTTATCAGGACGGTCAGTATCATCTACAGCATGAACATCAAAAGTTTCATGCCGTGGATTGGACAGCGTATTTAGCCCATCTGGTTAGCCAATACCCAATTATTTCGATAGAAGACGGGATGGCAGAAGAGGATTGGGAAGGCTGGAAATTATTAACCGAAAAATTAGGCCAGCGTATTCAGCTTGTGGGGGACGATCTCTTCGTCACCAACACGCATTTACTGCAGCGCGGTATACAAGAAAATATAGCCAATGCTATCTTAATTAAGCCTAATCAAATTGGTACACTAACCGAAACCTTTGCCGCCATCCAAATGGCCAAAGCGGCTAATTTTGCAACGGTTATTTCACATCGCTCAGGCGAAACTGAAGATACTTTTATTGCAGATCTAGCCGTCGCAACCAGTGCAGGTCAAATCAAAACCGGTTCATTATGTCGAACAGACAGGATCGCCAAGTATAATCAGTTGCTACGCGTCGAAGCAGAATTAGGCACTCCCGCTGTTTATGCAGGACGTCTACCTTTTAGCAAATTACAGGCTGAACCCATATGAAAAAAGGGGTTATGGTTACCTTAGGTCTTTTGTTGCTTTTATTGCAGTATAGCCTTTGGGGTGGAGAGGGCAGCCTGTTAGATGTCTTACGCCTAAGTAAGGCAATTGTGCAGGAGCGTGAAGGGATCGCAAAATTATCGCAACGCAATCAGACTTTAGATAATGAGGTTCAAGCGCTCAAATTGCATCCCGAGGCCTTAGAAGAAAGGGCAAGATCAGAACTCGGTATGATAAAACAGGGCGAAACTTTTTTTATTGTCGTAGAGCCTGCGCGTTAACGATTGCTGAATCCTTTTTTATCCCTACAAACGATTGGTTTCTGACATTCATTTATTTTATTTTGGTAAGCTTTTAAAGTGATGCTATAGTTTTTAATCTGTAGGATGTCAGTGTTAGATGCTATTGTTATTCCCTTGGATATTTTTGGCAGCCTTCGCCGGGATTTATCTGTGCTTGTTTTTAAACTTTCTAATTCTGGCGGCCGATCATGCATAAAGTAAAACAAATTTAATTGATCGTGGTGTAAGCTTAAACGTAATATTTTTTTTTGATGTTCTACATCATGGATGTAGTGTAAAATATCGGCTAAATTTCTATCTCGATTATCGCTAAAAATATTTTTTCGAATACTATTTTTTTCTGCATTCAGGCATGTTAATAAAGCATTTAATTGAGCGATTTCGCTTGATTTATCGATCATTCTTTTTGCCGAAATGCCAATATAGTCATTGTCTAATTTAGCAAGAATGTTGCTTATCGGGATCAAATACTGGCTATAATAGTCATTGGCTTTTGAAAAACAGACAGGAAAATTATCATTATTTGAAAGATCTATAAACGTGGTTTTAGATTTCATGATGTGTTCAAGATCGGAAAATCCCTCGGTAACCGATCGCAGGTATTCACCTTCTAATACATATTCACTGAAATCTTTGGTGAGTAATTGCACCTTTTTTTGTATAAAAAGTTCAATTTTGGCTATCCAGCCTTCCATTTCCTGTTTGGTCTGGTGTGTTAAGTTTTTAGCCTGTAAATTTTTGTTCCACTGATTAATCTGGGCTTTAAATTCAGCTCGCAGTTGTAAAAGGGAAACGGCCATTGGTTTTCTCTATTTTTTAGGTTTCTATGAGGTTAGATAGGAATTTTGGTATATTGTTCCTTTAACTTTATTCAAGTGCGTGGGTGGCCGATTTTGCCCAATTTTACTGTCTTTAAATGCAGCTGATTAGGGCGCTGAAATATTTATAATTATGGCTAACGTTAGTGGGAAAAATACATGCATTTTCGTTTCTTAGTGTCTTGGTATGATAAAATTTTGCTCTGGTCAAAACACCCAAAAGCGTGTTGGTATTTAGGGTTTATAAGCTTTATAGACGCGTCCCTTTTTCCGCTTTCTCCGCTATTTATGGTATTACCCATGAGCTTTTCGGAGCCGACACGGGCTTTTTATTTTGCAGCAATCGTGATTGGATCCTCTTTTTTAGGCGGAATGATTGGCTATTCTTTAGGTTTTTTTGCCTTTGAAGCCCTGATTGGCCCTTTTATTCAATGGATGGGTTATTCTGCCTATTACGAGATGGCTATGCAATGGTTCCAGCAGTGGGGGTATGCTGCGATCGTATTTGGTTGTTTAACGCCTTTTATTCCGTATAAAATTTTTACGATAGGTGCAGGGGTTATGCAATTGCATTTTGGCGGGTTTTTAATTGCTTCATTTTTGGGGCGCGCTTTACGATTTTTGTTGATTGCCAGCATTATCCGTTGGGGCGGGCCTAGGTTTGAACCCATTTTCAGAAAAACCTTAATGAAGATCTCAAATTACCAACCCAGTGTGTAAAGCGAATAAGGCGTTTACTGCTAAGAATGAACGCCTTACCACTCACTGGTTTCTTCTGAGTGCGCCTCTAAAATTTGAAACTGTTCGGCTAATCCTTTTAGTTTGGTAGAAAGCCCTTTTAATTCTTCGCCCTTTTTGCCCAGTTGAGTTGCTTTTTCAATTTCCAATTCAATTTTATCCCTATCGCTTTCTAATGTGTTTCCGGAATGCTTTTTAAGTAAATGCGACAGCTCTTCCAGTTCTATGGCAATTTCATCGACTTGAACCGTGGAACTAATCGTTTCTTCAAAGGTTTTTTGTAAACTCTCAAATAAATCATTAATGGCTTTTGCAATATCCCCTAATTCGTCATCACTGCTAACGATTAAGCGTTTGGTCAGATCGCGATCTTTAGAAATAAATTTTATGACCTTGCTGATCCGCTCCATAGGCTTACTAATTTTCCAGGAAAGCTTAACGCCTAGCAAAATTGAAATAAAAACCATGACGAATATAACAATGGCCGTTAAAAGCATTATCTTGATGGCTAAAGAATGGACACTATCAAATGCTTCTGATGCATCTATTTCACTCATAATTGCCCAATCTAATCCCGGGATAGATAAGGGCGAAAAAGCAGATAATACCGGTATTTTTCGATAATCTTCAAAAACACCAAATCCGCCTTGACGGGTTTCTATTGCCTGTTGTGTGCCTTTGGTGGTCACAGGCTGTAAGCCAATGCTGGTTTTTTTCATTTCCATCTGATGAATAACGTCCTCAGGTAAACCAATATCTTTCATTAAATGGATATATTCTGTTGGATTCTCAATAAAAAATCGGCTCATGCTTCTTAAACGATAATCATGACCCACTAAATAGGTTTCTCCCGTTTTACCCAATCCGATTTTTTGCCAATGTCCGTCATGGGTCATAATTTGATTTATCCTATCGATGGATAATTGAAAAATTAAAACCCCAATTTTTTGATCTCCATTATAGATAGGGGCAGCAATAAATGCGGCTTCGCCATTATACGATGGGCTATAGGCGGAAAAGTCTGAAATAGCCGTCATCCCGATTTCTGTTTCGGTTACGGCTGCCTTAAATACTTTACCCAAACCCGTGTTGGCAAAAGCTCCATTTTGCAAAGAAGTGGTAAAATCTGCTTCTTTAGAAACGGTATAGACAACATCCCCTGATTCTGCGTCCACGAGAAAAATATCATAATAATCTAATTTTTTGACAAAATTTCTAAATGCCGAGTGGTATTTTTTATGATATTGACTATACCGGGTTCCGTCATCCACATAGTCTAGGATGTCTTTAGAACCAATTGGGTTTTTGTTCTGCAAAATATAATTATATTGTAACGCAAAGGACGACTCGCGCGATAAATTGAATAATATTTTACCCTCTAATGCATCGTTGTTTCCGTTTTTAATATGAAATGCATTTGAAAATTCTTTCATGTATTGTTGGATGACAGCCATATTGTAGGTGATAGGCTTAGTTTTATTGAATTCTTCTTTATAGTCTTTAAATGCATTTTTAAAGTTTAGCATGGCATCAACAACCATTTGATCGCTGGCTAAAGCCGATAATTCATTTCGGCTATCCATGAAATAATGTTCTATTTCCGATTTTTTAATATCCCGAATAGAAATCAGCTGGTCTTGGGTTTTGGCTTTTAGGGATTTTTGCCCTTGCGTATAAGCGACCCAGCCGATGGCCATACTTGTGATCAAAACTGAAAAAAGCGACATCATAACGGCATTAATGATAAGTCGTGATCCTATGCGCATATATGCTTCCCCGAGAGAGAGTTTGGGTGGTTTACTATTTAGCGGCTGAGGGGAGGTTTAGCTTGAATGTTTCAACTTAAGCTTCAGTATTGAATAGACAGTTATAAATAATTTATGAAAGGTATTTTTTAAAGTTCGCTGGCTCCCCTTAAAATCACACTTTTTAATAGTAGAGGGAACTACAAGGCGGAGGGATCGGATCTGGATTTTACAAGTAGAAAAAAATCCAGGTGCAAAATCCAGATTTGATCCCTCATGTCTCGTGTATTGGTGCCCCGGGGCGGATTCGAACCGCCGACCTGTCCCTTAGGAGCACCCACATTTTTCCGCTAAAGGTTGATAGTATAATAAAAACAAGCACTTATGCAATTGCATTGGCCAACGTTATCCGTTAGGCTACACCTAAATCCAGCAATCTTGTGGTTCTTATGTTGTCGCATGTCTTGGGGTATGGGTGGTACGAGTTTGGTTTTGGCGGTATTAAAAGACCAGGGTATTCTTGGCGATAATAATGGCTCAAATATCGAAAATCGTCTTTGGAGCAATTTAGTTGCAATAGGGCCATGGCCAACAAACTCTTTGCCATTATCATAGGTAACCGTCTTAATCACCTTTACTTCATGAGCGCGTAACCACACGCTTATAAATTGCACTTCGAAATTGCATTGGGGGCAATATAATAACGTGATGTTCCGTGTATTTATCCTTGTTGATTAACTTGTTATGTGTGTAAAAATGGGTATAATGAAAACTTATTAAAATTATATGGAAGTTATTATTATGCCACACGCTATAGTAGTGGGAGCAAGCCTTGCCGGGCTATCTGCAGCATTTTCCCTTTCGTTAAGAGGCTTTGATGTAACTCTCATTGATAAGCGCGAAGCTTATACTCTTAAACAACGTATTTTTATGCCTCAAGACTTAGTTAAAAAATTTTATAACCTTACAGATTTAGCTCAAAAAGGGATTAATCTTGACTATGAACATGGTTTTCCCCACCTTATTTATGCTGAAAACATTAACAATATTGAAAAGTCTGGATTAGATTTTACATTCTTTTCTTTGTTGGAAGAATGCAAGGGTGTTATTGAGATTAAAGCTCTACAAGAGTATCAGCTGTCCAAATTTAAAAACCTACAGCAAGGTAATAAAGAATTTAATTATCTTGAAACTACCTTAGATCCAGAAGCCCTTACTAGCGTAGAATTACAAAGGAAAATAGCAAAATCATTTGTTGATAAAATAGCTTTTTTGCCTAAGGCTATGCCTGTTAGTATGTTGGCATCTTGCATTGCTGAATCCCTGAATGCATCGGGCCTTTCAGATTTAAGAAAAACGACTAAACGTGAATTGCAGTTAAAAGGAAAAGTAGACTTTTTAATGGGGCCTCAATATGAAATTATACATATCGATGCAAATGAGCAGGAATTAACCTTACAGGATCATTCAGGCAGGCGCAAACTATCATTTGACCATTTAGTGTGTGCAGATGGGGCAAAGCATGAAATGGCTAGCCTTATAGAGGCACACAACCCTAAATATAAATTTCCAGTTCGACTATTAGAGTCTCCTAAGCACAATGCATATGGCATGGCAAGATTTTCAATTTCAAATAAATATAATTTGCTAGATCAGTTGAAATACGAGATTATTTCGCCCCCTACTCATACTTGGGTCGACCCCCAGCTTACTCGAGCTGCATTGGCAAACTTTGGTTGGCATGAGGAATACCTGCCTTTAATCTACATCGCAATTGATAAAGTAACCCGTGAATGTTATGTGACTGGTGAAGTACCCAAAGAATTAAATCATGTTCGGGCAGCTTTAGCGGATAATTGGTTTAAAGACATCATTTCTTATATAACCCTTATTGCTCGCGAGCATTTTGTTTGCCAAGAAGAAAGTATTTTCCAAGTTAGGACATCGGCCTTTGCAAAAAGTCATATGACTTTAGGTCAAAAAGGAAAACTTTTCTTGGTGGGGGATGCATTTATTCCTGCTAACTTTCTTTATGGGCATGGTGCACATTCTGCAATTAAAGATGGAAATTTCTTATATCAGTGCTTCGACAATAAACAAAATTTATTATCCACTGAAGCCTTGGATGAGTGGTCTCAGCTACGTTTTGAAGAATATGAATACTATAAACGATTAATTGAGGATGTTAGAAGCGATCAAGAAAAGTCAAATATATCTAAAATGAAAGTGGAGAAATTTAAGGAAAATCCGGTGGAACATATATTGGACACCCTTACGTCTAGAAGTTCTATTACAAACTATAGCGTTAGTTTATATGCCAGATCAATGTTGCAATCCCAACAGGATTTCAGTTGGATGCGCGCGATGGTGAATACTCAAAAACAAATTGATACTAATGAGGAATTTAAGAAAAATAAAAATAGTTTTGCCTTAACAATTTATAAGCCAAAGTGATAAGAGTTTAACGATAGACGCTTAATTTAACCATATTTAGTGGTTAAACTTGAGATATAAGAGGGTGCCGTGAGCGGCGGGTGAGGGGGTGTCCAAATTTAAACTCTTCTCCCATAATTCTTATATGTTGTGATCTTTGGGGTATTTCTCATTTTTTGCCCCAAAAGAGCTTTAATAGCTAATTCCAGTGCATGGCTGCTTACCTATCTAAGGTTGGATGTATGTATAAGGTTGTCAAGTGATTGATTTGGTAGTCCCTATGGTAGTCCCTGAAAATTAAACGAGGGTTTTATTACGAAGGGAATCGCCTTGAAACCCTTGTGAGATATGGTGCCCCGGGGCGGATTCGAACCGCCGACCTGTCCCTTAGGAGGGGACCGCGCTATCCACTGTGCCACCGGAGCTACTGGTCTTAATTGAAGTAAGAATAAATTCCAGCTGCAATTAGTCCAATTAGGGCCAGTGTACCCATAAATTGTAATAGAGTAAGGCCTAATTTGTGATATTGACTCAGATCGAGGTCATTTGCCATGGCGTTCACCTTAATAAATGGTTGGAAGGTTTGAAAAGATGTTACTTGAAAATCGCTCTAGATGATAGGGGGCGTAAAATTTGACGATAGCCAAGTTAAGAGCTATTTATAAATATAACCGAAACAAGTAAGAAAACTTAATACGTGCTGTTACATCAAAACTAGGGAAGGCAATAATAAAATGATGGTCCATGGGAAAGTGACAAAATTAATCGGAATGAGTAGCGCGATTAGGCACGTTCAACATCTTATCCAGCAAGTAACCAATAAGCCGACCACCGTCTTAATTTTAGGGGAATCAGGGACCGGAAAAGAGCTTGTTGCCCAGATCATCCATAATCTTTCGGAACGAGCAGCAGCGCCTTTTGTGGCGGTCAATTGTGCGGCTATCCCCTTAGAACTTTTGGAAAGTGAGCTTTTTGGTCATGAAAAAGGGGCGTTTACCGGCGCCTATACGGCGCGTCAAGGTCGCTTTGAATTAGCCGCCAAAGGTACGCTATTTTTAGATGAAATTGGCGATATGCCCATTTCAATGCAAGCAAAATTATTGCGTGTTTTACAAGAACGCACTTTTGAACGGGTAGGGGGCAATAAACCCATTAAGGCTGATGTACGCATTATTGCCGCTACTCATCAAAATTTAGAACATTCCATGCGGAATGGAACCTTTAGAGAAGATCTATATTATCGCTTAAATATCTTTCCCATTGAAATTCCCGCCTTGCGCGATCGCAAGGAAGATATTCCATTATTGCTCCACCATTTTATTGAACAGTATAAAGCTGAAACGGGAAATTTTATTGGGCTGGCGCCAGAGACACAATCATTTTTAGCACAATATGATTGGCCAGGAAACGTTCGAGAATTATTTAATTTAATCGAGCGCTTATTGATTTTATTTCCTCAAAAACAGATAAGTTTACAGGATTTACCAGAGCCCTTTATGCGCCAAAATACACGGGCCCACGATAAAAGTCTAACAATTATGGCAACAGCGGCCAAATTTAGAAGGGGTACAAAATTTGATCTAAAAGAACATCTTGCCGAACTTGAGTTTACTTTTATTAACCAAGCATTAGAAGAGAGTGATGGCATTGTTGCACGCGCAGCCAAAAGATTGGGATTAAGGCGTACTACCTTAGTCGAGAAAATGAAAAAATATGGCATGGGGCGCGAAACTATTTATCGTACGCCCAATGAAATGTAGGGTTAAAGGATCTAAGCTATATACTACTCGACTTTAAATAATTCATCGAGTTTGGTAATCACTAATATTTTTTTGACATCCGTATTGGCATGTAGGATCCGAATGTTGGCTTCATCGCCGCCTGCATAATCTCTTAAGGCGAGTAGCATGCCTAAAGCAGAGCTGTCTAGATAATCCGATTCTTGTAGATTAATTACAAACGCCTTAGGTCTGGGATTCACTTTCTCATAGTTGTTCCGGAAAAGTTGTAACGCGCTAAAATCAAAGCGACCTTGTACAGATATGGTTAGTTCGCTACCATCGGCTGATACGTTCGAGGTGATTGACATTGAAACACTCCATTCATTATTTATTACTGGCTTGCTACCTATACTGTATAGCATAGACTATTTTAGTCTTTCTGATTGGGTTCGTAAATCACTCTTACCGGTGTACTAATGGAAACCAGATGAAAGAGTTCCTGAATATCCTGGGCATACATTCGTATACACCCATGGCTGCTGCGCAAACCAATGCTATGTGGTTGAGTGGTGCCATGAATTAAAATATTTTTAAATCCTAGGCGGATGGCATATGCGCCTAACGGATTATGCGGGCCAGGCGGTACCACACCGGGGAGGAATTTTCCTCTACTTTCGGCTTCCTCTCTGATAGAGCTTGGGGGATACCAATAAGGGTTGGCTTTTTTAGAGAGAATGTTGGTGGTGCCCATGGGCGTAGCCCAGCCCTGGCGCCCGATTCCGACTGGATAGGTGCTAATCAAATCTTTGTTGGGGTGAAAAAAATAAATACGCAGATCGGCCAGATCAATCACTATGCCTTCATGAGGTCCAGAAGGTAGCGTAAATTGTGAGGGAATATTAACCTGTGTGCTGGTTTTTAATTTCTTTTCGCTTAATTTAGGATTTGCCCTAAGCATCTCATAAACACCGATATCAAATTTTTCTGCAATTCCCAACAACGTATCATTGGCAGGTGCCGTAATTTTTTGGTATCCCCCTATGATATTGCCAGTCTTTGGATATGGATAGGTCAATGCGTGGCCCATAGAAGTTGAAGCAACATATAAAACGGCCATTCCAAGACCTTTTTTTAAATTATTGTTTACATTCATGCTGTTAATAAGACCGAACATATCGTCTCCTTTCGAAACCATTGCATTGATATATCCACTCTATCGACCAAATATTTGGGATCTTGAAAATCGCCATTTGTTGGAATGATTCTTGCAAGTATTCACAGATAAGGAACCTACGTTCTTTTATCGGTTTATATTTTATAAGGAGATATCGTTTGGCTAAGCTTACAAATGGATGGATCATGCATGCAGCGTCGCTTTCAGAGCCGGAATCTGGAGTGGTGCAGCAGCATGCAAAGCTTGTAAAACGCATTGCACAACATTTACTGGGGCGTTTGCCTCGATGTGTGCAATTAGAAGATCTTATTCAGGCAGGCATGATAGGGCTATTGGAAGCCTCTAAAAATTATGACATAAGCAAAGGCGCTAGTTTTGAAACCTATGCCAGCATTCGAGTTCGAGGCTCCATGTTAGATGAAATTCGTAAAGATGATTGGGCTCCTCGATCGGTGCATCGAAATACTCGCAAATTAACCCAGGCAGTTCGGGATATTGAAAACAAAATGGGTCGTGATGCTAGAGATCATGAAGTTGCCAGCAATTTGAATATGAGTTTGCATGAATATCATCAGTTGTTACAAGAGACCAATGGTAGTCGTATGTTTGCCTTTCATGACGTGGGTTTAACAGAAGATGCTATGGTAGAAGGGGCGCATTTTTCACCATTTCCAAGTCCTTTAGAGAATTTGCAACAAGATAATTTTAAGAAAAGCTTGGCCAAAGGGATAGAAAGTTTACCTGAGCGAGAACGACGCGTATTAGCATTGTATTATGATGAAGACTTAAATTTAAGAGAGATAGGAGAAGTATTGGGTGTTAGCGAGTCCAGGGTAAGCCAAATTCACAGCCAAGCCATGGCAAAGCTGAAAGTCCGGCTAAAAGAATGGTGCATGAAAGAAAAAATCTAATAGATCTTATAAAAAATCATGTTTTGGTTTTGAGCGTATGGATTTATGGGTAACGAATTCTTGGGATTATTTAACTAAGACGTGGTTGAACTATGAAGACTACCACTGAGATATATAATGTTAATGCATAATCCTTCATATCCTGTAGAAGTTGATAGAGGTAAGCTTATTGACAGCGCAAATCTATCTGTAACAGAAGCTGCAAATAGGCTAGGTGTTACAAGCGGATCTATTTCAAATTTAATTAATTGTCATACGGGAATAAGGCCCGAAATGGCTATTCGGATATCCATTTTTTTGAATACAAGCAATGGAATGTGGCTTAACTTGCAAAAAAATTATGATTGATAGAAAGCGGAACATACGTGGAAATCATTGCTGAAAAAAATATCTCCTTTAAAAAAGGCTTCGTAAAGCACATCTGGGTTCAACTGCAAAAGGGCTTTAAAATACCCTAGGCGAACATAGGTTTGACATTCTCCTCAGCATGTTTAGTGCATCGGAGAATGAAAAAGACGTTGTAGCAGTTTGCTGCTGACGCCGTGTAAAAGCGTATGAATTTTATCGGATAATGTTTCAGCGATCACATAGTTTATTTCATAAATATCGGTAGATTCACTTTTGCTTAGCAGATAGTCATCACTGGTCATTAATTCATCTACCAGATTTAATTCCAAAGCTTGAGTCCCATACCAATGTTCCCCAGTTGCCATTTTTTCGATATCCAAACTAGGGCGGTGTTCATGAACGAATTTTTTAAAGAGATGGTGTGTTTCTTCTAATTCTTGGCAAAATTTGTCGCGCGCTTTTTGCGTGTTTTCACCCAACATCGTTAATGTGGTTTTGTACTCACCGGCGGTCAGTTGTTCTACATCGATATCATATTTTTTAAGCAGCCGATGGAAATTAGGGATTTGCGCCAAAACACCAATGGAACCCACTACTGCAAAAGGAGCAGCAATAATTTTATTGGCAACAGCGGCCATTAAATAACCACCACTGGCGGCAACCAGATCAATGCTAACGGTGAGGGTAAGTTTACGTTGGCGAATTCGATTGAGCTGCGAGGCAGCAAGTCCATAATGATGAACAAATCCCCCCGAACTATCGAGAATGACTAAAACTTCATCTTCTTCCTTGCTGATGGTTAGTATTGCAGTAACGGCCTCTCTTAAATTGTCGACTTCCGATGCATGCATATCGCCATTAAAACGCAATACGAATAGCCGTGAACGCACTGGCTCACTCTCGCCTTCTTTTATTTTTTTCTTATTAATTTTAGCCAGGGCTTTTTCTTCTTTCTTCCTTTCTTTTTTTAAAGCCTTCATTTCATCTTTGGAAAGAATTTCGCTTTCGAGGAGTTCTCGCATGCTATCGAATTTTTCATTTATTTTTTCGATTTCAATAGACTCGCGTTCTTGGCCACGCTGTGAAAATATCATTAGAATAGCCATCAAGGCTGCCGCTAGGCTAACGATAATTGTAATAACTTTGGCAGAAAACAAACCATATTGGAAAAAAAAATCGCCCACGTGCGGCTCCATCGTTGCTTTTGAATGTGTTAGTCTACCGTGTCGTATGTAAATAGCAAGAGGGAAGCCCCATGTTACAGGCAGAGGCCTTAGGGTGTTGGCGAGATAGGCGGGAAATATTTAGTAAGATAACATTTAATCTTGAGCCGAGTTCAGTCATAATGGTGTCTGGTAGCAATGGTTCAGGAAAATCTACGCTTTTAAAAATCTTAGCCGGCCTGCAACAAGCGACGAGTGGTACATTAACTTGGCAAGGGAAACCCTTAAAACCGCTGGATCCCCATTATCTTAAGCAATTGTTATATATAGGGCATAAAATCAGCATTCAACCCGCCTTAACCCCTTTACAGAACTTACATTGGTTGTTAGCAATTACCCCCGCCATGCCGCATTCGAACGATGCACTCATCGAGGCTTTGCATTTAATGGGTCTACAAGGGTTTGAACATACTGCTTGCGAACGATTATCCAAAGGCCAATGCCAACGTGTGGCACTGGCGAGGCTTATGCTAACGTCTGCCCAATATTGGATTGTAGATGAGCCTTTTACCGCTTTGGATGACAGTGGCGTGGCTATTTTGAAGGATTGCTTTTTAGACCATTTAGACAGAGGTGGGCGATTAATTTTGGCAAGCCACCATCCTTTTGAAACGAAAGCTTTCCAACAAACACATGTGCGTTTAAAAAATATATGCTAAAGGCCTTTTTTTGTATAATTTGGCGTGATTTACAGTTGTATAGCCGACGCAGGGGTGAGTGGGTAATGCCGCTACTATTTTTTGTGATGGTGATTAGCCTATTTCCCATGGCATTGGGGGTTGAGCCACACTTATTAGCCCGCTTGGCGCCTGCCATTATTTGGGTGGCAGTGGTATTAGCTTTATTGATGTCGCTCGACAATGTGTTTAAATCGGATTACCAACAGGGTGCTTTGGAACAGTTTGTGTTAAGTCCTTATCCTTTATCCTTATTAATATTGGGGAAATCAATTGCGCATTGGATAGCAATCGGGCTGCCACTTTTGTTACTCGCGCCCCTGTTTAGTGTGTTATTAAACTTGCCTTTTGCAGGCGTTGGTGTGTTGTGGGTTACCTTGCTCTTAGGCATACCGACTTTAAGTTTAATCGGCAGTATCGGGGCTGCTTTAACCGTTGGATTACAGCAAGGTGGGTTACTTTTGGCAATTTTAGTCTTACCGTTTATGGTTCCCATTGTCATTTTTGCAGCCAGTGGTGTAGCCGCCGCAGGAAATGGCGCTCCTTTTTATTCGGAGTTGTTGCTGTTGGCAGCTTTATTATTATTAACCTTGGCACTGGGGCCTGTGGCTATCTCTTTTGCATTGCGAGTCAGTATTGAGTAATTTTATTTCGCGCACTTTTTTTCGGTTTGGTTCACTCAAGAACGCTTATTATTTAGCAGGAAAGCTAATTCCGAGTATGAGCATTCTTTGTGCGGCCTTAATGTTGTATGGGTTTTTTTCAGGATTATATTTAGCACCCGCCGATTACCAACAAGGCGATGGCTTTAGGATTATTTATATACATGTGCCGACGGCTTTTTTATCTTTAGCGATTTATGCCTTTATAGCACTAAACTCTATTATTTTTTTAATTTGGCAGATTAAACTTGCGGATATTTTAGCAAAAGAAAGTGCCATAATAGGAGCGCTCTATACCTTTATTGCTTTGATTTCTGGATCGCTCTGGGGTAAACCCATGTGGGGAACCTGGTGGATATGGGATGCAAGACTGACTTCCGAATTGATTTTATTGTTTTTATATCTAGGTTATATAGGATTACGAAGCGCCATTCCCGAAGAAAGGCGTTCAGGCAAAGCGGGGGCAATTCTGGCAATTGTCGGGATGATGGATATTCCCATTATTCATTTCTCCGTAGAATGGTGGTCAACGCTACATCAAGGCCCCACCTTGGCAAAATTTGCAAAGCCCTCCATTGCAAATGAAATGTTATATCCATTATTAGCAATGATATTGGCTTTTGCGTTGTTTTATGTCGTTATTTTACTGTTTCGACTTCGTATCGAAATTTTAAAACGCAATTTTCATACGCAATGGCTGCAGCAATGGCTGGGGCCAAAATTAAGGGGACCAGAATGAAAGCCTATGCACTGTATGTATGGCCCTGTTACGGATTTACCTTCGGCTTGTTAGGCCTAATGTTATTGTCAACCTTGGTTGAATGGCGAAATGCTGTAAAAGCAGCACGACAATTAGGATCTAAAGAGGGTGGATTAATACGGTCATGAATTCTATCCAAAAACGTCGGTTAACCTTTGTGATTATTTTAAGTATTTGCTCTGCCTTGGCTTTTTTTTTAGTTTTACTGGCATTAAAACAAAATGTTAATTTATTTTTTACCCCCACCCAATTACTGCAAGAGCGTGTAAAAACAAATCAGCGTATTCGCATTGGCGGTGTGGTAAAAAAAGGCAGTATTGTACGGACTGAGGGTTTGAAAATACGATTTGTTGTGACGGATCTGAAAGCAGAAACCGTTGTCTATTATACCGGCATATTGCCGGATTTATTTAAAGAAGGGCAGGGCGTGGTTGCCCAAGGTTTTTTAAGCGACCATACGGTATTTATGGCAGACGAGATATTAGCCAAACATGATGAAAATTATATGCCGCCTGAAGTTGCTAATAGCCTTAAAAAATAGAAAATTAAGCATGCTTTTAAAAAAACGTTAAAATTATTATCTTAAAAAATAGGGATTATGGTAAACTGCTTAACTATGATTCCAGAAATTGGTCACTTTGCTTTAATAATCGCCTTTTGTCTTGCTGGACTCCTGGCCTTACTGCCGATGATTGGTCTATATCACAAAAATGATGTATGGATGCAAGCGGCACGTCCTATAGCCCTTGGGCAATGCTTTTTTATTCTCCTAAGTTTTATGTGTTTATTATATGCCTTTATTCACAATGATTTTTCGGTAGCCTATGTGGCCGGAAATTCGAACGCAGCCTTACCTATTTTTTATAAAATAAGTGCCATTTGGGGCGGGCACGAAGGTTCATTATTATTATGGATCTTAATTTTTAGTGGTTGGGTTTTCGCAGTCAATGTATGCTCTCATCAATTGCCATTGGTTTTTGTTGCTAAAGTGTTTGCTGTTTTAGGAATGATAGGCTTTGGTTTTTTATTGTTTTTATTAACCACTTCAAATCCTTTTGCTAGGCTTTTGCCGAATTACTCAATGGATGGCAATGACTTAAATCCGCTTTTACAAGATCCCGGTTTAATTTTTCATCCACCGTTGCTTTATATGGGATATGTCGGATTTTCTGTCCCTTTTGCCTTTGCAATAAGTGTTTTATGGGGAAATGAGCAGAATATGCCTTGGGCCAAATGGATGCGGCCCTGGGTACTTTCGGCTTTTGCATTTTTGACCATTGGCATTGCTTTAGGCAGTTTCTGGGCTTATTACGAATTGGGCTGGGGCGGATGGTGGTTTTGGGATCCGGTAGAAAATGCTTCTTTTATGCCTTGGCTTGTCTCTATCGCATTAATCCATAGTTTAATGGTGAGCGATAAACGGCAACTATTTCAAGGTTGGACCTTACTATTGTCTATTATTGTTTTTGTCTTAAGCCTATTGGGAACCTTCCTAGTACGCTCTGGAATTTTAACGTCTGTACATGCGTTTGCAACCGATCCGCGACGGGGAATATTTTTATTGGAATTTTTGCTGGTGGTGGCGGGTAGTGCATTATTGTTATATGCCATAAAAGGTAATAAGTTTTCTAACCCCCGTAAAATTGATCTCTTTTCAAGAGAAGCCATGATTTTGTTCAGTACATTTTTATTAATCGGCGGCGGGGCAAGTGTATTGCTCGGCACAATATTTCCATTGATCTATGATGCACTCACCAGCCAAAAAATATCGGTGGGTTTTCCGTATTTTAACGCAGTTTTTATTCCCTTTATGATCCCGGTTTTAATTTTAATTCCACTGGGCCCTTTAAGTCAGTGGGGGCCAAATAGCCTAAAAAGTATGGCAACAAAAACCGGATCCCTAGGTGCTCTTTCTATCGCTTTTGCGTTTTGTGTTTCTCTATTCTCTGCAAATCCATTTTCTTGGGGCGTAAGCTTAGGACTGGGTTTAGGGATGTGGATAACTTTAGGAACGGCAAATTTTGCTTTAATTAAAATTCAGAAGCAGGGCAGTATTAAGCGCGTATCTTTGGGCGCATGGGGGATGATTTTTGCACATTTTGGCATGGCAGTTTTAGTCATAGGGATTACCATAGTGTCAAATAATGAGATCGAGAAAGAGGTTGAAATCAACATCAATCAATCCGTAAAGCTGCATGATGTAGAAGTTGTGTTTAAAAATCTTAACACCATTGAGGGACCCAATTATATTGGCCATAAAGGCCATTTTCAGCTTGAAAAAAACGGTCAAACAATTTCAGATCTGTATCCCGAAAAGCGCATATTTGTTGTGCAAGGGAGCAAAATGACCGAAACGGCTATTGATCCGGGCTTATGGCGGGATATTTATATTGCCTTAGCGGACAAATTAGAGAAGGGTAAATGGTCTGCGCGCATTTATTATAAACCTTTAGTGCGCTGGATTTGGCTAGGCGCCTTGTTGATGGCTGTGGGAGGATTTCTGGCAGCATTGGGTAGACGCAATACTTCGAAATGGTAAAGAATAGAGAGTTTAGTATGAAATATATTTTGCCTTTTGCTTTTTTCATTATCATCAGTGGTTTTCTATGGAAAAGTATTGATCGAAATCCACAAGAATTACCCTCTGTATTAATTGGTAAATCCGTTCCACATTTTAATTTGGCAACGGTTGAGGATCCCAAACGATCGGTTAATCAAGCAATTTTTAAAGATCGCGTCACAGTTTTAAATGTATGGGCAAGTTGGTGTCGAAGTTGCAAAGTAGAACATGAAACTTGGTTAGAGTTAACGAGACAATATAAACTGTTTTTGGTTGGCTTGAATTACCATGATGATTTAAAAGAAGCAAACCTTTGGTTGAAAACAGCCGGTAATCCCTATCAAGTAACGCTTTTAGATGAAAAAGGTCGATTAGGCATGGATTTGGGCGTTTATGGCACGCCTGAAACCTTTGTATTAGATAAAAAAGGGATTATTCGCTATCGACATGTAGGGCTGGTTGATTTTAGCGTATGGAATAATACAGTGTGGCCGCTGATCCAAAGTTTAGAAGCAGAAGGTTCTAGCGAAAAATAGAACCGGGGGGCGCAATGAAAAAATCAAAAGAAGAAGCTAAGGACGCTTACATTTTTACCCAACCGAAAAACAAAGATTTATTTCATAAAATTATTCATGAATTTCGCTGTACCGTTTGTCAAAATCAAAATATAAGTGATTCAATGGCGCCACTTGCGGTTGATTTGCGGCAGGAAATTTATTACAGAGTACTGTCTAATCAATCTGAAAAAGAAATCACAGATTTTGTCACGAGCCGTTACGGAGAATTTATACTCTATCGCCCCCCCTTTCATGAAGATACTTATTTTTTATGGGGGGCCCCATTTGCCATTTTTTTATTAAGCATGGTTATCTTTACTAAATATCTTAAATAAATCAGTGCCGCCAGCCAATAAAAGAATGCGTTATTCTTCACCCAAATAGCTGGCAAAGCACCATATATAACCTTCAGGATCTTGCAACCGACACATGCGATCGTGCCAAAAAGTATTCTCCGGGGGCGTTAGGGCTTCTGCACCCGCTTGTAAAGCATGGGCATAAAAATGATCAACATTTTCACAATATAGATAAAGATTAATAGGAGACTCAATCCCACTGACTATCGGTGGCAGGGTTTTATTCCCATAGGCACCGGCTTTGCCAAACATAATTAAGTGATCTTGGTACTTTAATTCTGCATGCCAACTGGTGCTATCTTCGCCAGGCACCACGTTGATCCGTTCAAAACCAAAGGCTCTTTCATAAAAATCAACGGCTTTGTCTACATCATTCACAATAACATAGGGCAATATCCAGGGTGCACCTTCAGGACGACAGGATAAGATAGACATGCAATAACTCCAGATTAAGCGTGAGAATAAAAGATTGTATACGGGATCTGCTGTAAGGAAAAGTCTAAATGTTGTGATTGTCGCTGCAGATATCCTAAAAAATCGCTAAGGCGTATAACTATGCACAGCTTATCTGGCGTATAAAAACGATTGTTTGTGAATCGATATCATTTTATGATGGGGGTCTGGCTTTTATTTAATACAGCGTAGGTCTTGATTTTTATATGGTGATACTTTTCTGGCTGATAACATTCCTGCTATTAGGCTGTGCATTTTTATTTGTATTGCCAGGGTTGCGTAATTGGCGCATCCGTATTTTGGTCGCAATGATTATTGCGGGTGTTATTTATGGGTTGTATTTTCAGTGGGGAAATAGTCAGCGCTTAAAGGTTTATTATTCAAAAGAAGATCAGGTATTGCGTGAGCAGCAGATTGCATTTCGGCCTATGCTAACGGAATTTAAAAAAGAAGAATTCAGGTTAAGATTACGATTAGAAGAAAATCCAAATGATAATGATGCAGAATGGAGATTGCTGGATCTGTTAGCGATCAAAGCCATTACAAATAAAGAACACAAATTAGCGGAACGGTATTGGCAGGCTGCCTTAAAGAAAATTCCAGAAGATGTCGAACATCGAGCGATAAAGCACCGAATTAAAGAAATATTGACGCACTTGCCTAAAAAAGATTAGAGCTCAACTTTTTCGCATAAACACGTGTACGTATATACCCTCGATAAACAGTTACGGGCTAATTTGTGGGGATCCTCATGCGGCTGTATTTTATCGGTTCACGGAACTTACCTTCCCTTTCTGAATCTTAACTATATAACGTAAAGCATATAGTGTATTTGGGTTTTAGAAAGACGGAAAGGTGTAGATATGCCAAGCTTAAAAGAAGTATTCGAAGAGGTAGGGCTACGTGTCGGAAATGTAAATTTTTTTTCTAAAGGGAAAAATGCACAAGAAATTGAAATGCTAAGCAATTTACATAAAGCATTGCGAAAACAAGTGGATACGGAATTTTCCAGTGAAAATTTAGATTTTTTACACGATCTACATAAACTATACCAAGCCGATAAACGTCGAAATCCCTTAATGCCGTATACCAATTCTCCTGAGCTTGTACTGCTTTATAATAAATATGTTGCGAGAAATTCGGAGTCTGAAATAAATTTGCCGGCGACTATTGGAAATGCTTTGCATGAAGAGGCCAAAAAGGGAGGGCTAACGCTGGAGTCTTTTTCGAATGCAGCCAATGAAATCATCAATCTAATGCAAAAAGATACGATAAAACGTTTCCAGGAATTGCCAGCTGTAAAAGATCTGCGCCCAGAGGCTAAGCCTGAGCAAGCTTTAATCGATAGGCCAGACTTAAGGAGTCGACTAAGAGCACTAGGGGATGCAGTTTTAGCAGCCATGAGCTCACTGATAGCCCGCATTCAAAAAAGCATTGCGGATTTTGTGGGATCTGCAAAAAAGCCAAACCAAGAAAATCCTACCCCTACAAAAGAAGCTATTTTGGCGAAAAGTCAGAATATTCATCAGCAATTTCCAGCAGAAAAGAACATTGTCCAAAAATCAGAAAATTTGCAAGCTTCAATGTTGTCCAAACCGCCGATTACACCCCTTAAGAATATAGATAAGCAGAGAATGCATGAAGCACTGAGTAAGCTTAAGGAAGCACAAAAATTAGCTACTTTAGACAATCAAGATCCTGATTTGAAAACGCTTAAGCCAAAATAAGCGATACAGAGGATTGAGATGGTTTTAGCAGAAAAAAATGAGAAGCAGTTTGAAAGGCTAGTCAATGGGGCTAGCTTTGCCCAATTTTTGCGTATAGCCTTCTAGTATTTCAAACAAGGCTTTATGATCTTCTGATTTAACCACAAATTCGTTCATGCCGGCTTCTTTACAGATATCGACGTCTCTTTGATCGCTACTCGCCGTTAAGGCGATAATCGGGATATCCCTGCACACATCTGGAAGAGCGCGGACAAGCTTTGCCGCCTCATAACCATTCATAAATGGCATATAGAGATCCATAATGGCGACATCAAAAGGTTCCGTTTTAATTTTTTCAATGGCTTCTTGGCCGGTAGAGGCTGTGACGACTTCATAGCCTTTATTGGTTAAAAACATCGACATAACAGCACGCGTGGTTCTGCTATTGTCGAGGAATAACAATTTTAATTTAGAGGACATGTTAGATGTTTCATTCATAGGCATAGTTTAGCTTATTTTGCGCAAGGTTGCGAAAATTCTCTTTGGGTTATTACCATAAACCCATGACTTTCCACCAAGCACTGCCAGCCACACCCCAAATAAGGATATTGATAATACTGACCAAGCCCCCAATGCGCCACCAGTCTTTAAGGGTTATATACCCTGCGCCAAAATAGACGGGTGCGGTTCCGGTGCCATAGTGGGTTATGCCGGCACACAGGCTGGAAAGGAAAGCCAGCAATAAAATGACCATGGCAGGCGGGGCGCCAGCCGCAATGGCAACGATGGCAAAAGCGCTAAACATCGAACTAATGTGGGCAGTAATACTTGCAAAGGCATAATGAGTATAAAAATAAATAAGGCAAATCACCCCTAATGCGATTCCCCAGGGCATGGTACTTACCCATCCTTGGATATTATTGCCAAACCATTCCATCATACCAAACTCAGTTAAAAAGCCAGACATCATCAGTAGAGTTGTTAGCCAAATAAAGGTATGCCAAGCATTGGCTTCTTTTAAGATGTCATCCCAGGTTAATACATTTGTGGCTAATAAAATGGAAAGCCCGAGTAGAGCAGCAACGGTTGCGTCGATGCCTAAAGTAGGTCCTGCTACCCACAACGTTAAGAGCATTGTGAAGGTTGCTAGCATTATCCATTCTGGTTTGCTGAGGGGTCCCATTTCTGCGAGTTTTTGGCGCGCAAAATTCGGCGCTTCTGGGGTGTATTTAAGTTCAGCTGGATATAAGAACTGCACAATCCATGGTAGCAAAGCAAGGTTTAAAGCGCCGGGGACAATGGCTGCTACCGCCCAGGTGGTCCAACTAATATCGATGCCAAACTTTGCCGCTAAGCTGACGATTAATGGATTACCAGCGGTTGCCGTTAAAAACATGGCACTGGTAATCACATTGGTTTGATAAGCGACTTTCATTAGGTAAGCGCCAATTTTGCGTTCAGTCCCATCTTTTGGGGTGCTTTTATATTCTTCTGACAGTGCGCTCACAATGGGATACACCATTCCGGCGCCTCTGGCGGTATTACTGGGGGTGAATGGAGCTAACAGAAATTCGGTGGTAATTAGACCATAAGCCAGACCCAGCGTGCTTTTGCCCATATTTAATACAAAATAATACGCAATTCTGGCACCTAAGCCCGTTTTAATAAAACCTCTGGCCAATAGAAAGGCGAGCAGAATCAGCCAAATAATGTTGGAACTAAAAGCCGATAACGCCTGGGTAATGGTTAAGGTTTTGGTGATACAACAGGTAGCCAGGGCTAATATCGATAAAGCGCCCATCGGCAGCAAATTGACAACAATACTTACAATCGTGGTCAAAAAAATGGCAAATAAATGCCAGGTTTTTAAATCTAGGCCTGTGGGAGCGGGGGTAAACCATAGAGTAAGGAATAAACTAGTTATCCAAATAGAAGCAGGTATCTGAGTAATAGATGAATAGATCGTAATGGGCTTTTTGAATAAAACAGCATTGCTGTTGGCCATAATGTTTTCCCCCAGCTTTTTGAATTAACTCTATTTTGCCCGAACCTGTCTCCCATGGCAAGTTACGCGATTCTGGGGTAAGCTATAGGCCGGAATTTGTTGTAAGCAGGCCTGATAGTCATGCGTTTAGAAAAAATTAAACTGGCAGGATTTAAATCCTTTGTTGATCCGACAGTTTTAGAGCTTCGAAGCTCTTTAGTTGCGGTTGTTGGCCCTAATGGGTGCGGTAAATCGAATATTATCGATGCCATACGTTGGGTAATGGGCGAAAGTTCTGCTAAGAACTTGCGCGGCGAGTCTATGTCAGATGTCATCTTTAATGGCTCTACCTCTCGAAAGCCGGTGGGCCAAGCTTCTATTGAACTTGTGTTTGATAACTCAGATGGTAGCTTAGGCGGAGAATACGCACGCTTTAGCGAAATTTCTGTCCGTCGACAGGCAAGTCGTGATGGCCAATCTTCCTATTTTCTGAATAACACTCGCTGCCGACGCAAAGATATCACCGACGTTTTTTTAGGCACGGGCTTAGGCCCAAGAAGCTATGCCATTATTGAACAAGGGATGATATCTCGAGTTATTGAAGCACGCCCTGAAGAATTACGATCCTTTTTAGAGGAAGCGGCGGGTATTTCTTTATATCGTAAGCGCCGTCAAGAAACCGAAACCCGAATACGGCATACGCGTGAAAATCTAGAACGATTAAATGATTTAAATCAAGAAATCGAAAAGCAATTAGAGCGTTTAAAGCGTCAGTCTGAAGCGGCAGAGCGATATAAGCAATATAAAGAAACGCACGATCGACTAGAGGGCGAATTATCGGCACTGCGTTGGCAGGTTTTGCGTGATCAATTAGAAGAAAAGGCCAACAGCGTTCGAACATTTGCAACCAGTTTAGAAGAAAAATTTTCATTACGGGCAAGTCTGGATCTTGCCCTTGAAAAACTGCGAATTGTGCATACCGAGAAGATGGATATTTGGAAGGCAGAACAAGGCCAGTTTTATGATATCGGCACTCAAATTGCCCGCGTTGAACAAACCTTAACGCATCATCGGGAGCGCTGGCAGGCATTGGAACAGGATCTGGTACAAGCCGAGCGCAATTATCAGCAAACTGTTTTGCAAATTGAACAAGATGAAATGCAATATGCTGAACTCAAGGAAAACCTAGAGGGCATACAGCCTGAAAATACCGATGCCGAGCTTTTGCTTCAAAATTCACAAAAAACATTATTATCGGCTGAAGAGGCTATGCGTCATTGGGCGCACAATTTTGAGGTTTTTCAGCAAGATGCTGAAAAACCACAGCGTGCAGCAGAAGTCGAGAAAGCACGGATTGAGCAACTCGAAAGGCAAAGTCGCGATGCCAAAATGCAATTTGATAGGTTACAAAAAGAACGATCGGAAATTGATCTCGCTCGCTTAGAAAATCAATTATCAGAGTTTGAACAAGAAAAACTCGAGCAAGAATCTGAAAACAGCATTGTCCTTGCAAAATTAAATAGTTTAAATTTAGAAATTGTTAAAGAACGAGATGTTGTTATTACAGAAAATAAACGCTTGGATGAACTTAGAAGCCGTTTGCAAAGTGCAAAAGGGCGCCTAGCTTCATTAGAAGCACTACAGCAAGCCGCTTTGGGCAAAACCAATGCCTCGGTTAAGGCTTGGCTAAAAACCAAAGAATTAGAAGACGCTCCCCGCTTAATCGATTTACTGTCTGTTGAGAGCGGTTATGAGCGTGCGGTAGAAACTGTATTAGGCAATGCCTTAGAAGCCATTTGTATTCCGGGTGTCGCATCCATTGCAACCGTATTAAGTGATTTGACAGAAGGCAGTCTTGCTTTTATTGACGGTTCTGCGCCCGATGGGTGTGAAAACCCGAACATAAGAAGGCTGGCTCATAAAGTGAAAGCCAGTATTCCTGTCTCCACATTATTGGCGGGTGTGTATGTCGTTGATGAATTAAATGATGCGATCTTACAGCAAAAATCGCTTAAGCCAGGTGAATCCGTTATTACGCGGGATGGCATTTGGATAGGGCCTAATTGGTTAAAAGTATACCGAGGATCTGAAAGCCATAATGGCATATTGGCCAGAGAAGCAGAGTTAAAAGAATTGGGCATGCTCATTGCAACCTTAAAAGAGAATGCAGAGCAATTAGAGGATGAAATAACCCATTCCAGACAAAAAATAGCCAGTTTAGAAGGCCAACGTGAAACTTTACATCAAAATCAGCAAAATGAGGCGCGTGTTTTTAATACGATTTGTTCTAAGATAACAGCAGAGCGCACACGGCTTGAACATTTGAGAGGTCGATTTGCACGTTTACAAGATGAAAGTATTGAGCACCAACAAAAAATAGATTTTGCGGAAGAAGAAATTGCCCTAGGGCGCATGAATCTACAAATCGCAATCGATGGCATGGAGACCTATTCCAAAAAACGCACCCTTTTGCAAACAGAACGCGATAACTTGCGCGATTTATTACAAAAAGCGAGTCAAGATGCAAGCTTTGCCCAGGAGAAATCGCATGCACTGGCTTTAAAAGCGCAGACGCTCATGACCCAAAAACAAGCCATTGAAGAAGGCATCAAGCGGCTTACCCAACAGCAAGCATTGATGGTCGAGCGTCGCAGTGCATTAAAATTGCAAGTAGAAGGTTTAAAAGAGCCTGAAGCGGAACTGCGTGAAACGTTAGAAGAATTATTGATCAGACGAATTTCGGCAGAAGAAGCCTTAATGGTGTCTCGTTCAGTCTTAGATGATATTGAGCAAACCTTGCGCTCGCAAGAAAAACAACGAAATCTATTGGAGGAAGAGGCAGCCACAATCAGAACCAAATTAGAACAAGTGCGAATGGATTGGCAAGCATTAGAAGTGCGTACACAAACCGTTCAAGAAAAACTAGTGGCTGCGGGCACGACCATCGATAAAATTTTAGAAACGCTGCCAGAAGATGCTTCAGAGCCGGTTTGGGCCTCGGAATTAGAGCAAGTGATTAAGCGCATTGAGCGTTTAGGGGCGATTAACCTAGCAGCCATTGAAGAATATCAAAGTGAATCGGAACGCAAAAATTATTTGGATTCGCAACAAAAAGATCTGAATGAGGCACTCGAAACATTGGAAAATGCGATCCGTAAAATCGATAAAGAAACCAGAACGCGCTTTAAAGAAACTTTTGAAAAAGTGAATAGTGAGTTTCAGGTATTATTTCCGGTTTTATTCGGGGGTGGGCAAGCCTATTTAGAATTGGTCGGTGATGATTTATTGGAAGCAGGCGTTACGGTGATGGCAAGGCCGCCTGGCAAACGCAATAGTTCTATTCATCTTTTATCGGGGGGTGAAAAAGCGCTGACCGCGGTTGCGATGGTTTTTGCCATATTTCAATTAAATCCAGCGCCCTTTTGTATACTAGATGAGGTGGATGCGCCACTGGATGATGCCAATGTGGGAAGGTTTTGTTCATTGGTAAAACGTTTGTCGGATACGGTACAATTTATTTTTGTTACTCATAATAAAGTAGCGATGGAAATGGCACACCACCTAGTCGGGGTAACCATGAAAGAGCCAGGCGTTTCTCGATTAGTTTCTGTGGATGTTGAGCAAGCAGCTGCTTTAGCAGCAAATTAATGATTCGGAGGTTTAAAAATGGAAACCAGTTTAAGACTATTATTATTACTTGTGGGTTTGGTTATTGTGGTGGGTATTATTTGGGATACCCGAAGAAATAGTGCAGGCAAACAAAAACACAAGCCTATAGTAAGAGACCGTTCAGAGGCTGAAGATTTAATCATTGAAGATATCGCAGAACCTGAAATATTAACGGAGAATAGCGGTGTGTTCACGGATAAAGCAGAAGAAAGCGCTCCGATTACGCCCAGTCCTTCTACCCCGGCTAAAACCCCAGAAATTATTCTATTACATGTGATGGCAAGAGAGTCAAACTTGTTTTTCGGAAAAGCACTGTTTAAAGCGCTTAATGAAGCCTATTTATATTATGGCGATATGCAAATTTTCCATCGGCATGAAGAAACCGATGGGTCTGGAAAGAGGTTATTCAGTTTGGTTTCCTCTGTGGAGCCCGGCTATTTTGAAGCTGCTAAAAGGGAAGATTTTAAAACACCTGGTATAACCTTGTTTTTTGAATTAATTGAACCCAATCGATCTATTGCAGCGTTTGAAGTGATGTTAAGAACCGCAAAACAACTTGCCATGCGCCTGGATGGCGAACTCAGAGATAGCCGGCATAAACCGTTGACTATCCATGAAATCGAGCATTACCGTGAACGGGTAAGACAACAAACACCCTTATTTAGAGCTAACCGAGCATCTTAATGGCTGAGAAATCTATCGAATGTCCCAATTGTCGCAGTAGTATATCGATTACCAATGCGTTGTCGGCGGAAATCCGCGAGCATTATCGTAAAAAATATAAAGAAGTCATTGAAAAACGCGAAGCTGAAATTGCCCTCGTTCAAAAAACCGTCGAAAAAGAAAAACTGGAAATAGAACATCAACAGGAAAATTTTAATCAAATTTTAGCTGAGCGTATAAACGCTGAAAAATTAAATTTAGAAAAAGGGCTTCGCGAAGCTATTCACGATCAGAATAAAGTAGAATTGCAAGATTTAAAAGCACAATTAAGTGAAAAAACAAAACTGGTGCTGCAATCACAAGAAATGGAATTAGAGTTAAGAAAAAAAACGCGTGAATTGATTGAAAAAGAACAACGGATAGAACTTGAATTACAACGTAAATTTGATTGTGAAAGAACCAAAATTCAAGAAGACACGGCACGCCGTCTGATGGAGGATATCCGGCTAAAAACTGCAGAAAAAGATAAGCAGTTAGAGGATATGCGGCGCCAAATAGAAGATCTTAAGCGTAAAGCGGAGCAGGGCTCGCAACAGATGCAGGGTGAGGTCTTGGAATTAGAAATTGAATCTGTCTTATGCAGTCTATTTCCAATGGATTCTATAGAACCGGTCCCTAAAGGGATGCGAGGGGGGGATATTATCCAGCGGGCGGTCACTTTTTCAGGACAAACGGCTGGAACGATCATTTGGGAAACGAAAAGAACTAAAAATTGGAGTGATAGCTGGATTGAGAAGCTCAAAGATGATCAGCGAGCCATTTCAGCAGAATTTTCAGTGATTATCACACAAGTGATGCCAAAAGATATGGTAGGGCTTGGATGCATGGAAGGCGTATGGGTGGTCGACTATAGCACCTTTAGAGGGATAGCGGTTGCATTGCGATCGCAATTGATCCAATTGTTTAATGCAAGAGCGATGGCCGTGGGTAAAGGCGAAAAATTAGATTTTCTGTATGATTATCTCACTGGAACACAATTTAAGCAGAGAATAGAAGCCATTGTTGAATCCTTCCAAACCATGCAAGTGGATTTAGAGAAAGAAAAACGGGCCATTCAAAAAAGTTGGGCGGCACGCGAACAGCAGATAGGGCGGGTTATCAGTTCCACCGTCGGATTGTATGGGGATATTCAGGGTATTGTTGGCAATAGCTTGCCGAGAATTGCTCAGTTAGAGTTAGCAGATGTAGAAGAGCCGATTAAACTGGAAGAAGTCGTATAATCGTTAATGAAACTGATTGTAAACATAGTGAATTTACATTTTCTTGATATATCCGTTGTCTATACGGTAAACTAAACCGGAGAGATTGATAAAACTTTATTCAAGAGCGCCAAAAAATGTATGAATTAATCTACCAAGGCGTACTAACTTCAATTTTAGCTTCTGATACGAACACGGCCCTACATTTATTACAGGATCATCAGGCCAATTTTTTTGATCCCGTTGATGGGGTTATTCTCCACGCTGAAGTTTTGTATTGTGCAATGAAAAATGCCAATAAAGAAATTATCAGCTATTTGCTCAATCTTCCAATTTTATCGGATATCGCTTTTTTTAAATTTTGCGGCCAAACACCGATTAGTCTAGCGGTAGAAGAAGATCGCAGTGATTTAATCCCTTTATTGCTGAGCAAAACAGATAAAAACTTTGCCTTGCATATGGCAGTACAATTAAATCTTCCTAAAACCATCCAGTTATTGCTTAGCCAATGTGTTTTCAAACAAAAATTATTAAAATTTTTAGGCTTATAATCTCGCTATCGCTTAGCCTTTCTGCTGAATATTGATAAGTTAATCAACAAAACATAAACAAACCTTAGTTAGCCTGGCAATGAATTTCGCCGTAACACGTATTTAAGGCTATATTTTATATAGACCGTTTTATACCGTACTCGAAAGGTGGATTCATTATGTCATTTGAAGAAAGTCGAACGGAAGTCATTGATCGCCTGGTTAATTATATTACTAAAAAATTGCCTCCCGAAAAAGCGCCGCTGATAACAGATTTTGTACGGCAATATTATTTAAGCGTTTCGCCAGAAGATTTAGCGTCTAGAAGCCTTGCCGATCTTTATGGTGCGGTTTCTTCCCATTGGAATTATATCTACCAACGCCAAATCGGTGAAATTAAGGTACGTGCCTTTAATCCTCAATTAGAAAAAGACGGTTGGCAATCTATCCATACGATTATTGAAATTTCTTTTGATGATATGCCCTTTTTAGTGGACTCCGTTATCATGGCGCTGAATCGTTTAAATATGAATATCCACTTGGTTATTCATATGGGCAGTATGAAATTAGTCCGGGATAAAGCGGGAAATGTTGTAAAATTTTATACGCAAAATACAGAAAGCACTCATTGGCTTAATGAGGCGGCCATTTATATAGAAATAGATAGAGAAAATGAAGAAAGTGAACTTCAATGTATAGAGAATGAATTGAAACGTATTTTAACCGATGTCCGTATGGTGGTTGAAGATTGGCCTAAAATGCGTTTACATGCCGCGTCTTGCATAGAAGCCTTGGAAAAATCTTCTCCACTGGCAGGCGCATTGGAATTCAATGAATCGATTGCTTTTCTGCATTGGTTGATAGAGGATCATTTTACCTTTTTAGGCTTTCAAGAATATAAAATTGTCGAAGATGAAACTAGAAATGAAAGACGCTATGAATTGTTGGTTGATTCAACTTTAGGGTTGCTAAAACATTCATCGTTGGTTGAGCAAAGTTGTCTATCCGATGATCTTCGATTCGTTGATAATAGAAGTACATTTTCTGAAAATATTCTAAGCGTCGGTAAAACCAATATTCGTTCTACGGTTCATCGCCCAGCATTTACCGATTTCGTGTCAGTAACAATTCTAAATAATTTAGGCGTTATTATAGGCGAAAAACGTTTTATTGGGTTGTATACCTCAGTTACTTATAATAGTAGCCCACAGCAAATTCCACTTTTACGCAAAAAAGTTAGCAATATTGTGGCAAGAGCAGGATTCTTGCCGAAAAGTCACGATGATCGTGCTTTATTGAATATTTTAGAAACTTTGCCCAGAGACGATCTGTTTCAAGCCAGTGAAAAAGAGCTGTTAGAGCTTTCGGCGGGCATTCTCCATTTGCAAGAAAGACAACGAATACGGTTGTTTGTCAGGGCGGATACTTTTGCCTCTTTTTTTTCTTGCCTAGTCTTTGTGCCTCGGGAAAAATTTACCTCAGCCCTGGCAGAAAAAATGAAAGAGATCTTGTTCCTGGGATTTAATGGAATAGAAATTGAATTTTCCACTCGGTTTTCCGATTCTTCATTGGCAAGACTTCATTTTGTGGTGCGCGTCGATCCTAAACAAGAACAAATTTACGATATAAAATCGATTGAGCAGGCATTGGTGCAAGTGGGGTTTACTTGGCAGGATGATTTAAAAAATATCCTGATAGGCACGAATGGTGAAATACGCGCTGCCCACCTACTAAAACAGTATGAACGTGCATTTCCAGCGAGTTATCGCGAAAGCTTTTCAGCGAGAGTGGCTGCCATCGATATTGATTATTTTGAAACCTTATCAATAGACAATTCATTGGCAATGAGCCTTTATCGCCCATTGGAAGAAACAGAAGATGTCATACGATTTAAGTTGTTTAGAATTGGGGCCACGATTCCATTATCGGACGTAGTCCCCATTTTAGAAAACATGGGTCTTAGGATCATTAGCGAAAGACCTTATGAAATCAAGCCCAAAAATAGCCAGCAATCAATCTGGATCAACGATTATCGTATGATCCATAATAATGGGAAAGTTCTGAATACCGATGCGCTTAAAGAGATATTTCAAGAAGCGTTTAGCCAGGTTTGGGCTGGCAGAGCAGAGAATGATGGTCTGAATCATTTGGTTTTATACGCAGGCCTTACTTGGCGTGAAATTATGGTTTTGCGTGCCTATGGTAAATATTTATGGCAGGCAGGTTTTGCCTTTAGCCAAGCACATGTGGCAGATGCTCTAACCACCAATTTAGATTTATCTATTCAGTTGATAGAACTATTTAAAATTCGCTTTGAGCCGGAACATTACCAACCCATTATTGAACACTTAGCCCAAAAACAACGAATCGAAAATTTGTTAGGATCGGTTTCCAATCTGAATGAAGATAGGATATTGCGTCGCTTTATGCACACCATTTTGGCCACTGTGCGGACAAATTATTATCAACAGGACGAAATGGGTATGCCTAAGGCGTATCTTTCATTTAAATTGCAGTCTGCAAAAGTTCCAGAATTGCCATTGCCCGTCCCGTTATATGAAATTTTTGTCTACTCTCCTCGCGTGGAGGCCATTCATTTAAGGGCGGCGAAAGTGGCTCGTGGCGGGATCCGTTGGTCCGATAGACGGGAAGATTTTCGAACGGAAATTTTAAGTCTGATGAAAACACAACAAATTAAAAATGCGGTTATTGTGCCCATGGGTGCAAAAGGCGGATTTGTGGTGAAACAAATGCCTGCCGAAGGCACTGCCGGTATTATGAACGAAGTTATAGAATGCTATCAGATCTTCATTCGGGGTCTTTTAGATTTAACAGATAATTACCAACAAAATGAAATCGTGACACCTGTGAATGTGGTCCGTTACGATGATAATGATCCTTATTTGGTTGTTGCCGCAGATAAAGGGACGGCAACATTTTCCGACATTGCCAATCGCATTTCAACAGAATACGGTTATTGGTTAGGCGATGCTTTCGCCTCGGGTGGCGAGACTGGCTATGATCACAAAAAAATGGGTATTACGGCGCGGGGGGCATTCGAGTCTGTCAAACGGCACTTTCAAGAGTTAAATATCGATATTCATACTGAATCCTTTACGGTTACGGGTATTGGAGATATGGCAGGGGATGTATTTGGTAATGGAATGTTACTGTCTAAAAAAATAAAGTTGATTGCCGCTTTTAACCATAAGCATATTTTTATCGATCCCAATCCTGATCCGGAAATGAGTTTTTTAGAACGCCAACGGCTGTTTAACCTTCCACGTTCTATGTGGTCAGACTATGATGAAAATCTTATTTCGCGCGGTGGTGGGGTATACCTTCGATCGGCAAAATCGATTGACTTATCGTCGGAGGCTCAAAAAGTTCTCAATTTTTCGCAGCACAAAGTTATTCCGAATGAACTTATCCAAGCGATTTTAAAGGCCCCGGTAGATTTATTTTGGAATGGGGGGATAGGAACTTATGTTAAAGCAGCATTCGAAACTCATGCCTCTGTGAGCGATAGGGCAAATGATGCTGTTAGAGTAAATGGCGCTGAGCTTCGCTGCCGTGTGGTAGGTGAGGGTGGAAACTTGGGTTTCACCCAACTGGGCAGAGTGGAATATGCCAAACAGGGTGGACATTTAAACACTGATGCAATCGACAATTCCGGGGGTGTGAACTGTTCAGATAATGAGGTCAATATTAAAATCCTGTTAAATCTTTCCGTTGAACAAGGGGATCTTACCCTAAAGCATCGAAATGAAATCTTATCGCACCTGCAAAACGAGGTGGCAAAATTAGTGTTAATGAATAACCAATGCCAATCAAAAGCCATTAGCATGGCAGCCTCTAAAGCCATTGATAATATAGAGATGCATGGTCGATTAATCCAAGAAATGGAGCGAACCGGGAAGTTAGATAGACTTTTGGAAGGTTTACCCGATAAGCAAGAAATTGCTGCTAGAAAAATGGCCAAAATGGGTTTAACCAGACCAGAAATTGCGGTATTAATGGCGTATAGTAAAATCTCCCTCAAAGAAGCCTTGTTGGCTTCAGATATACCCGAAGATGCTTATTTTCAAATAGCATTAGAAGAATATTTTCCTGTTCCCTTACAAATTCGTTTTAAACCGTATATGTCGAGTCACCGTCTTAAACGAGAAATTATTGCTACACAAATAAGTAATTTTGTGGTGCACGAAATGGGGATCAATTTTATTACCCGCATGCAAGATGAGACGGGTAACACTCCTGGCGATATTATTCGAGCCTACATGGTTTCGCGGACCATTTTTAAAGCGCAGGAACTATATTCTGCCATTGATAATTTACAAACCACGGTAGAAGTAAACATACAACATAAAATGTTGCATGAAGTCAATCGCTTGGTGCGTCGAGGCACCCGCTGGTTTCTTAAGAATCGTCGTGAGGGGATGGATATTGAGGAGACTATCCAGAATTTATTACCTAAAATCCAAGAGGTGCATGAAGCTTTACCTGCTGCTATATCGGGATTTATGGAGAATATGGAAAGTATGGCAGAACGCTTAACCGAAGCCAATGTCCCTTCGGAGCTTGCCTATCGTATTGAGTGTATGAACACTCTGTTTTCTGCCTTAGATATTATTGAGGCTGCGGCCTTAAATAAATTTCCTATTCAGCAAGTCTGTGCTCTGTATTTTTCAATTGGTAACCGCCTCCAGTTAGGGTGGTTTAGTGAATTAATTCAAAAACGTGTGGTGATCAATCGTTGGGAAGCATTGGCAAGAGCGACTTTTAGAGACGATCTCAATCGACAACAACGCAATTTAACGATCAATATTATGCGGCATAATGGACACACCTTAAATGAACCGGATAGGCTAATCGAGAAATGGTTGAACAAATATAAAAATATGGCAGCACGTTGGGAATATTTTATAACGGAATTAAAAAATGCGCCCGAAGCAGATTTTACCATGTTTGCGGTAGCATTAAGAGAATTATTAGAAATGGCGCATACGGGTGCCCGTGCAAAAGTAAAGCAACAGAAGTGATAAATTTTAGCCGGTTTTTCTTACGTTTAAGAATATTTACAATTGGAATGATCCTATTTCTGCTATAAAACCGTGCTTATACACAGAACCTACCATTACCCACATTTTTTAAACGGTGCTATCTTTAAGTTATGTAGTTAATATTATAACTTGGAGATTATTATGTCTGTACCTACTCCGCCTGGATCACCCAATAATTCTAGTTCTGTGCCTGCAGCACCTCCTATGGCACCTCCTATGGCACCTCCTATTATTCACGGTGCAAGTGCGGCCGTGGCTCCAGCACCTGGTCCTGCATCGGCATCGTCATCTCCACAGCCGGCTGGCATGAAATCGCTAAAAAAATTGGTTCAAGAACATGTCGATAAACTGGCTACCATGTATGGTGGTGACTTTGGAGAAGTAAAAGATCATTTAAATAGAAAAACTTATAGAGATATTGCTCCCATTATTACTAAAATTGATAGTACGTTGCTGGGAGAATGGGATGCCCAAGAGCGTTTAATAAGGGATGCTGATGCTCTGCACCAAGATTACGAGGCCTTTGGGCAGATAATTAAAGAAAAAGAAATACAAAAAGGCAAAATAGGTATAAATCCAGATTTGGTCTCTGTTGTTAAAAATGCTCGGATAGCAAAATTAGAAAATGTAATAAACAATGTTATCCAGAAAAAACTAGCTTTTAACTATGAAAATAAATTAAAAGCAAACGAAGAAAAGCAAGAAGAACAAAAGGAAAAAATAAAAAATATTGTTAAAAATATAGAAAGTGATATGGCGAAAAAAACGATAGAGGGTCAAAATCTTGCCTATAGCGTTGAGGATTTTATGAAAATAAGCCAACATTTTCAGGATGCCATCAGTAACGCTGAAAGAAAATTGAGCAGAGCTGCTGCAGGGGTAATTCCTGCCGGATCAAGATTACCTGCACCTGTCGTATCTGCTGGCGCATTAAGCAAAGGGTATATTGAATTTTCATCAAAAGATTGTGTGTATACAAAGGCTGAAGTTGAAGCTATATCATTTGCATTATTAAATGAAGATGAACTGGCAGAAAGTATTAGTGATCAGCGTGTTACCTTAACTTCACTTATCGCGCCAGCAGGAAATCAGCTAATGGCAGGGGTTGCCCTTCCCAAGCTAAGAGATAGGATTAATCACATAAGCCCAGAATTAGGGATAATAGCAACAGATTCTTTGCAGGCAATAATCTCTAAAATGTTAGGCTATGATATTGTCGCAAAAGTTGCAGAACGAGAGGCCGCAGCCGCTGCTGCCAGGGCGGCTTCAGCAGCTCTATCTGTACCTTCTTCTGCCTCGAGTTCTCCAATAAGCTCTCCTTCACCTTCTTCTTTTGGGAGTGGGCTATCTTCCGGAAGTTATGATTTAGAAGCAGAACGTATGGCGCAAGCGAGAGCATTAGCTGAAGCGGTAGCTGCAGAACAACAAACAAAATTGTTACATGCAAAAGCGGAGGCTGACAGAGCGGCTGCATTAAAGGCGGAAGCAGAACGTGCGGCTGCGGAAGCTGCAGAGGCAGCAGCACGAGCAACTGCGGCTGTTCCCCCACGGCGACCTAAAAAGGATGGATTCTAATATATTGAACAATCACTTTCCGTGAGGGAAAGCTAATGATAACGGCGACAAACCATTTGGGGATGATTGTGTGCTAACACAACTGAATACAGAAGGGTCTCCAAAGTTGTCGGAGGCATGATAGTCTCCAGATTGAAGTGCAGGATGTTAACTCGGATGTTACACCCTGCTACTGAAGCTGGAGGCTCATTGTTGGATGATTATAAGAATTGGTAATATATACTTAATCCATAATTAAACGTGTTTTTCATTTTGACAGAGGCCGATGTTCTGTTAAGATTTTTTACATACATTTTTCCAAAGCGTTTAGTGTTGTCCCAATTTACCGTGCCCCGAATTCCAAAGTTTTGTTGGCTAGGTTGGTATTGCAATCCAATAGCCAATTTTGGTATTAGCTTTTTGGCATTAAATATTAATTTTGTAGTTAAAATATTTGAAGGAGGCGGGTTGGTATCCGCGATGGTATGTGTGATATGTATAACGTTTAAATGGGTAATTCCAATTTGGCCTAATAAACTGAGGTTTTTCTCGGAAGTTAAGGGTAACATGCCATTTATGGCAGCATAGACGCCCTTGGTTTGTACGAAACTTAAGTAACTGACAGGTGGGTCGCTAATGACACTGGTATTCAAACCTAAAAAGCTTTCATTCGCACCTAAGGTTACAAATTTCCGCTTAGTCGGTGTTGCTTGATATCCGATATCAAAACCCAAATTTTCATGGACTTGTGCGCCTACAAAAAATTCGCCTTGCGGTAAATCTTTTCTAAAAACGTTATGACCAAAGCCTTTTTCCCACTGTTGATGATTCATTTTAACCCCCACCCCAAAATAAGGACGGTAATCTAGCTGCTTACAATCTTGGGCTAATGCATAGCCTGAAAGTAATGCGAGCCCCAGTGAAACAGTTGCTTTGTGTAACATTTATTAGCTTCCTTACTTAAAACGTAATTTTATATCCAACGTCTATATAAGTATAATTCAAAATAGAGAAATGCAAATATTTTCAAGTGAGCGCAATGTGTATGCAAAATCTTAAAGTGTGGATAGTTTTTTAGCTAAATAAGCGAAATAACACAAGTGACTGCATTGCCACATTCAGAATACTCCAGCCTTTTAAAAGCTAAATTTCTAGCCATTAAGATTCCCCGTCCATGCATGGCCCGTAAATTGCTGGATTTTTCTAAATCGTGATATTTTTTCCAATCAAATCCTTTCCCTTGATCTTTAACGGTTAGAATAATTTCGTTTGCCTGACGGCTAAGTTCAATAGCCACATATTGATGAAGGTGCTGAGGAAGATTTAAGCGCCGATTAATTTCTGCAAGCCATTGTTCCCCGGGTTTTAAGCTGGTTTTTTCGTCAAAAGATATGCCTAAATTTCCATGTTCTATTGCATTCACCAATATTTCATGGATGCCCAATGCGACCATTGCGGAATTTGGGCAGGCTTTGGCGATAAATTCTGCAAGCAAATGCGCCTCTTCTAAACTCCGAATGCGAAACTGCCCTTTTAATAAAAAAGAAGCCGCAGTTGGGGCGGGACACATATTCGATATATTGTCATCCATTTATTTAATATAGCGGCTTTTTAACGATTAGCCTAGAGATAGGGAGGAGAAATAGGACATAGATAGGAAATGTGGGTATAACATAAAAAAAAAAGAGCCAGCCCGCAAGTGTCGCGGAATGGCTCTTTTTGATTACAAATCCGTTGAAAATCTTATTCGATTTTCAATACGGTTAAGTTGCGTTTCTAGAGGTAGTGCCCCTTTTAGCAAAGATCCTACCGGGAGCCGCTGCTGAACGTCCTTGACCAGGTTTAGCGGAGTATCGGCTTTCTGGGCTTGGCTTTGAATAACGGCCTTCAGATCGACCCTCAGAGCGCCCTTCAGAGCGGCCTTCATTATTGGATCTGGCAAATCGGCTATTCGCGCTAGAAGGTCTTCTTTTCACTTCTTTACGTGGACTCGATTCAAAACCACCTCTAGGTTCAAAACCTGGGATGGTTTGTCTTTCTAGCTTTTGACCGGTAAAGCGCTCAATTTGTGCCAATATCCCACCATCTTTTGGACCAACTAAGGAGATAGCAATGCCTTTCTCACCACAACGACCGGTACGACCAATACGATGAACGTAATCTTCAGCAGAGCGGGGTAAATCAAAATTGATCACATGTGAAAGTTTTTTGACATCGATCCCACGCGCAGCAACATCGGTAGCGACTAAAACTTTTAATTGACCTTTGTGCATACGCTCTAGTGTACGTGTACGTTTGCTTTGCTTCATATCGCCATGCAGCGCAGCACACATAATGCCTTTTTCCGATAAATCTTCAACCAATTCATCTGCACCGCGTTTAGTACCGGTAAAGACGATCGCTTGCCACATACCGGGTTCATCTAATACATGACACAATAAGGCGCGTTTATGATTGAAGTTATCCACCAAGTGCACACGTTGTGAAATTAACGTATGTTTTTTAGTGGCTGCAGCCAACTGTATACAAGCTGGGTTATTTAAGAATTTACGTGAAATTCTTTGAACATTGCCTTCAAGTGTTGCAGAAAATAATAAAGTTTGATGTTTTTCGGGTAATTTTTCGGCAATAATTTCCATATCGTTTACAAAACCCATATCGAGCATACGATCGGCTTCATCTAAAACAAATATTTCTAAGCGTGAAAAGTCCACTCTATTGCGTTCCATATGATCCATTAATCGACCTGGGGTTGCGACTAAAAGATCTAAAGGTCTACGCAATAATTGTTCTTGCGCAGGGTAGGGAACGCCGCCGGTAATGGTACCGTATCTAAAATTGGTAAATTTCGTTAAAGAGGCGATTGATTCAGTGATTTGAACAGCCAGTTCTCGTGTTGGCGTTAAAATTAACACCCGAGGCCCATGACTATTGCCAATGGGGGGAGAAGCTATTAATAGTTGTAAAATCGGTATAACAAAAGCATCTGTTTTACCGCCACCGGTTTCTGCTGAGGCTAATAAATCTTTGCCTTCTAAAATAATTGGAATGGTACGTAGCTGCACTTCTGTGGGTGATTTATAGCCTTTTTTGGTTATCGCATCCAATAATTCAGGATGAAGACCTAAATTTTCAAATGAGAGTGGTTCGATTGCAGATACAATAGGGGCTGGATTCATTGACATGATTTTTTCTCCTAATAGCGCTTGATAAAAAAGACACAAAATGTGTTTGATAACCAAAATGAATAAATATTCAAATAAGTAGGTTAACTTTATGATTGTTGCCCTGTGCGCTGTTAGGGGATCAATCAGCCCTGAATAGTACAATAGATTCGGTAAGAAAGCTACTTAAAATTATAACCTTAATAAAAGAGGTTAATCACTCGCCCGATGAATATAAGGCATATGTCGGCTAAGGGTGGGTTTTTTCCCTAAAATTTCTTGGTAAATGGCCGTATAGGTCATTACATTTTTAACATATTCGCGGGTTTCTTTATAGGGAATGGTTTCAATCCAGAGATCGGCTGCCGTATCATAGACGGGCAACCATTTTTTAATTCGCCCAGGCCCAGCATTATAAGCAGCGGTTGCTAATACCGCATTATTGCGATGGGCATCTAACATCATTTTAAGATAGCCACTTCCTAATTGGATATTGGTTAAAGGCTCTAGCAAAGCGGCCTCATTCGAAAGCGGGATTTGTTTTTTACGGGCGACCATCTGTGCAGTGCTAGGCATTAACTGCATAAGCCCGGTAGCGCCAGAAGGATTTTTTGCATGTGGGACAAATGCACTTTCTTGCCGGGTAATTGCTAAGATCCAGGCGGGATCAATTTCGTGTTTATGCGCTTCTTGTAAGATGTGCTTCGTATAAATCACCGGAAAACGTAAAGAAATATCATCTTTATTGTTTGCCTTAGACAGCGCTAAAATGGCCCAATTGGGCAAATTCCATTTTATGGCAAGGCTTGCTGCAGCATGTTTCTCTTTGTCCGTCAATCGATTGGTTGCAAATATCCACTCTGTTTTTGCTTTGATAAAGCGCCCTAAAATATGTAATTCACGCGCTCGCAATATGGATTTCTTTTCGGCAATGGCTTCTGCAAGGCTTTTTTCGATGGCTGTTTTATGTTGATGGATAAGATAGGGTCTTAATAATTGGTGGCTTGCTAAAAAGCCATAATAACTTCTGGTATTGGAAAGCTTGGTTAAGATCAATTGACTTTCAGGGCGACGGTTGACCATTTCTAAAGCCCGTGCTTGCCAATATTGCCATTCATCTGTTTTCGCTAAAAATTCAGGTAAATTTTTAACCCAGCGCAATACAGAAGGCCAGTCTTCTTTAGCAAGGGTAACTCGAATTCGCCATTCATGAACGGCTTGATTGGCATAGATAGCCGGGACTTTGTTTAGCCAGCGCTCAGAATCTGGGTTTCTTTGCAGTGCGTAAGAAAGGCCAATGGCGCGAACCACCAGTCCCCAATGACGTTCTGCAAACTTATAGCGATGACCAATTTGTTGCCAAATTTTAATCGCTGCTTCGGGTTTGGTTTTTGCAATTAAAGAGACCCCATCAACAATCATTTCTAGATAGGCCGGATGGTGATCGGTAAAATATTTATGTTGGGTGACGAGGTAGGGATTATTGTGAATCATCAGCCAGAGCTCGACTAAAGAAATTTCTGATTTTTTTAGGTATTTAGACATTTTGCGGGCTAAGGTTTCGTTCCCTTCTTGTATTAATAATTTAATCCTCTGCCAAGCTAAGGGTCGTGTCATCATTCCGCTTCTTTCAAAGACAGCAAAGGGTGCTTCACAGCTTTTGGGGGGTGTTTTACCACTCATCCAGAGGGTGGAGATTTGGTTTAAAATAATTTTAGGATCATGATGGGTTCTAAGCGAAGCCCATAATTGGTAGCATTGCATAGACACATCTTCGGTGGGTTGATACGCTTTCAGGAAAGCTTTCCAATCTTCTTGTTTCGCTTTGGTTTGTAGCCAGCGTTTTCTTAATTGTCCAGCAAGCGGACTATCTGGGTAATTATCGACAAAGTGATGAAATTCCTCAAAAGTGAGACTCGGCATGCGGCGATCATATTCTGCGTATAATAAATAAGGAAAAAGGGGATAACGGGTTAAGCGTGCCTTTAATTTTTGATATAAAGACATTTGTCCTTGGGAAAGGGCTGCTTCTGCTTGTAAAAATAATTCTCGTGAAGGATGTAAGTGCAAATTCGTATTGGCAATACTGACTGGGATCCAGCCAAATAATAGGCTGAATATTAGCCATCCACGTAAGACTTGTTTATATACCATAGTGTACACAATATAAAAAAATAATGGTGGACCTCGATCAATGCCAAAAGAAGAAAATTACCCTAATATATAGAATAGTCAATTTTTTTATTATCATTGGAAGATAGTATCGTTATAGGATAAAAAGGGCAATATCGGATCCTAGCTTATTAGGGTAAGTAGATTGACTTTATAATTGAATGTTTTGGATTTATTAAACACCGGTATGCGCTGCGAACCAATGGAAAGGGAGAGTTTATGAAATATCAAAAAATTAAGGTACCTTCTCTGGGCAGTAAAATAACAAGCAAGCCGAATGGCTCTCTAGATATCCCAAATAGCCCCATTATTCCTTTTATAGAGGGAGACGGTATTGGCATTGATATTAGTCCGGTTATGCGCAAAGTTGTAGACGCTGCCGTTTTAAAGGCCTATAGCGGTGAGCGTTCTATTGTCTGGATGGAAATATTTGCGGGTGAAAAAGCAACACGGGTTTATGGTGAAAACCAATGGTTACCCGATGAAACCCTGGCCGCTTTGCGAGAATTTTTAGTGGGGATCAAAGGGCCTTTAACCACACCGGTAGGCGGAGGGATCCGTTCCATTAATGTCGCTCTACGGCAAGAATTAGATTTATATGTTTGCTTAAGACCAATACGGTATTTTCAAGGCACCCCAACGCCGGTTAAATACCCAGAACACGTGAATATGGTGATTTTTAGGGAAAATTCCGAGGATATTTACGCAGGCATTGAATGGTCAGCGGATAGTGCAGCTGCCAAAAAAATGATCCAATTTTTACAACAAGAGATGCAGGTTAGCAAAATACGTTTTCCAGAAAACTGTGGGATTGGGATCAAGCCGGTTTCAAAAGCAGGCACTGAACGTTTGGTAACACGCGCCATTCAATATGCCATTGATGAAGATCTGCCTTCAGTCACTTTGGTACATAAAGGCAATATTATGAAATTTACGGAAGGCGCTTTTAAGGATTGGGGATATCAAATTGCCCGAGAAAAATTTGGGGCGAAATTGTTGGATGGCGGGCCATGGTTAGTGTTCAATAATCCCAAGACAGGCAAAAAAATTGTGATAAAAGATGTGATTGCAGATGCCTTTTTGCAACAAATTTTATTGCGCCCAGAAGAATATAGTGTCATTGCGACTTTAAATTTAAATGGTGATTATATTTCAGATGCACTGGCCGCCCAGGTAGGTGGAATTGGTATTGCCCCCGGGGCCAATCTTTCTGATGGTATTGCGCTTTTTGAAGCGACACATGGAACAGCGCCTAAGTACGCAGGGCAGGATCGCGTTAATCCAGGATCGTTGATTTTATCCGCGGAGATGATGTTGAGGCATTTGGGGTGGTTTGAAGCTGCAAATTTAATCACTAAAGGTATGCAGCATGCCATTGCGAATAAGACGGTTACCTATGACTTTGAGCGTCTAATGCCCGAAGCAACGCTTGTGAGTTGTTCTGGATTTGGGGAAGCCATTATCACAAATATGTAAGATTTTTCCCCACCCTAACCCTCCCCCGCCATGCGAGGGAGGGAACTTGATTTGAATAACAAAAATATCCACTGCACCAAACATTTTAAACAAACCTTATCTGCATTCATTGCCCTTTTTTTATCCATTTATCCGATTTGCAGATGCAAATCTCCTTCCTCGTATGGCGGGGTAGGGGTGGAGATAATTTAAGGATTACTTAAGGAAGTGTAATTTAAATAGTGTTTATTTTCTAATTTTGAGGATAGGGATAGACAGTCAAGATCTGATCTTAAAAAAAATTAAAAAATAACCGATATAAGTGCTAGGTCGTCCCAAATGGTCAAGCACTATACAAAAACTTAGCTATTATTGAATGAGGGGCATAAAAAATGCCCAAGCCCAACTATACCAAATAGAAAAGTTGGACTTTGATTAAAAGGACTTTAAAAAAAAGATGTTAAGGAGATGGCATCATGTTAAGTAAGGAATTAGAAAATACCTTAAATCTTGCATTTAAAGGCGCAAGAGATAAGCAGCATGAATTTATGACGGTAGAACATTTATTATTATCGTTATTGGATAATGCCTCGGCCTTAGAGGTGCTGCGTGCCTGTAATGCCAACATTGATCAACTTCGTATTAATTTGGTTGCATTTGTGGATGAAACCACGCCTTTAGTGTCGCCTGCTGAACAACATCGTGAAACACAACCCACTTTGGGCTTTCAACGCGTATTGCAACGCGCTGTATTTCATGTGCAATCTGCCGGTAAAGAAGAAGTAACCGGTTCAAATGTTCTGGCTGCTATTTTTAGCGAGCAAGACAGTCAAGCCGTATATTTTTTAAAGAAAGAAAACATCTCTCGATTGGACGTTATTAATTTTATTTCCCATGGGGTAAATAAAATGGATGGCGCTATAGAGCCTGATATTACTCAGATCCAAGAAGAAGAAATGTCACCCGAGTCGAATGCCAGAAGCCCGTTGGAAAGCTATGCGATTAATTTGAATCAACAAGCTAAACTGGGCAAGATCGATCCGCTGGTGGGTCGAGATGATGAAATTCAAAGAACCATCCAGATCCTATGTCGTCGTCGTAAAAATAACCCATTATTTGTCGGTGAAGCCGGCGTTGGCAAAACCGCTATTGTTGAAGGCTTGGCAAGATTAGTTGTAGAGGGCAATGTTCCTGATGCCATTAAAAACAGCACGATTTATTCTTTAGATTTAGGATCGCTTTTAGCTGGAACCAAATATAGGGGCGATTTTGAGAAACGTTTTAAAGCTTTATTACAACAATTAAAGCGCGAGGCAGGCGCCATTCTGTTTATCGATGAAATACATACCATTATTGGCGCCGGGGCTGCCTCCGGGGGCGTTATGGATGCTTCAAACTTAATTAAGCCGTTATTGGCTTCTGGCGATTTAAAATGTGTGGGCTCAACAACCTTTCAAGAATATCGTGGTATTTTTGAAAAAGATCGAGCGCTGGTTCGTCGCTTCCAGAAAGTAGATGTTAAGGAGCCGACGGTTGAAGAAACGGTTGGTATTTTAAAGGGGTTAAAAGAAAGGTTTGAGGAACATCATAATGTTCGTTATTCCTTTGCGGCCCTTCGAGCCGCTGCCGAAATGGCGAGCCGGTATATTTCTGATCGCTTTTTACCGGACAAAGCCATTGATGTGGTAGATGAGGCAGGTTCTTATCAGCGATTATTACCGCTGAATAAACGCAAAAAAGTGATTGGCGTAGCCGATATTGAGCGCATGATTGCTAAAATGGCAAGGATCCCAGAAAAATCCGTTTCTGCTTCCGATAAAACAGCCCTTAAATCCCTTGAGCGTGATCTAAAGCTGGTTATTTTTGGTCAAGACGAAGCCGTTTCCGCATTATCCGATGCGATTAAAATGGGGCGTTCAGGGCTTTCTGATCCCGATAAGCCAGTTGGATCCTTTTTATTTTCAGGACCCACAGGTGTCGGTAAAACCGAGGTCACCCGCCAGTTGGCACACCTATTAGGTATAGAGTTGGTGCGTTTCGACATGTCAGAATATATGGAAGCGCATTCTGTTTCCCGTTTAATTGGATCACCTCCAGGGTATGTGGGCTTTGATCAGGGGGGATTGCTAACGGATATCATTAATAAAAATCCGCATTGCGTATTGTTATTAGATGAAATCGAGAAAGCGCATCCCGATATTTACAATTTATTATTGCAAGTGATGGATCACGGTACGCTCACCGATTCGAATGGCCGTAAAGCAGATTTTCGACACGTGATTTTGGTGATGACCACTAACGCAGGGGCTGAAGATATTAACCGATCGTCCATAGGGTTTAGTGAGCAAGATCACACCACCGATGGCTTAACTATTTTAAAGAAGAAATTTACCCCAGAATTTCGAAATCGGTTAGATTCTATTATTCAGTTTGAACCTTTGAATCGCGTGGCCATTGAATTGATTGTCGAAAAATTTATTGCAGAGCTACAGGCGAGATTGTCTGAAAAACGCGTTACCTTAGAGGTTGAGAAAACAGCACGCGATTGGCTGGCGCTGAATGGGTATGACAAACAAATGGGTGCGCGGCCTATGGCAAGGTTAATTAAAAATAAACTTAAAAAACCTTTGGCCAATGAAATTTTATTCGGAACTTTGGCGGAAGCGGGTGGGCGAGTCTCTGTCCGAGTAGAAGCCAATGATTTAAAAGTTCGGATAGAGGCATTATGTAAGGTTAAGTAAAATACTATGAAGTTACCCTAAAAATAGGGGCATGGTTCTAGTATCTTTGTATCCTAAGAATTTAAGTCTTTTTAGCAGCTGCAATGGCGGCGGCTTCTTTGATATCTTTGGGATCTCTATTTCTAAAAATAATACGTCCTTTGGAAAGATCATAAGGGGTGAGTTGAACAGTGACGCGATCGCCCATAAGGATCCGAATATAGTTTTTACGCATACGCCCAGAGATATGGGCTATGACCACATGCCCATTTTCTAATTGAACCTTAAAGTGGGTATTAGGAAGGTTTTCAAGAACTGTTCCTTCCATTTCAATTGCATCTTCTTTGGCCATTAAACGTAAAACCTCATTTATGATTTAAAGTAAAAATATTACTCGTAATGATTATAAGCCTTAGCTTTAAGCTGTATCCCTTAGAGCAAAGCTTAGGTCAGATACTACCAGAAAAAAGCTCTATACACCACCCCCATCCCGTGTGGGCACTAGGGGGCTTTAGGCGTTTTATCCCAGCGCATCGAGATATTTCTCGGCATCCAGCGCTGCCATACAGCCAGAGCCTGCGGAGGTTATGGCTTGGCGATAGACGTGATCAGCAACGTCTCCTGCTGCAAAAACACCGGGGATATTCGTCGCGGTGGCGCCACCTTGGATCCCACTGTGTATTTGTATATACCCATTATTCATATTTAACTGACCATCAAATATCCCTGTATTTGGCTTGTGGCCAATGGCGATAAAAACACCGTGCACAGCTAGGTCCGTATGGGTGTTATCAGATAAATGTTGCAGACGTATGCCGGTTACCCCGGTTTCGTTGCCCAATACCTCATCTAGGGTACTGTTCCAAATAATCGTGATATTTCCCGCTTTCACTTTTTTCAGCAATTGGGTTTGTAGGATTTTTTCTGCTTTAAATTTATCTTTTCTATGCACAATCGTTACATGTTCTGCAATATTCGAAAGATATAGCGCTTCTTCAACCGCGGTGTTTCCGCCGCCAATAACGGCCACCCGTTGATTTCGATAAAAGAAACCATCGCAGGTTGCGCAGGCGGATACGCCTTTGCCCATAAAATCTTGTTCGGATTGTAAGCCTAAATATTTGGCAGAAGCCCCAGTTGCAATAATCAATGCATCTGCTGTGTAAACATGCTTGGAATCCCCGATTAATTGAAAAGGGCGGGTAGTGAGATCGACTTTGGCAATGTGATCAAAAATAATTTCGGTGTTAAAGCGTTTTGCATGCTGCTCCATGCGTTCCATCAGGGCAGGGCCTTGTAAACCCTCCACATCCCCCGGCCAATTATCAACATCGGTCGTGGTCGTTAATTGCCCACCTTTTTCCATACCCGTAATCATAACCGGGCTTAAATTGGCTCTGGCGGCATAAATGGCTGCTGTGTAGCCTGCCGGACCTGATCCCAGTATTAATAGTCGGCAATGTTTGATGGTATCCATAAAAACTCCAGGCGGGTATTTGATTTTGGATCACTATATCCTTTTTGCGGACAAATGCAACGGGCTTCTGGCCAAAATGGGCAAAAAAGCGGTATAGTGATTATGCTTGAATAAAGAGATAGCCAGTGGGGATGACCAGTACACATGAAAAAGAAAAATAAGAGAAAAAAAGCTACACACAAAGAAGCAAGTGTGGTTCCCATCATTTTATGGCGTCGATTACAAGAAGGCGGATTTATCTTGCTTTCGGCACTTGCGCTTTTTTTATTGGTTGCGTTAGCGACATATCATGAAGCCGATCCCGGCTGGTCTCATACCTCTACCCATAAAGGGATCCAAAATGCTGCCGGCCAAGCGGGTGCTTGGTTTTCTGATCTTTGCCTTTATTTATTTGGCTATGTAGCTTATATGATTCCGGTGTTGATAGGCTATGGCAGTATTTGTATTCTTAAAAATCGCTCAGAGTCTGCCAATTATCCCCGTTTGCTCTGGACACTCCGCGTCGTCGGTTTTGTTTTAGCTGTGGTGTCTGGGTGTGGCCTTACCCATTTACACTTTAATCTGTGGAATACTGCAATGCCGGTCAGTGCCGGCGGAATTTGTGGTCAAATTTTAGGCGCACAGTTAGCGCCAGCATTTGGTTACTTAGGCAGTACTTTATTATTAATGGCAGTCTTTCTTGCCGGGATCACTTTAACCACTGGGCTGTCCTGGTTCGGTTTTATGGATGTTGTCAGCAAGGCATTACGCATCGGAATATCGGAATGGATCAAAAAAACCCCTAAAACCTTTGTTCAAACCAAACAATGGTTTATTCAGCGTAAAAATCAGCTTCCATCGCCTAGGCTAGAGCGTATTACCCCGGTTATTGGTGCCCAAACGGCAAAAAAAGAAGTTATCGTGAATGCGGCAGCAATAAAGCCAAAGTTATTGGATATCAAAGCACGGGTTTTGCCTGATGCGCAATTTTCTTCAGATCATTCATCCGCGCTGAATACCCAATTGCCATCGGTCACTCTGTTAGAGGAAGCCTCAGTTAAAAATGAAAAGCAAAGTTTTTCCCCAAGCAAGTTAGAAGCGATGTCTCGGGAAGTTGAAACGCGTTTGTTGGAATTTGGCGTGCAGGCAATGGTTGTTGCCGTCTATCCCGGTCCCGTGATTACCCGTTTTGAATTAGAATTAGCCGCAGGCGTCAAGGTTAGCAAAATTACCGGCCTTGCCAAAGATTTGGCGCGTGCACTGACCGTGACTCGAGTGCGGGTTGTAGAAGTTATTCCCGGAAAATCGGTGATTGGACTGGAAATTCCCAATGAACATCGCGAATTGGTGATCCTTCGAGAAATATTAGAATCTTCCCAATATAATGAGGCAACTTCCCATTTAAGCCTTGCTTTAGGGAAAGATATTGCTGGTGATCCGATTGTGGTTAATTTGGCAAAAATGCCTCATTTGTTGGTGGCAGGTACCACGGGTTCTGGTAAATCCGTTGGCATTAATGTCATGCTGCTTAGTTTATTATATAAAGCGACGCCCCAAGATGTTCGGTTAATCTTAATCGATCCTAAAATGTTAGAGCTTTCTATTTATGATGGCATTCCGCATTTATTAACCCCTGTTGTCACGGATATGAAAGATGCTGCCAATGCACTGCGTTGGTGCGTCTGTGAAATGGAGCGTCGCTACCAATTAATGGCAGCGCTCGGGGTTCGAAATTTAGTCGGGTATAATCGAAAAATTTTAGATGCAGAACTTGCCAATAATCCAATTTTTGATCCTTTTTGGAAGCCTGAACGCGGAGAAGAACAGCAGCGTTTAGACAGATTGCCCCATATTGTAGTGATTATCGATGAATTTGCCGATATGATCATGGTGGTAGGTAAAAAGGTAGAAGAATTAATTGCGAGGATTGCGCAAAAAGCGCGTGCTGCAGGGATCCATTTGATATTGGCGACGCAACGCCCTTCAGTGGATGTTATCACGGGGTTAATTAAGGCGAATGTGCCGACACGCATTGCTTATCAGGTATCTTCGAGAATTGATTCTCGAACGATTTTAGATCAGCAAGGGGCAGAGCAATTATTAGGACATGGCGATATGCTTTATCTAGCACCGGGCACAGGCGTTCCCGAACGTATCCATGGTGCGTTTGTGTCAGATGAAGAAGTGCATGCAGTTGTCAAAGCGTTGAAGGATTTAGGGTCCCCCGATTACGCCTTTGATGTTTTAGGAGGCGCAAATTCTAATTTTTCACAAGGCTTTGGTAGCTTTGAAGAGGACGCCGATGGCGAACAAGACGAGTTATATGATTCTGCCGTACAAATTGTCGCAGAATCTCGTAAAGCATCAATTTCGCATTTACAGCGTCGCTTAAAAATAGGGTATAACCGCGCTGCTCGTTTGATTGAAACGATGGAAGCTTCTGGTATCGTTAGTAATATGCAAAATAATGGAGGCCGTGAGGTTTTGGTCGGGCAACCGATAGGCGATTGATCCCCCAGTGTGGAAAAATGACACTTTTTTTGCTGTAAATAAAGCATACAATACGGTAGAATAGTCATTTATACGCATGCATAGTCGGTAACATTTTATGAAATCCCACAAAGGCCTAATCGATATTTTTATTTTAGCGATGCTTTGGGGGCCTTCTTATTTATTTATTAAACTCGCCGTTGGGCATATTCCTCCGTTAACCTTACTCATGATGCGTATCATTTTTGGTGCTTCTTTCTTGTATTGCTTATTGCGGTTTAAAAACATTCGATTAAAAAATCACCTTAAGCTTATTCCCCATTGTATTTTTTTAGGCTTGTTTTCCCAAAGTTTGCCTTTTGCGTGTTTTAATTATTCTTTAATGACTATTCCCAGTAGCCTGGCGGCTTTAATTAACGGATTTACCCCTGTTTTGACTATCATATTGGCGAATATTTTTCTCAAAGATGAAAAATTATCTTGGAATCGTGTGTTCGGGATCCTAATGGGGTTAATGGGTTTTCTCGTTTTGTTTATGCCTGCATTGATGGGACAAGATACAAACTTAAATTTTCAAGGGATGTTGTTAAGCTTTATGGGTGCGAGTTGTTATGCCGTTGGCATGGTATATGCACGTATTTATATGAAAAACACACCGCCGTTCGTTGCACCAATGCTGCAGTTACTGTGTTCTTTATTGTATTTGATCCCTTTAGCGCTGATTGTTGAGTCTCCACTGGAATCATTACCAAAAGCGCCTTTATCCGCCTGGCTTTCCGTATTGGGATTAGCCTTTTTAGGAACAACGTTAGCTTATATCATGTATTATCGGATTATTAGTCGGCAAGGGGCCACTGCCGTTTCCATGGTGACTTATCTACTTCCGATTATTGGCACACTATTTGGCGTTGTTTTCCTTAAAGAACATATTGGGATCCATTTTTGTATCGCCGCCGCTTTTATATTATGCGGGGTAATGGTCGTCAATGGCGTTATCCGCTTTCCAAAAATAAAAAAGGCTTGAAAATTATTGGCTTAGTAAAAATAGCTTGGGAAATAAAACGCATAAGCATGGGTGAGAAACATAAAAAATCTTTAAGTACTTTCAATTTAGCCCATGCCGATTTTCTGGCTACTTGGGATCTTGTTTATAACCCAAGTGGGTACAAATGTTCAGAGCCACGAAAAGAAGCAGAAAGTGCTGATTATGGTGCGTGTATATTTGAAGTCAACGGTCGTTCTATTTGCTTTCGCGTTGCTAAAATTACACCAACTAAGATAGGTCAATTTGTTACCCTATGGAAAAGAATGGGAAATGGCCCTATTCAGCCCTTTGATGAATCCGATTGGTTTGATTTTTTTGTTGTAAGCGCCCGAAAAGGTGCTCAGTTTGGGCAATTTATATTCCCAAAATCAGTGCTTGCTGAACAGAAGATCGTGTCGAAAAAAGGTATTGGTGGAAAGCGCGGAATACGCATTTATCCTCCTTGGGACAAGACAATGAACCCGCAGGCTCAAAAAACCCAAAAATGGCAGCTCGAATATTTCTTAGACATTCCTCAAAAAGGATCAATAGATTGTGCTCGTTCTCAACGGTTGTATGGGGGTAAACCTTAAATTGCTATATTTAGTTTGCTAGATATTATAATCTGGTTTTCCTTTATGATAAAATCATTTTTTATTATTTTTGACGATAATATGTAGTGTGGTAAAAAAACTGACGGTAGGGGTTGTTATGAAATTATTCACAGGGCTATTTACATGTTTGATGTCGTTATCCACGATTAGCTTGGCGAGCGAGAGTACGGAGTTGCAAGCCTTATTAGCGCCGATTTCTACTTTACAGTCTAATTTTTCTCAAAGCGTTAAAAGTGAGCAAGGCAGAGTATTACAGCAACTGTCTGGCAAAGCCTGGCTTAAAAAACCGGCAAAATTCCGTTGGGAAGTGCAGGGTGGTGAACCGAGAATCATTGTTGCCGATGGTAAAACGGTTTGGGATTTTGATCAGGATTTAGAGCAAGTGACGATTCAACAATTAACGGCGGAGCAGATCAGAGCCCCGATTTTTTTCCTGACCGGGGATGTGAGTAATTTAGATCGAGATTTTAAAATTATCAAGTTACCGCTAAAGCGTAAAAAATGTTTGAGTGATTCCGATACGTGTTTTCAATTAAAGCCCAAAAAAGCCGAAGGATCTTTTCAATGGATACGCATCGGTTTTAAAAATATGCGTTTAAATGAAATGGAATTATTAGATCAATTAGGCCAATACTCGCAATTTATTTTTAGCCATTTAAAATTAAATGAAAATATTTCAGATACAAAATTTAGCTTTACCCCCCCAAAGGGCACTGATGTGATTCAAAACGATTGAGAGTATTCTATGTTAGAGATTAAATTAATACGTGAAGATGCCGATAAAATTGCAACCCAGCTTGCGGCTCGTGGTTTTACGCTCGATGTAGAAGCGCTGAAAAACTTGGAAGCAAAACGAAAAACGATACAAGTTGAAACCCAGAAGCTCCAAAGTGAACGTAATCAGCGTTCTAAAGCGGTAGGTCTTGCGAAAACGGCAGGACTGGATATCGAGCCCTTATTAGCAGACGTCGCCCGACTCGGAACGGATTTAAAAACAGCCGAAGTCGCCTTAGAGGAAATTCAACAAGCGTTGCATACTATTTATGCGGCTTGTCCCAATCTACCACATGCCAGCGTACCTTACGGTCAAAGTGAAGAAGATAATATTGAAATAAGACGTTGGGGAACGCCAGGATCATTTGAATTTACGCCTAAGGATCATGTGGAATTGGGCGGCATCCATATGGATTTTGAAAGTGCAACGCGTTTGTCGGGCGCACGCTTTGTGGTATTGCATAAAAAAATTGCGCGATTACACAGAGCATTAACCCAATTTATGCTCGATAGGCATAGTGAACACCATGGCTATCACGAAGTTTATACCCCCTATTTAGTGTCTGCTGAGTGTTTGTATGGCACAGGCCAATTGCCCAAAATGCAGGATGATCTATTTACCGTTGCCGATACGGATTTATATTTGATCCCCACTTCCGAAACCTCAGTCACGAATTTAGTGCGCGATCAAATTATTGATAGTGAACAACTTCCGCTAAAATATGTATGTCACAGCCCGTGTTTTAGAAAAGAAGCGGGGACGTATGGTAAAGATATGCGAGGCATGTTGCGTCAACATCAATTTGATAAAGTGGAAATGGTGCAGATAGTTGCCCCTGAAGGATCTTATCAAGCGTTAGAAGAGATGGTGGGACATGCAGAAACCATTTTACAATTATTGAAATTGCCTTATCGCGTGCTGACATTGTGTACAAAAGATATGGGATTTGCTGCGGCTAAAACCTATGATTTGGAAGTATGGTTGCCCGGCCAAGATCGATACCGAGAAATTTCTTCTTGTAGCAATACGGAAAGTTTTCAAGCAAGACGTATGCAAGCGCGTTTTCGTCATCCAGAAACCCATAAGCCTGAGTATGTTCATACTTTAAATGGTTCGGGCTTAGCGATTGGCAGAACGTTAATTGCCGTGATGGAAAATTATCAAGATGCGAAAGGGCGGATCCATATTCCAGAAGTTTTATTGCCGTATATGGGTGGAATAACGGTTATTTAAATTACACCTATAAACAATATTTAGCTTGGACTTTTTATCGTTGTGTCTAAGCTATGCTTGTCTGGTGTAGCATTTATAAAGAGCTGATTGCTTTTAGGTTTTAGGCCACTGCTAAACAGTAAGGTCGTCGGTAGCACAAAGGGTACGAATTTATCCATTGGTAAGCCGACTGCTTGCATGGCAGCTTTTGCAGAGTTTTTCTTGGCTGCGGCTTCTGGATCGGTGTTAAGGACATAATAACCACTGGAGCGATCGTCAATTTTAGCAATTTCAGACGTTCCAAGCGCCTTATTATACGCAAAGTAAACATCGCCTGCCGCTTTTACAGCTTTAGCATTATTGGCAACGTCTCTATGATTACCGAGTCCTAAAATAAGTTCCAAATTTCCGTGCGCATTTTCTAAAATAACAAACGCTAAAACGGAGTGTATATTGTCTTTTCCTGCAAGTATTTCTCCATGTTGGATCCCAACCAATGAAAAACTATTATTCACTTCGCTTTTATGAAGTTGAAAGTTGGAAGATCTGCCATGCTTGTCTAGTTGCTGCATCAGCTGTTGGAAAGAAAGGTTTTTGGTGTTGGTGGAACCATTTGGATTCAGCGCAATACTAAACTTGGCCTCTGGGGGCTTAAGATATGATTTTAAATTAGTATTGGCCATTTTATCTCTAACCTTAGTACTGAGTACTTAAGAATTTTTGGGTAATAGAGTTAGTATACGGATTTTACTGTGTACGTCAATAACCATATACAGCGTAGGTGAATGTAGGTTCGACAAAAGAATGCCAACTAACATAGAATTAGTGAGGCATATATAGTACAGGGGGGTGAGATTTTTTCAAAATAGGTGTAACGGCCCCAAAAAATGGTAAGTGATCGATCATTCACGACTTCTGGAATTTTTGAAGCGGCCTTAGTGCCAATCCTAGTATCGAAGAAAACACCCGTTTTTCGGGCAATAATAAATGATTTTATTTTTTTTTCTATTATTGGTTGTTATTACTTACGCGTACCTAAATTTAATATTGTAAAAGTTGTGTATGAATAATTTATAAAATTCGCTGTGTATTGACAGGACAAAAATAGAACCCTATTGAAAAAATTCTTATCTTAAAATTTACGAACATCTTGACCCCAGCCGGCTCAAGCTACGCGCCTATTGAAGAAAAAATGGGCAATCTGTTCAAGGGGTTGCGTATGCCTGGGGGAGGAATTTCCATGGTCAGTTGGGTTTAGGAGACAATAATCATACATATGTCCCTAAAGAACTTTCCATTCCAGGAGGCTCAGCGCCTTCTGCAGTTAAAATTTTAGGGCTATTGGATATGGAACCGCAAAGCCGCAATGCTATAACTTTTCAATACAGAAGGCCAGCCGCGCCCTTAACTGCTGCAAAAGTAGCCTCTGTAAAAAAATCCCTCTGACGAGGGATTTGAAGTTTAGAGAAAGCTTATAAATGCTTAAAAATTAATTATTGCGACGTCCTGACAACGCCATTAAAATTTGTAATAAGCTTACAAATAAATTGTAAATTGAAACATACAGCGAAATGGTAGCCATAATATAGTTTCGTTCACCGCCATTAATGATTTGACTGGTCTCAAATAAAATCATTCCAGAGGCAATTAAAACAAATGCTCCCGATACAGCAAGGTACAAAAAAGGAAAATGAAAAAAGAAGCCCAAGATACTTAGCATAAAGCCAAGGGTGGAAGCGACCAATAAAAACCCGGCAAGATAACTGAAATCTTTACGCGACGTTAGGGCATAAGCGGATAATGAAAAGAAAATTAAGCCGGTAAGGCCTAAAGATGCCATTACCAGTTGTGGTCCGTTATTAAACCCTTGGATAGCAAAGTTTAGGATAGGCCCTAAGGTGTATCCCATAAAGCCGGTAAACAGGAATATGGCACCAATACCCCATACGCTATTTTTTAAGGCCTGGGTTAAAAATAAGAGGCCGAAATAAATTGGAAAAACGAAGAGTCCTAGAGGGGCTGCGTTGGTGAGCATGGCAAACCACGCCGTAGCGGCACTAAATAGGAGCGTCAAAGAGAGTAGGATATAGGTATTACGGATAACTGAATTGGTTTGAATATAGCTTTCATCTCTAAGCCGAGTAACGGTGTTGACGCGCTGTTGCATATTAATTCTCCAAAAATTGGCTACTTAGGTGAGTATATACCAAGTTTATCAGAAGAAGAATCATTTGCCCGTTTGATTTATGCCATGTATAAAAGCAGTCAGTTGATTATCTATATCTATTCAATTTAGTAAATGAAGAAAAATGATAAATTAAAGCAGAAGCAACTCGTCTTTTGTCTATGAGTTGATTATAATGGTCCACTTGGAGAGGTGGCTGAGCGGTTGAAAGCGGCGGTCTTGAAAACCGTTGAGGGGTATCCCCCCTCCCAGGGTTCGAATCCCTGCCTCTCCGCCAATTTGCATTGGGCATAGGAGTATTTGGATTGATCAATGTACTTGTCGTAGATGATCACGATTTGGTGCGCGCAGGCATTTGCCGATTATTATCGGATGTCGCCGGGATTGATGTGATTGCCGAAGCTAACTGTGGTGAAGATGCCGTTCGGATCGCCAAAGAAAAATGCCCACACGTCGTTCTAATGGATGTTAAAATGCCTGGCATTGGTGGCCTTGAAGCCACTCGGAAAATGCTTCGAAATAATCCCGATATTAAAATTATTGCTTTAACTATCTATGGAAGTGAACCATTTCCGACCAAATTACTACAAGCGGGTGCAAGCGGATATTTGACCAAAGGGACATTGCTGGAAGAAATGGTGAATGCTATCCGTGCAGTCTATGCCGGTAAACGTTACCTTGGCCCGGATATTGCTCAACAACTAGCCCTAAAATCATTAATTGATGCCGATAAATCCCCGTTCGACTTATTATCCGAACGCGAATTGCAAGTGATGATTATGATAACCAGCGGTCAGAACGTTCAAGTCATTTCAGAAAAATTATGTGTTAGTCCAAAAACCATCAATAGTTATCGATATCGTATATATGAAAAGCTGAATGTACAAAGTGATGTAGAATTAACGCTACTTGCTATGCGGCATGGCATTCTAGATACGGAGAGGTCCTGAGTAATACACTTGAGCGTTACCTAGCCAATTTAACGACACTGCCAGGCGTTTATTCTATGCTGGATAGTGCTGGCACGGTTTTGTATATTGGAAAAGCGAAAAATCTAAAAAAAAGAGTCACTAGCTATTTCCAAAGACAATTAGATGCCAAAACCTTAAATCTGGTTAAGCAAATACACTCCATACAAGTCACGGTTACCCGCAATGAACGCGAGGCGTTATTATTAGAAACCAATCTGATTAATGCCCAAAAACCGCGTTATAACATTATTTTTAAAGATGATAAATCTTATCCCTATCTTAAATTAAGTGTCGGAGATTCTTTTCCCCGTTTAAGCTTTAATCGCGGCAGAAAACGCGAGACGGGGAATAAATATTATGGCCCTTATCCCAATGCACGAGCCGCGCGCGAAGCTTTAAATCTGTTGCAAAGCATTTTTAGACTACGTCAATGCGATCCCACCTTTTTTAAGACACGATCCCGTCCTTGCCTGCAGTATCAAATTAAACGCTGTTCAGCGCCCTGCGTTGGGTATATTGGATTAGAAAACTATAAAAAAGACGTTGAATATGCTCAATTATTTTTAGAAGGAAAAAACAGAGCGGTGATTGATGCCCTGATCCAAAAAATGGAAGCCGCCAGTCTAGAGCTAGAATTTGAGCAGGCAGGAAGAATTCGAGATCAAATTGCATTATTAAGAAGTGTACAAGAGCATCAAATTATTATTGGGGAAAAGAAAGACATCGATGTGTTAGGGATTTCAGTCGAAGGCGAAAATGCCTGCATTCATATGCTGGTCATTCGAGAAGGCAGGATGTTGGGAAGCCGGCAATATTTTCCGAATAAAAATGCCATTCTTAGCGCGGAAGGGGATAACGATCATAGTTTATTAGGGGCATTTATTTTACAGCATTATGTACACTTGGGAGATATTGATAAGGCCGAAATTCCTAAAATTATTTTACTGCCCATGGTATTAAAAGAACAAGAGGCTATTGAGGCGGTTTTAACTGAAAAAGCCAATTCTGCCATCCATCTCATTAAAGGCTCTAGAGGCGATCGATTACGCTGGATAAAAATGGCGATGGCCAGCGCCAGCAATGCATTGCGAAGTCGCCAAAAATTGCCCATGGATCTCGCTTTACGGTTTCAAGCTTTGCAGGAAACCTTAGGGTTAGATCTTATCCCAGAGCGGCTAGAATGCTTTGATGTCAGCCATACATTAGGAGAGGCAACAGTCGTTTCCTGTGTGGTATTTGATTCAGAAGGGCCGGTAAAATCCGATTATCGCCGTTTTAATATACGGGCCAAGACCGGTGGGGATGATTATGCGGCATTAAAAGAAGGCTTGACTCGTCACTATACTCGGTTAAAATCAGAAGGGAGAGCATTGCCGGATATCCTGATTGTGGATGGGGGCAAAGGGCAATTGTCGGTGGGCAATGCTGTATTAAACGAATTGCAGGTGGCAGGGGTTGTATTATTAGCCGTTGCCAAGGGTCCAGAACGTAAAGCGGGGCTTGAGAGGGTCTATTTGTCTTCAAATGGCAAAAGCATCGAACTACAGCTGAACAATTTGGCGTTACTGCTCATTCAACAAATACGGGATGAGGCGCATCGTTTTGCCATTACCGCGCACCGTAAGCTTCGATCGAAACGGCGTCAAACATCGACACTCGTTGAGGTTGCAGGGATAGGCAATAAGCGACGTCTTGCGCTCCTGCAACATTTTGGGGGATTGCAAGAAATACAACAGGCCAGTGTAGAAGAGTTAGCTAAAGTACCGGGCATCCACCAAGCATTGGCAGAACGCCTCTTTGAAGCGTTACATGGAAGCTAATATCAATTAAATAGCGAGTGTTTATGATTAAATTGAATATACCGAATTTATTGACCTTATTACGAATCTCATTGATTCCCATTTTTGTGTTGATGTTTTATCTGCCCTTTAAAGGGCATCATCTTGTGTCTGCCATTCTTTTCGCCATTGCTGCGATTACCGATTGGTTGGATGGGTATCTGGCCAGAAAACTAAAACAGGTTTCCCCATTAGGGGAATTCTTGGATCCGGTGGCCGATAAATTGATTGTCGTGGTGGCATTGGTATTATTGGTGCAATCCTACCCAAGCGCATGGCTTGCCATTCCAGCGGCCATTATTGTGAGCCGTGAAATAGTTATTTCCGCTTTAAGGGAATGGATGTCTGAACTTGGAAAAAGGCAAGGCGTTGCGGTAAAGGGGATAGGAAAATTAAAAACCGCTGCACAAATGATTGCGGTTTTATTATTGCTCTCGCAAGAGCCCAGGCTTAACGGTTGGGTTACTTACTTCGGCTATTTATTAATATACGCCGCGGCTATATTGACGCTTTGGTCAATGGGGGTCTATTTACACGTGGCTTGGAATGAGCTCAGTAAGGACCAAGCAATCCTGGATAATCGTCTTTAAAATAAAAATATCTTGACAGTACTTTGATATTCGGTAGAATGCAGTCTTAGCGCGGGAATAGCTCAGTGGTAGAGCACAACCTTGCCAAGGTTGGGGTCGCGAGTTCAAGTCTCGTTTCCCGCTCCATATTTAGATATATTACGCTTAACGGCTGAGTGGCAGAGTGGTTATGTAGCGGCCTGCAAAGCCGCGTACGACGGTTCGATTCCGTCCTCAGCCTCCATATCTTGCTAAACAGCATTTCTTTGCCCGGGTGGCGAAATTGGTAGACGCAAGGGACTTAAAATCCCTCGGACTTAACATCCATGCCGGTTCGATTCCGGCCCCGGGCACCACCTTATTAAAATAATAATCTATTAATTTAATTACTTTTCAAATTAAAATATAGTTTTCTGTCGCACTTTCGTATTCTATGATTTAAATCCTTATTATGTATCTAAATCATTTATACTTTTGTGCCAAACTTATTCGGAGATCGCTATGGGTGATATTAATCAAGAAAAAACAGTTCCCGATGCAATTAAAAAATGGAATTGGGGCGCATTTTTATTAAGTTTCTTTTGGTCCATTCGGCACGGGGTTTGGATTGGGCTTTTAACGCTTGTTCCTGTAGTTGGTTGGTTGATGTCACTGATACTAGCTGCCAAAGGCAATGAATGGGCATGGAGGAAACGAGATTATACTTCGGTAGAAGAATTCCTGAATACACAAAAATTATGGACAAAATGGGGTCTTATTATTTGGGGGTCAGTCTTTGTATTTTTCGGTCTCACGATTGGCGGTATTTTTTATAAGATGGATACTTCCTCTTCTACTAAACAAGTTATAAAAATTATAAATAATAATGAAAAAATTTCACAATATTTAGGTGCCCCCGTAAAAAAAATAAGTTTTGTTCAAGGTAGTATAGAGCGCGAATCTGGTAAAAGTACAAAAAGTCACATTAATTTTGAAGTGCAAGGCACAAAACAAAAGGCTAGAGTGTATGCAGAATTACGTGAATTCAACCATGAACTTAATAATATGTGGTATGTCGATAAATTATATATTAAAAATGAAAACACGATTGAGGAAAAAGTGTTTATTGATGCACTACAAGAATATTCTCCTGAAATTGAAAACGTTGTTGTGTTGGAAGACGTTTTTATAGCGTTGGATAGAAATAAAGATGGGTATTATGTTTTTATACGCTTGCATGAGGCTAATGAATTTTTTCAAGTGGCTGCCTATGATGGGGGACAATCCCATACTTGCTTTGTGGCAGAATACAGCGAAAGCGATGACTTTAAAAATCATTACCAGGCAAAAAATAGTTGTTTAAATAAAGCAGAAGCGCTTCATTTAGCTAAAATGTATTCTACGGGCATTGATGAATGGAAAAATTTGCTTGAATGGAAAAAAATGACAAAGCGTGATTTGTTTCCGAATAAAAAAAGTAAGCAGGATATAATACGGGATTAGGCGTATAAATTACATTAAAATTGAGATGTAATGTAAGGGCGTGCTCCTCATTAAAATGCCTGCAAGTAAATTTAATATTTTAAAGCGGATGCAAGTAGCCCGTTATAAACCCTGCAAGGCAACCCGTGAGGGTTGCAATACAGGTTGCAATCCAAGGAGAGCCCCCTTGGACAAGTAAAGCAGCACTGACAGCAGCGCTCAATGGAAAATTGCCATCCACCGTCAAATCAGGAAAGTTAATGATCCGAAAGGTTAGGTAAATTCCCAAGGTGACTAGGCCATATAATAGCCCAAGTTCCAAAACCCCTAAAAATTGTAAAATATTCATCACGAGTCCATGACTGTTAGCGTGGCGTGTTTCAATTGAGTTGGGATAATTATCCCCAATTTTTGAGCCAAAGCACGATTGATAACAGCTTTCAAATTTTTAGGGGTATGGATGGGTAGGGTGTTGACAGATTCTCCTGCTAAAATCTTAACCACGATTTCGCCTGTTTCACGTCCGATATCCAGGTAGTCGTAACCAACCGCCGCCAATACTCCTTTTTTGATTAAAATGGGATCATTGCAAAAGATGGGAAGGATCACAGACAGGGTAGGGCTTGCTTGTTGTGAAACTTTAATCACGGTTTCCATCGCAGCAACAATGGTATTGTCTTGTGGAAAATATAAAGCATCCACTTTACCCACTAAACTCAATGTTGCTTGTGCAACGTCATTGGTTGAAAGAACTGTGGCTTCATGCCATTGAATACCTCTTTGCGCCAATAATTTCTTAAGGCGTAGTACGGTAGAGACTGAATTGGTTTCAGAGGGATTGTAAAGTAAGCCTAAGGTTTTAAGTTTGGGGAATAAATTGTCCATCAGTTCCATTAGTCCATCTAAATGGGGCGCATCGGACACACCTGTAATGGGGTAATGTGTTTCTACTGGCTCTAATTGGGCTATTTGGGGATCGCTGACACCAGCAAATACAATGGGAATGGTATGATGTGCACGTTTTGCTGCATGGTATACCGTTTGGGCTGAGGGCGTAGAAATACCAATGATCACATCGGGCGTTACACTTAAAAGCTTGGTGGCAATTTGGAGAGCATATCCCATATTTCCTTGAGCATTTTCATATAAAATGTTTAAATTTTTGGACGCGTCATAGCCATGGGCCTTAAGGGTTTCCATTAAGCCTAAACGAATATCATTTAAAGCAGGATGTTCTACAATTTGTGAAATACCAATGGTTTTTTTAGGCAATTGACCGAAAGCGACGGTGCTGTAACAAAGATTGAAGACTAAAAGTAAACTGGAGAGAAGGTAAGATAATAAGGCGAGAATAGACGAAAGGCGTGCAGGACGCGCGGTCATTACGTTGTTTGATAAGAGACTCTGTGTGATTGACATGATTTTTTCTCCAAAAGTAAATGCATATATAAAGGGATGGGGCGGGTTGTATGGGTATAAAAACTAAATCGATAAGTGTTAAACATGGTATAGCTGTCCTGTAAATAAAAAAATGAGCTTGGAGTCTAGTAGCTTTTATTTGTTTTTGCCAATGTTAATTTAAATAAAATATATAAGGGCATTTACATCTAGTCGGTCGGCGGAGTGTATTATTTGTAAAAACCTGGTGCATTCCTATTTTTGAGAAGAGGATACACGGGATCAAGACACTTACATTGCGGCCTCCAATATCTTGCTCAATAAAACTTCTTTGCCCGGGTGGCGAAATTGGTAGACGCAAGGGACTTGAAATCCCTCGGACTTAACATCCATGCCGGTTCCAATTCGGCCCCGGGCACCACTTAAAGTTAAACGTTTTCAGTGTATCGAAACTCCATGCCCCGATTTCCAAAAAAGACAGGTGAATTATCTTAGAAGAAAACCTCTGGTGTTCAGATCTTATTTTTTCCTGATTTGAATTTCTTAGAGCACTATAAAAATTTCTCAAAAGTATCTTTGCTTAGGAACAATAAATTTCTCTCTATTTCTTTAGGCGCATGATTAACATTTATTTTTATATAAGACTCGCTATTTTGGAAGTTTTTAGGCAATACTGCTAGACATTTTTTACCATCTTTTGTCGAAGGATATAAGATTGCTTCTATTCCTGCTTCATACACGATTTGCCCTAAGATTTGAGAATTTGCTGGAATATTACACTGATTTGGATAATATCGCCAATTCTCATCAAAAATTGTTTGATATAGCTGATTTAAAGTTTTTATTGCCATGGTTGGTTGGACTTTTAAATTTTTAGCTATTTTAAAAAGGTGTTGTGGGTTCTTAATCGTTTGAATATGCCTATAAAATTTCTCTAAGTTTTTTTGGCTACATAAATCGAGAACCACATTTACCTTGCCCGAAAGCACTACAATCGTTTCAGATTCTTGTTTTGTTAAATTAAGATCATAGGATGAAAGTCCATCATGACTAGAATTTGATTTAGGCAAACCGTATTTTTCTCTTATAGCCGTAGCTCTGTCTTCAGCAAGATATAGGGCCCCAAAAGGTGGGAAAATGGTTGGATTTATATTTCCTATATTAAATCTGCCACCACTCGGGTTTTTTACGCTTCCACGAGTAGACAATGGATTTAGGCAATGTTTAAAAGATACGACACGTTGCCAATCATTAAATTGATATTGCTTGCATTCACATAAAAGCGATTGTGTTAGATCAGAAAATATTTCAGATCTCTTTTGAGCAAAATACATGTAATTTTGGTAAATATATTCTTTAAGTCTATTGGAGTGATCATTCCATTGAGTGAGTGATTCTTTAGATAATTTATCGAGTGTATAGAATATATTGTGTTGATGGGGCATTAAGGCGTATCGCCATTTATAGCAGCGGTTATAAATTGATGCAGTTTGTTAAATTGCCCGAACCTAATCATGTCTCTGGGTGAAATGTTTCCTAAAGCTGGGTTTTTCATTTGAAACCACATGGCAGTCTTTTTGATGTCATCATTAAAAAATTCTGCGACCAACCCGCATACAATAGCAATTTCATTTAATCGTTTCTGCATTTCCTTAGGGATTTTGCTGTCATAACGCACAGACTCTTTTGAAACATTAAAGGCTTTAGAGACATCATTTTTATTAAACGAAAGGAAATCGACCACATTTTTTGGTGTTTCAAATTGGGGATAATTATGTTTAGGGACATTGTTAAATATGGCTGCAGCAGTTGACATAATCTTACCTTTTTATTTAGCCTATGAACTTATTGTTAAGTATAGACATAATTTAACCATATTTCAACCTTTTTATAACCATGCAATGGTAATGGTGCCGATCTTTGATCACTAAATGGGACAATATGATTTAGGTCAGCTCTTGTGAACCACGTTTATAGCTGGGTTTGGGGGGATATAAGCCTTAAAAGACTCTTCATGCGATTTTTCATAATGTAGCTACCTATATAATACGTTCATTCGCTTCTATCTTTTCTTAAGATTTAGCATAAAGAAAGGATAGCTAATTATCTTTTCTTAGCCAATCTGTTTAAGAAAAGATAGCTACCTGCTATCTAAGTACACACACACTACAAATGGTGTGTATCTTATGCTTGACGATGGGCTTGTCGGGTTGCTGCCGCCTTCTTTGCAGAGGCCCTACGTTCGCTGATGGGTCGCGCTGCTGAGGCCTTTCCACCTAATTTGCCGCCTTTTTTAGCCGGTGCCGTATTGGTAGGCTTCTGTACGCCGGTGCCTTTTTTGCCTCCACCCCACATTTTGTTAACCGTGGCCCACGCTCTTCGGGTGGCTTCTTGCTTTTCAACACCTCTAGACTCATATCCTTTTTCGATATCTTCGGCTTGTCTTTTTTGTTTGGCGGTATATTTAGACTTTTCTCCTCGTGGCATGTGTTTTTCCTCCTCTGAATCCTGATTATTAATTATATTAGGCCCCTTGTTTTTTTTTAAGGTATGCTCTCCAGAATTAAAAACTACTGTACTTGACGACGTCTTTGCGTATTTAATAAGCCTCTTTAAAGTATATCTCGCACAATATTTATTTTTCAACTGGTGAAGCAGACAAGTGCTTAATTTTAGGAAAATGTCGCCATTATGGACGTGTACGCGTACGCAGCCGTGGAGCAAGGGTTACGCTTGTGATTTCCACTTTTTAGAAAAATGCAATCAGATCTTTGGGCTCCAGCGTATTGCGTTCATTTTCCAATAAATCACGCGCAATTTTACCTTGATGCATGACAAGGGTTCTTGTGCCCATCCTTAAGGCTTGGGACATGCAATGCGTAATCATTAATGCCGTTAGGTTTTTTTCCGTAATTAAACGTTTGGTTAACTCGAGGATTAAATTTTCCATTTTAGGATCAAGTGCTGCGGTGTGTTCATCCAATAATAATATTTTTGAGGGTTGCAGTGTCGCCATCACTAAGCTTACCGCTTGCCTTTGTCCGCCTGAAAGAAGACCCATTTTATCGCTTAATCGATTTTCTAGCCCTATGCCTATATCGGCAAGTCTTTCTTTAAAATGGGCAGACAGTTGGGAAGAAAGGGCGGTTTTTAGCCCCCGTTTTTTGCCCCTCGATAAGGCGAGACTTAAATTTTCCTCAATAGTCAGATCTGCATAGCTTCCTAATAATGGATCTTGAAATACACGGCTTAAAAATTGTGCACGTTTTTCAGCAGGCCATCGGGTGACCTGTGTATGGTCTAATGTGATGCTGCCTTTATCCGGCGTTATCTCGCCTGAAATAAGATTCATTAAAGTCGATTTTCCGGCACCATTGCCGCCAATAACCGTTATAAATTCACCCGGTTGAATTTTTAAATTTAATTGCTTAAAAACAGAACATTCTAAGGGCGTGCCTTTGCCAAAGGTCACGGAAATATTATTTAATTCAATCATATATTCTGCCGTATTTTTTTCGTTATTGTTTGTCGTAATTGTGGGATTAACATTGCCAAAATGACAAGTATTGAAGTGATTAGGTTTAGATCAGAGGCTTGCAAGCCTACGACTTGAGAGTTTAAAGCAATGGCGATGACCATTCGATACAAAATAGAGCCGATTACGCAGCAGGCTATGCCAATTAAAATGCGCGAATGGCGAAATAAGCTTTCACCGACAATCACGGAGGCAAGGCCGGTAATTAAGGTGCCAGTGCCCATTGAAATATCGGCAAATCCGTGCGCTTGTGCAAATAACGCACCCGAAAATGCCACTAACGCATTACTTAACGCAAGACCGGTGAGCGTCATTGCACCGATATTAATGCCATACGATGGACTGACGCGGGGGTTAATGCCTGTTGCCCTTAAGGCTAATCCTAATTGACTGGTTAAAAATTTATAGAGCAGTAATCCGATCAATAACACAATGACTGTCAGGATGATTAAGGTTGAATGAGAACCTTCAGAAAAACTAAAAATAGTGGGCTCTGACAATAACGCAATATTGGGTTTATTCATAATGCGCAGGTTAATGGAATACAGGGCTGTCATGGTTAGGATCCCTGCCAGCAACCCCAATATTTTCCAGCGTACATGCAAATAGCCGGTTATAAGGCCTGCTAAGGTTCCCGCTAAGGTTGCAACAAACGTTGCTAAATATGGATTAACGTCCTTGACGATAAGGGATGCCGCAACTGCCGCTCCTAAAGGAAAAGAGCCATCGACGGTGAGATCGGGAAAATTAATGATCCTAAAGGTAAGATAAACCCCTAAAGTCACCAGTGCATATAAAAGGCCAAGTTCTAGTGCGCCTAAAAATTGTATACTATTCATGAGATTGTGCCTCGGATGGATGGGCCTTTTGGAGTAGACTTTCTTTCAATTTAAGTTTAAATCGGTTCACTTGTGCAAAGTTTATAAAAAGTTCAGTTTTATCCGTATATAAAATAGGAATGCGATGTGGGCTTTCACCGTGTAAAATTTTAATCATCATCTCTGCACTTTGTTTTCCAATTTCATAGGGATTTGCGCCCAACGCTGCTAATGCCCCTTGCTTAACCACGGCAGTATCACTGGCAAATACCGGGATAAGATGGATGTTACTAATTTTAATAATCGATTCAAAGGCTGCAAGGGCTGTATTATCATTATTAATAAAAATGGCGTCTACCTTTTCCATCAGGCGGTGGGTAGCTTGAGTAATATCTGCAGTTGAATTGGCCGTCGCCAAGACGAGCGTTATTTTAAGGTGGGGCGCAATTTTTTCCATTTGTTGGACTAAGGCAACGGAATTAACGTCCCCGGGATTATAAATGATTCCTAGCTTAGATAAATTTGGAAGAATTTCTTTAAATACTGTAAATTGTATCGTCGGATCAATGTAATTGGATACGCCGGTGACCTTTTCATTCACCAATTTGGCGCCTTTAGGATCGGTAACAGAACTAAAGACAATGGGTATTTGCGAATATTGATCGGCAGAAATGAGTGCTTGGGTTGCGCTGGTTCCTAATCCGACCAAGATATCAGGCTTTGATCCCACAAATTGTTGCGCGATCTGAGTGGCTAAAGCACTATTGCCTTGGGCAGACTGAAACATCACTTGAACATTGTTATCTTTTAGCGTATCGACAATGCCTTGGCGGGTCGCATTTAGAGCAGGGTGTTCAACGATAGTCAGAATAGCCACCTTTTGGGTGGTTTCTGGTGCAGAAACACTACGATCCATACACAAGAGCAAAGGGAGTAAGAATAAACTTAAGAGCGCTAGCCGTAACGGGGCATACAGTGTCATGGTTCGCCTTTATTTAACCTATCCAAAATTAATCGATATCCTTGATAGGCTTCTTGGCTTAAAAAGCGAGCGACTCTACCAATAGTGGCAAGGCTGATCCCGGTTTTTTCGTGGATAGCTCTATAGGAAAGGGTTTGGCTATTAAGAAGTTGGGCAACCTTCCAACGTTCGCTCATAGCGGTAATTTCAGTAGGTGTGCACAGATCGTGAAAAAAAGAAGTACATTCTTCAGGCGTGTTTAATTGTAAGATGGCTTGATATAAAGCTAGCTCGGGCGTTTGCATAGACTTCGGTTACCTTAAATATGCGCTGAACGACTGTACTAGCTTGATAGTACGGTAGTTCAGCGGCCATGGCAACAGGCATTAGATAAAAATTTATGCCCCTAGACTGATTTTGGCCGGTGTTGTTTCGGGGGAGGGATTTTTTGCGCCTTCATGCTCTGGCTGGTATTTTACGTACCGGTTTCCAAGTTCTCTGACCAAATTATGAATCATGCTGCCGCGCCCAATCGGGTATTGAAGGGGATTGTTGACATACAGTTCAATATAATCCTTTAAGAAAGGCTTGTCTTTATCTGCTATCGATTTATAGTCAGGGTGACGAGTGATACCATGGTGGATCTTATTGATTAATTTATCCTGAGTCTCTTGAGTATTGACTCTCAACTGCGGAGTAAATGGGGAAATCGCACTGGGTATGGGGGTGTTGTTGGCGCCCGAGGTAAATAGTTCACAAAGCTTTTGTTGTGTTGCCTGAAGCTTATGAATAAGTTCATTGGATTGATTGGACATTTCTGGTTCCCTCCTCATTAATCTCAACATCCTGTTGTGATACATTTCTCTATATACGAGATGTAGTAAGGATACCATAAGGTTTCAAATAAACAAGTATTTGTGAATATTAAATAAAAAAAAATTTATTCTAGTAAATTAACTTGCGTTAGGGAAGCCATTTGGTACAATGCCATCGATAGCCAAACTATTCCTTAGAGAGGATGGGTGTTGGTGGCAAAATAAGCGATAGGTAGATAAAAGCGATAATGGTGTATGAGCCAAGGGGTGATTTCAATGGAACAATTTTCGGCAGCGGTGAATACAGATTTTATGGTAGTGACTGAGGCTGCGCAAAACCATTTTAGGGATCTTTTGCAAAAAGAAGATCAAGCGGGGATGAACCTTCGAGTGTTTGTTGCAAACCCAGGCACGGCCTTTGCTGAAGTTTCCGTCACTTTTTGCCCCCTGGGAGAAGAGGAGCCTACCGACATCCCGTTCCGTTTTGCAAATTATACTTTGTTTGTGGAAAGTGCTTCCCAAGCGGTATTAGAACAAGCCAATATTGATTTTATAGAAGATAAGGTAGGCGGACAATTGTCTATTAAAGCGCCTTTCCTGAAAGGCCGTGCGCCATTAGGCGATAGTTCGCTGAGAGAGCGGATCCAATATGTGATTGATTCAGAGATTAACCCTAATTTGGCTGGGCATGGCGGAAATATTAGCATAGTGGATATCGTGGATGAAAAAATCGTCGTATTGCAGTTTGGGGGCGGGTGTCATGGATGTGGTATGTCTAGCATAACCTTAAAACATGGGATTCAAAAAACGCTGAAGGAAAAATTTCCCGAAATACTAGAAATACGGGATATAACCGACCATACTACGGGTAAGGATCCATATTGTTAAGCAACAAAAGTAAGGGGGTATGTCCTTATATGTTTTGGCGTAAGCAACCTATGTTAAAAGGCTATGTGAGTGAAATTGATCGTTTTTTAATTGAGTTTGATGAAAAACCCGAAGCAAGCTCGATATCTCGTCGCCAAGAGGAAGCAAAATACGCATTACTCAATAGCCTTAGAGATAAAATAGAGACCAAACAGCCCGAATTCAAGATCTGGGAAGACGAATAGGCCTTGTATACTGCTATTGTGCATCCTTCCCTTATCGGGTTCATATACTGCTTCAATATACGCGTAGGATAAAATTATGGATCAAAAGAAACAGCTATCGGATGATGCCGTGGATGCGATTGCGGCGGTTGTATTGATCGCTTTGGTTGTCGTTGTCGTTGTGTATTGGTTAGAAACGATGACTTAATATAAGATAATGGCATGCAGCTTAGCGATCTTTTAAAACGACCCCTTATTATCCGCACAAATTATGGTGATGAATCTCTCGCTTTAACCCAATGGGTCTTTGAATCGGGTTTAAACGCCACTGTGATTTATATTGACACCGGTTGGGCAGCGGCTAGCTGGAAAAAAAGGGTTCAGTTAGGGGAGCTTCATGCTAGGCGTTGTGGATTTGAGATTCATACTATCACTTCAAAAATTTCCTTTTCAGATGCCGTTATCGGTAGAGCTTCATTTCCTTCTGCAAAGTTCCAATGGTGTACGGGGTTGCTAAAAGGCCTTCCCTTTTTAGATTGGATAGAGCCCATTGATTTAGGGGGCGAATATATTATTCTCATGGCTAAACGAAAAGCCGCAACGAGCGCCCATCAAAATTTGCCAGAATGGATTGAACAGTGCGAATTTCATGGCGATAGAACTGTTTGGCATCCTATGGTTGAAGTAACAGATATCGAGAGGGATGGATTGTTAAAGCGCGCAGGCTTTATCCCCCTTTATCATAGAAGTTTAGAATGCCAGCCTTGCGCCAATAGCACCGCATTAGAGATAGAAAGATTAGGCAGGGTAGATAGCGTAAAATTGCAAGCGGTCGAAAATGCCATAAAAATAAAATGGCAAAGCGAATCACTGGATTTTGAAAAGCCGCTGGATTTATTTTATCGCGGCTGTGGTAATCATTTTGGCTGCGGATTATAAAACCGCTGGCAATTTAATAGTGATCTAATGCGAGAAAACATATTTTTCACGCCTAATGTTCTTTTTATCAAAACCCATATTCGTGAGTAATGCAAAGTTCTCATCAATCATGTGAGGATTACCGCATAGATAAATAATATCCTGGTTAGGATCTAAGTTTAGATCTGGAAAAATACTTTGCACACGCCCTAAGCGTTCAAAAGGTTGTTGATCCGCCAGTAGGGGTTCTTGACTATAACAAGCATAAAATTTAAAGTTAGGATGCATTTTAGCAAACGCATTAAATTCTTCAGCAAATAATAATTCAGTTCGATTTCGCACACCCAGAATTAAGATAATTTCAAGTTCAGGATGAGAGGTGGTTAAGCGAGCTTGCAAATCATTTAGCATCGATCGATAAGGGGTAACACCCGTTCCTGTTGCAATAAAAACATAGCGTGCAGGGTGTTCCTCTTTTAGGACAAATAAACCAAAGGGTCCGTTCGCCAAGAGGGATTCCCCTTCTTGCATATTAAAAAGTAATGTCGATGCAACGCCACCCTCTACAAAGGCACAGGCTATTTCTAGCGTATTGCTATGGGGCGCATTCGCTACACTATAGCTACGGTGCAATGTTTTAGTGGGCCCTTCAATATTCAGGGTAACAAATTGTCCTGCCGTGAATGCAATATTAGATTTGTCTTCTAGCTGAAATGCTAATTGACGAACTTTAGGGGCAATGAGTTTGCTCCATTTTAAGTAGAAGCGACGGGTAGGTTGTGCCATAAGTTTTATAATCATACTAAAAAAAGATAATGTCTCTAATATCATGAAAAATGGAACAAATCAACAATAAAGCAAGCCAACTTAATGTAATCGGAGCGAAATCTTTATTCTTAAGGCTTTTCATATATATGCTCGTGTGCAGCCAAGGGTCTGCTTCTTCCATCTTCAGTGCGGTTGCTATGTTACACTGAGAAAGAAAGGGCCCTAATCGGGTATAAGATTTCACATATCTATTCAAAACAGGAGATCCTATGAATACGAAGCTTGAAGAATGTAAAGCAGAATTAGAATTGTTTGCCAAAGATTTTGCGCATGCAAACGAAGAAATTATGTTCAATCTAATGCGAACAAGGGTTATGGCTCAATTTCCAGAACTTGCGGAATTAGGATTTTTTATAAAATGGGATGAAGAGGCAAAGCAACATGTTTATCAGCATATTACATCTTCTTTTGAATCGTATTTGAAAAATGCATGCTTGGCGTTTAAAGAAGAAATTTTTTCAAAAAAATGGGAAGCTTACGTGGAAGCAGATAAAAAATGGCATACGGCTTTGAGAGAAGAGGGATCTGCGGTGGAAGAAAAACTGGTTTAAGATAAGTAAAAATTATCCTCTTCTATTGATATCCGTACGCTATGACGAACGCAATCACGTTATGCTTGCCGAGCTTTTGGGTTTATATTATACAGTGTAAGAATGGAAATTTTTATACGGGGTACACGGTCGATCTCCATAAACGCTATCAATTGCATATCGCTGGAAAAGGGGCAAAATATACTCGGAGTTTTCCGCCACATTTCTTAGCCTATGTATGCCCTATTTATGGGAATAAACAGCAAGCAATGCAACTTGAAAACTTTATAAAAAAAATGAATAAAAAAGGCAAAAAAACATTAATTATAGATCCGCCCAGCTTACAGTGGTCAGAAAGTATTTAACTGTATTTTGGATTTTCCTGCAGTTGTTGAATGTAAGTATTTATTTCATGCGTGTATTCTTGATTTCGGTTGTAAAGCATTTGTATTTCTGCCAGCAGGTCTTGAGAGTAGCGTAATTTTAAGGCTTTTTTGTAAAAATGGAGCATCCAAAGTTCATTGGTGCGTAGTGCTTTCAATGTGTAAGTATCACTAATAAGACCTTGGATGGTTACGTAATATTTCATTAAGTAGCCCTTGAGATCGAGATCATATTGTGGCGGTTTTCCGCCCAGTTGTTTTAAAAGCTCAGAAGATCCCCGAATGCTTTCAGTGCATTGTTGTTTAAATGAAGTCAGTTGATATTGAATGTTTTGATCTTTAATTTTATGAATGGCTTCAGTCAGTATAAAAAAAGTATCGATTTCACATTGGATTAGAGATTTTAATTGATTGATCGAGCGAAGCGCTTTCATATCTATACTCCTATTGATAAACCTATACTCCTTAACTGAGCCTAGCTAATGTAAGTATGATACCCTATTTATTGAAAATTTATCCTAGGGAAAGTCCTATTCTTTTTTCTGAAAATAAGCGATAAAATCTAACAAGTGCAGAAATTTTAAAGAGGTTTTATAAAAGGTTCCCTCTTTAGTAGGCATTAAGTGTTTGCTGCATAAAATAGAGGGTAGAGGCATGTCTATATTTGCCTGTTCTCGTGGGAGAATCGAATGGTTATAAAAGAACCGGATGAAACATTTTACCATGTGTTACATTCTAAGCAAGATGGACGGTGGCACCTTAAAGCCGGGAATGAGGCGGGCAGTGTGGCTTCTTATCCTTCTAAAGAAGCGGCGATAGAGGAGGCGACGAGGCTTGCTCAGTTGCTAAAAAATCAGAAAAGGCACGTGATTGTCCATAAAACCAATGGTGCATTTGAAGATGTTAAACACTTTGACGAGATAGAAAATGGCTAATTTTTAGGGTATTTAAATATACTCACGGGAGGACGTTAAAATGTCCGTACTGATCGAGAAACGTTTATACCTGATTACCCCCGGCATTGAAAAAGCGACAGAGCTTATAAAATCCTTATGGACATTAAACCTTGGCAAAGAGGGGGTTCATATTTTGGTTAAAGATCCCAGTCTTCTGGAATTAAAAAAAATTTCGGATAGCGAAGGGATTTTAAAAACAACGGATGCTATCCCTTCTTTGATTAAAGGGGCGATAATCGGTGCGCTGGCAGGCTTCAGTGTCGGATTGCTGCTATTTAAACTTCAATTGGCATACTTATCGATTGGGATTGAGAGTATTATTATTTTCAGTGTTTTTGGCATCCTTTTTGGGGCTTGGACGAGTTCGCTGATTGGGGTTTCTGTTCCAAACCCTACTTTTCTTGCTTTAGAGGAAGCCGCCGAAAAAGGGGAGATACTGCTATTAGTTGATCTGCCGGATGTAAAAGAAAAAGAGGTGGTCGATTTTGTGAAATCGCATCATACGGATATTTCATTTTATGAAATAAATCGATAGCAGCAAAGGATAACCTAAAAACCCGTCATTTAACCAGATGCTTCAGAGCTGATGCATTCCCTACCACCCTTATGCTTCTGCATGCTATACTACAATTGTGGCATTTTGGTACAAGTATGGAGATATAACGTGGGCACCCCGATTAGAATTGATGATGGCATATACAATGAAGCAAAAAAGGTGGCTAAAGCAGAGTGTCGCTCTATCCCGAATCAAATTGAATTCTGGGCAAAGATAGGAAAATGTGCGTTAGACAACCCTGATTTGCCTGTGGAATTTATAAGAGATGTATTAATTTCAAAAAATCAAGATCGCTCTTTAGCCGAACCCTTTATTTTTGAAGGGAAACATGGCTGAGGTCCATGTTTTACAGATGCCTATTTTTAAAAAGGCTTATAAAAAGCTTCATTCTAAAGAAAAAGCTATCATTGATGGCGTTGTTCAGCAAATTATCAACAATCCAAAGTTAGGTAAGAGCAAAAAAGGTGACTTAAATGCTGTATTTGTTTATAAATTTAAAATGAATAACCAAGAAACACTTTTAGCTTATGAGTCGACTTCCAAACAACGAATATTGCTAGCCTTCGGCGTGCGCGAAAATTTTTATCGTGATCTTAAAAAAAGTTTGTAGCTGCTATTAAATAACATTCCGCAATTTTGAGTGGTCACGTACCCCTCTTTTTGGGATATACATAACTCTAGAACCGACAATTCATGTGCTACGAAAGACGGACAATTGATGTGCTCTCAACTGGAACCAAATACCCAATTGCCTTTTCGCGTATCAGGTGTAAAATCGTTTTAATGAAAACCATTCCCTTATCAGGAGCATATATCTATGGCCGCCCCTAATCCTTTTGAGTCGTTCAATCCCCAGTTTAATAATTTAAAAGCCCAGAAAGTGGGCGCTAAAACTCTCTCTGGGCATACCAATACTGTTTACTGTCTAGCCATAGCTCTAAGTGGCGAGTTGGTAAGCGGCTCAAGTGATGACACCATCAAGGCGTGGGACTTAAAGAGTGGCCAATGCCTTAAAACTCTCTCTGGGCATCCCAGTTCTGTTTGCTGCCTAGCCATAGCTCCGAGTGGCGAGCTGGTAAGCGGCTCAGCTGATACCACCATCAAGGTGTGGGACTTAAAAAGTGGCCAATGCCTTAAAACTCTCTCTGGGCATATCCGTGCTGTTCGCTGCCTAGCCATAGCTCCAAGTGGCGAGTTGGTAAGCGGCTCACGTGATAAGACCATCAAGGTCTGGGACTTAAGAAGTGGCAAATGCCTTAAAACCCTTGAGGGGCATACCGATGCTGTTGACTGCCTAGCCATAGCTGAAAGTGGCGAGCTGGTAAGTGGCTCAGATGATAACACCATCAAAGTCTGGGACCTAAAAAGTGGCCAATGCCTTAAAACTCTATCTGGGCACACCTCTTCTGTTACCTGTCTAGCCTTAACTCAAAGTGGCGAGCTAATAAGCGGCTCACAGGATACCACCATCAAGGTGTGGGACTTAAAAAGTGGCAAATGCCTTAAAACTCTATCTGGGCACACCTATTCTGTTGACTGCCTAGCCATAGCTCAAAGTGGTGAGTTGGTAAGCGGCTCAGGGGATGACACCATCAAGATGTGGGACTTAAAAAGTGGCAAATGCCTTAAAACCCTTGGGGGGCATACAAGCTACGTTAGTCAAATAACAATTTTGCCAAGTGGCGAACTGGTAAGCGGCTCAGGGGATAAGACCATCAAGGTCTGGGACTCATCTGAATTTATAGCGGAAGACAAACTGGCGCAAAAACAGGAGGTGGGTAGCGCCCTACCTTTACCAAAGGTGGAGAATGTGGCCTCAGCACCAGCGCAGCCTTTGGTTCTGACTAAACCCATTGCTATCCCTGCTCCAACCCCAATTAAAGCCCCTGAAAAGCCTAGCTTTGCGGTTTCTTATACCCTTAATTATCAACAGTTAACGTTTGGCAGAGAGTTAGGGAAGGGTGGCTTTGGTATAGTGCATCAAGGGATATGGCGGCATAATGATGTGGCCATCAAACAACTCTTGATTAATAACCTTTCCACTGAAGCTTCGGATGAATTTAAAGCAGAATCAGCCATCATGGCACGACTCCACTCACCTAATATTGTACAGCTCTATGGCTGTTGTTTTAGTCCTCAATACTGCATTGTGATGGAGTACATGCCGAAGGGTTCTTTGTATAGTGTTTTGCATTCCAACCAAGAACTAACCTGGAGCAATAGAATTCGGATTGCAGTGGATATGGCTAGGGGTGTTGCTTTTCTACATCAAGAACATATTCTTCATCGTGATATTAAAAGCTTAAATGTTTTATTGGGTGAAAGTTTTAATGCCAAATTAGCCGATTTTGGTTTATCTAAAGTGAAAACCGAAACCCAAAGTACCTCCACCAGTAAAGGCTCAGCAGGAACTCTCGCGTGGATGGCGCCAGAGCTTGCCACCTCAGACAATGGTTGTACTAAGCAGTCTGATATTTATAGTTTGGGGATTACCTTTTGGGAGCTCGCTTCTCGAGAAATCCCCTTTAAGAAGGTTGCAAAACCCGCACTTATTCCTATGCGTGCTTCTCAAGGGGTTCGAGATGAAATTCCTGCCGATTGCCCGGCTAAATTAGCCTCCCTAATCAAAGCTTGCTGGGAAACGGATCCTGATAAGCGCCCTGAGCCGATGAGGTTGCCTCGTTTTTATATTCCGACACAGAAAACTTTAATCAATTCTTGCCTTATTTGAGAGCCCAGCAATCAGTAATGAGTTCTGGATATCAAGAAAATCTGAATTCAATATCCCCAGTAGCAGCCAGCAGTAGTAGCGGCAGCGGATATCAGAATAACCTGAACTCACCCATGCCACACAAGGGAGCAGGGACGGGTTAGTTTTTTAAGCCACGAAGGTTAACTGTTTGATAAAAATTTAAAGGAGCACAAGATGCCAATATTAGAAATTATTGAGTCTATTTATAGTATTGCCAAGAAAGTGCGCAATCGTTCAAAGCTTGTGAAAGCCAATATGGCGCAATGCAACACATTAGCTGACAGAGTCGACATTGTGGTTGCGGCCGTGAATAACTTAGAGAAGATCCCGAATAATGAACAGTACAAGCCTGGCTTAGAAGCCTTTGAGGTGTGTTTAAAAGAATGCCTTGAATTTGTGGATGAATATACGAAAGAAAAAAGTTGGTTTAAGAAGATATTAAAAGCAGGTACTGCTAAGGAAAAATTTGAAGATTTAAATGATCAATTACAAAAAGCCATTCCACAATTAAGTCTAGGTCTGAATGCCCAGCAAATTATTAATCGTGAACAAGATAAAAAAGATCAAGAAAAAGATCAGGCTTATAACAATCAACAGCAAGAAGAGATACTTTTTTTATACTGACTGAAGCCATTCATAAAATTAAAGATCAAAACATTCAATATCAACTGACTTCATTTAA
>DAHXPC010000007.1 GCA_027364575.1 bacterium
CCCGATCTACCGCCGCCCCCGCCGCCTTGTTGGTTGTCGTCCGTTTTGGCTTTTGTTTTATTAATGCTGGCTTGCATGGATTTATGGCCTTCTTCCATGCCGGTTTGTACTTTTGAAGCACCCGCATCAAAGCCTGATTTGGCTTCTTTAACCATTTCACCGGGATCAAATTGCTCAGTTGGGCCGCCCATCCAGCGCATAATTTGATTCGGTAGCATGTAAATAAGGGAAAATGATTTATTAATTAAGGACATCACTAAAAACATATACAAGAATAAGACCGCAAGAAAGCTAAACATGGAAGGCATGGTTGAACCGGAAAGGGCTGGCTGAAAGCCAAAATTAACCAACGAGGCGGCGGGGGCGGCGGTAGATCGGGCGGTGGCGCTGGCGGCGGCGGTGGTAGATCAGGCGGCGGCGCTGGCGGCGGCGGTGGTAGATCGGGCGGCGGCGCTGGCGGGCTTCCATCACCTGCACCAGGCTCGCGCCCTCCTGGCGGCGGCGTTAGATAAAAATGCTACGCCTAAGAATGAGGATAGTTTAAATTTTTTAGTGAACTTAGATACAACCCCCTCCTCTAGCTTATGTTAGAGGAGGGGTTATGTAATCAAATTTGCAATAAGATTATAGACGCCCTATTCTCTACCTTTGCCTTGGAACACGTCTTGGCGGTTGACCAGGTGCTACGGGCATAGGCATCGTATCATCGCCTTCAGCAGATCCGTACATATGCTCGTACATGGGCTCTTGTATTATGCCCGCTGCAATAAAGCTTGCATCAATTAACTGAAATAAGATTTTTATCGCATTTCTGACAACTTGGGTCTCAAGCCTATAAACCGCGTTGCGTGCCGCTTGTCCATATTCACTGAGCGTTTGCTGATTTCCCTTGTCAAATAAATGTTGTATTTTTTGATCGGTTGTTAAGGCTTCTTGTTCTGTAACGTTTGAAAACTCTTTTTTCCAATATTTTGCAAAGTAGTTGGATAAAGCAGGCGATCCAAATATTTTTTTTAATTCATCATTTTTTTGATTTATATTTTGGTTTTGATTGTAAACACGATTAATTTCTTCTAACTGTTTTTTAAAGCCAGGGATTAATGCGCCTGCTGTTTTTAAAAATTCTTCCATTTTTTCGAAATGTGCTTGGCTATTAACCTTCGCTGCTATGCTTACAAAAAAAACTTTAAATTCGGCAGCGAGTTGCTCCCCCTCCAATAATTCACAATTGGTAAGTAATTGAGCAATTTCTAAATTATCAACAGGAAGTGCTTTAAAAGCTTCAAATGACGGCACTATCGGTTTGGGTGCATTTCTATGTAAACCTGGCATCTTGTATCCCCCTTATAAGTGTAATAGCGCGGGTTATAGAGTTATTAAAGATTCTATTAAACCATAAAATGATCCAAAAGTACAATGTTGGCAAACTTTCATATTTCCATGAGTGGGCATACTGCGATGAAAAGAATTGGCACAAGGGTTACCTAATAAATACGGGTAGACACACCAAAAGATCTTTAAATGTTGACTGCCCTGCATAAAACGGAATGTTTTATCTAGCCTGCTGTATTTTGCCTGGGCATACACAACGGTCTGACCTTAGGGATGGTCATTTTGAAGGTTTGCAATCTTTGTAAGTTGAAAACAACAATTTTACAAATTTTTCATTTAAAATCAATCAGTTATAACGAAGCAACCCTGGGCCGGGTTAATGCAGTTTTGGACTGTTATTCTTAGGTGTATCAGCCTCAACCTCATCCGCTTTAGCCTTTTGTTTAGCCTCGGCGGCTTCCGCAGCTTTACGGGCAATTTCTTCTTTTTCAAGCTGTTCATGTTTTGCTTTTTGATCTGCCTCAAATGCTGGTTTTGGATAACCTTTGGGTTCGGGTCCATTGGGTGTTGCACTTTTGCTTTGCTCTCTCAATTGTGTAGCCGCTGTGGTGAGTTCAGCTGCTTGGGAATGTTCAGCTTTAGACATAGCTTTTGAAGTCATTTGGGATTTTTCTGATTCCTGTTTTGTTTCAATGCTGTTAGCGGCTGGCGTTGGCTCAGATTTTCTTCCAAATGTGTTTTTTAAAAACTTAGGGAGATCCATCGTTAAACCCTTCGCCAGTTCTGTTATAAGGCTAAAAAGCCTTTGCAGGATTCTTCGCCACATATCGGGCTCTACCGCTTCGGGCTCAGTTTTATTCTTTGCTTTAGGTTCAGGTTCAACTTCTTCTTTCTTTTTTGCTTCTGGCTTCAATATTTTTGCTTTAAGCTTTATAGGCATTGCCTCAGGTACAAATTCATTGGACACGCTCTTTTTTGCTTTTAAAGTAGCAGGATCGACATCTATTGATATTCGAGCGAGAGCAGCCTCTTTAACCGCAGCCGCTTCTACAGCTGCTTGTTGAGCTTTAGCGGCTGTTTCAGCCGCAGCATCCGCCTTTTTAAGCGCCTTACCAAAGTTATCTTCCGCATCTTTAGCAGTCGTTTGAGCCGTGTTATTGTTCTTATCGGCAGTATTTTTCTGCTCATTCTTAACCATAACAATTTGAGAAAGCTGTAAAGCATCAGCAGCCGCGACACCTGCTTTCTCCGCCGTTTCTTTGAAAGCTTTAGCAGCCATTTCAGAGGCACTATTCGCCTGTTCTACCTCGACAACCTTAGCACTGAGAGTATTGTTAGCTGCAGTAAGCTTGTTAAAGGTGTCAGTCACCTTTTCACGGGCCGTCTGTAAGACTATGTCAGCCATTACCTGTTCAGGAGGCGGGGCACTACTACTCATATCTGCATTGCTATTCTCTAGTGTTTCAGCCTTTTCTAGTGCTTCAGCTCTTTTAATCGCCTCCTCATGGGCTTTTTGAGCGTCAACAACCGCTTGCTTTGCCTTTTCCAACTCAGCGCCCACAAGAGCGGACTTATCTTTAGCCATAGCAGCTGCTTCTTCAGCCCCCTTAGCCTCTCCCATTAAAGTATCCGCATTAACTTGAGCGGTTTGTTGAGCCTGAATTGCCTGTTCGAGCTCTTCAGTCTTTTCCTTAGCCTCTTTAGCAGTCCTTTCAGCGTCTTCTTTAGCCGCAGCCGCTTTATTTGCTTCTTCACGCGCTTCTTCACGCATTTTTTCAGCCGCTTTATTCGCTTCATCAGCAGCCGCTTTTTGAACTTTAAATGCCATTTCAGCTGCATCAGCAGCCGCTTTTTGAGCTTTAGATGCCGTTTCTGCTGCATCAGCAGCTGCTTTTTGAGCTTTAGATGCCGTTTCTGCTGCATCAGCTGCCTCTTTAAGCGCCTTCGCTGTTTCAACCGTAGCAACAGCATGAGCCTCTATAGGTGTGACAACAGGATCAGGAGCCACTACTGGAGCAGCAACCGGAATGGAAATTGTAATAGCAGGGCCAAGAGTTGGTGCAGCAGCCTTAATCTCGGCAGGTTTAGTAGTCTCAACAGATTTTTCGTTCGCCGCCGAGGTAGCAACAGGTGCTTCCTTTTCAGCCGCAGCACTACGAACAACAGCAGAATCAGCTACAGGTGCAAAAGATGCAACAACGACATCAGGCGTAATCGAAGCAGCAATGGAAGTCGGAGTAGAAGGAGTGACCGAAGTCGAAGTAACCGCAGGCGTTTCACTCTCACCCCTATTATTTACAGCATCTGCAGCAGCGGTGGCGCTCGCAGCAGCCGCTTTAATCTCATCCGATTCAGCAGATTTTTTATCTACCTCGATCTTTTTTTCCGCTGCCGTTCCAATATCCAGTTCAGTCGCAACAAATTGAGCATTCAGAGTCATAGCAGTCGCGACAGGCCCAGCCGGGGCAACCCCTGCCGTAGCGTTACCGCCAACAGAACCTTCGCCACCTTGATCGCCTTCACCAGCTGAGCCTTCCTCCCCTTTATCGCCATCGCCACTTTTGTCGCTGTCACCAGACGCTTCAGGAGCAGCAGAAGGAGTAGGGGGCACGGTATTTTCAGAATTTGAAGGGGCTGTTGCTAGTTCCTCGGCATCTTTTTGGCTTTTATCTTCTGGTGGAATTTGTGCTGACATAAACTTTCATACCCCTGCTATTGCAAACGAAAATACTTTGTTTAGTTTGAAAATAATTTATGCAAGGAGTTCCCCATCTTCACTCTCAGAAGCAAAAAAATTTAAAAAAGTGTGTATACTCAAGTAAATATTCGTTTAACCACCTTTGATTTCGTTTCCCTGCGATATCTATTCGAGGTGATTTTTTTTACTGTAACGATAACGTGCTTGATAGCTGACGCGAGGGATCTCAGAGCACTTTGATGCAATCATAAAGGAAAAACAACTAAAGGGGTGGTCGCGCAAAAAGAAAAAATGCTTTAATAAATCGCGGGAACCCTTTATAAAAAATTTTATCTGAAAAGTCCTAAGGTCCCTCCCATTAGCCACGAAGAAGGCTATGGGTAAAGTATAGATCTCACTTTGAATAGGTATCGCAGAAAACCTTCAGGGTTCGGGACGGCAAAAAAGTAGGAATTTAGGGATTCATTTAAATTCATCGTTTAGGTTTTTTCGTCATCTTCTTCTGGTGCTTCTCCAGGGTGCTCCGTCTGGTTTTTATGCTCATCTTCACTGGTAGGATAATTTTCATCAAAATTCATAAATTCATCCATATTGGGAAGCTCTGGGAAATCAGGCATCTCATCGTGATCAACATAAGCCATCTGTTGTATGACGTCGTCCTGATTGGCAACCCCCTGTTTTAAGGCAGTAATATCCAAAGGATCCCCACCAAACATCACAATCATATCGGATATATCGCGCAGCATGCCATCCACATCTTTTTCAAATTGAATGGGCGGAGGGAATCGAGTGGCATTTTCAATATCATTGATAACGCTGGTGGCCATTTTAATGGCTTCTTGTTCAAACTGCCCACTCAATCGTTCAATGTGTTTCATTTCTTCCATGCTGTTACCGCGACGAATTAAAGGCAATGAAAATAATTCTTGGTTTTCTTCCCCAATCATTTTTAACACTAAAGGTGTGACAAAAATCTTTGTAAAGGCAGACATTTCATGTTCAAGTCCGGGTTCTTCAAAAGGAACACTTAAGTCTTTTTGTTTTTGAACTTCTTGTTCTAAAAGCGAAATAAGTGCCGCAATCCCCCGTTCAAAGGGCTTCAAATCAATTGCGCCTTGAAAGGCTTGCGTTAGCGTTTGAATATCATTGCTTTCCGGAGACTGGGGAAATTGATAATGCGGAACCGTAAAAACCTGTTGGAATCTTTTAAAGCGCTTATCAATATCAATTAATTTTTGCTCACTCGGGGGTTCTATTTTCAAAAATTGATTTAAACGCATCTTCTTAACAGGCTTTGGCGCTGCATAAAACATTTCGGCACGAATAATTTTAGATTTAAAAAATACATGCGCCTCCCCTGGGCTTTGATCTTTTAGATCTAAGAGATCGATGCGTTGTCTTTTATCGACAGATGCGCTTCTGGTATCCATATAATTCATCGTTAAACTACCGGAGTCCATCTGAAAACCACTGACGTTGGTGGTATAAGACTCCCCGGCAACTTTATTAAAAAATTCCCAGGTTTCTTGAGGGTCTTCTAATTTCATACAAATTTTAATATTACAGTTAGCACCAATAGAGGCCGCTTCTTCTTTAGAAGCCTTTTGAAAAGCAGGCAGATCCTGTCCGGCAAATATCGCCGAAAACCCTAATGAACGTGCTTGTGCCGGGACAACTGCAAATCCTTCTACCGCATAATAGCCATACTCATCCATAATCGAAACAAAGGGTGCTGGCGAATTGGTCGGTTTTCGCAATACCACATCCCGATAATCTCCTTCTACCTCATCGCCTAAACCGGATGCCATCATGGCTTTTAAGGAAGCCACAATAATTTTCCCTAAGTTGGAAAGCTCCTGTGGCGATTTTTCCAAAGCAGGTAACAATACCACCATAATCCGTCGATTTAATACGACGTCTTTAAAATCGACTTCGGCTAAATTGGTTCGAATAATATGCCCATAGGTATCAGCAAGCGAACCAAACACCCGCGTTAACTGCATGGTAATAAATCCGTGCTGCTCCCGAACTTCACTGCCTTGGTTGCCTTTTTTCTGCCGATTATAGCCTGGCAAGTTGTAAATATAGGCCGTGAGTGGCTCTAGAATTTGCTTAGGGAATGTATCCAAGGAAACGTTAAATGTCTCTGAAACCGGAAATTGTTTATCGACAACAATTTGCTCTAATTTTTCTAAAATAAAGTAATCTCGAATACTATTAGCGTCGAGTAAAATATGACCGGCATCGCGCATCACCACTAAAACTTTCATTAATGCTTCTACAAAGTTAATGGCTCGACCTGTCCACATATCGTCGTTGCCACCCTGCTTACCGCTCGACATTAGACTGACGACTAATTGTGATAACATACTGGATGATCCGCGAGAAAAGGGATTCATGGTATTCGAAAGGCGCGTTTTCTGCGGTCCTAAAACATCTCGGGCGCCGGTCATGAAATTAATTAATAACATGTCGTCTTCTCGTCCCATACTGCGAACCATGGAGAAAACTTTTGCAAATAAACTGTTATCCCCCTTACCATCAATATAAATAAAACCACTGCCAAAGACTAAAGAGTTATAAGCAATCGACACTAATGCTTCTGTTTTACCGCTCCCGGTTGAACCAAAAATAAGGACGTGTGTGCGCAAATCATCATTTGAAAACCATAATTCTTGCCGCGTTAACCGATCATTGCCAAAAAAGGCAATGCCTTCGCCGATTTTGGGTTTATGGCTACCCGGCATTGGATCATTATAATCTTTTAAATGTGCAGATTTTGGAATACGAAACGGTAAAGTACTGGTACGCGTGATTGAAAAAATAAAAAGGCAGGTACAAATGAACGCCAGTAAATCGGCAAAAATAGGATATAATACATTCGCCGTAATACAGCTCACACAGATGATGAGCATGACTTCCGGTTTTGCCAAACCCTCAGCAATACGCGTCCCTAATGGCCTTGTATCCCTGGCCAGCTGCCGCGCAGATTGTTCTTGTCTTGAGTCAAGCCCTCGAATCATCTCTGTTATTGCTCCCCAGTTTCTTGGGCATCCCGCCGTTTTATGATCTCTTCTTTTTCTTCCTCATCGGGTATGTAAATAAGCTCTGAGAGCGCAATCGCCAACGCATCCACTGCGCCTTCTACGCGCGGCGCGTTTAAAGGACGTTTAAGCGCCATCTCATGATACCAATGACAAAAAATTCCGCCAACTTCTACACTGGGTGTTTGTCTACCCACGTTATTAATCACATACCATAAACGCCTATCTATTGGCTTTATCCATAAAAAGTCGGCAGAAGCTACCACCCCATCTTCTCTGGCAAATTGTAAAAGAGAAATAAAAATCGTAAATTCATAGGCATGGCGAGCGCAAATCGCTTGCACCGGTTTAGTTTTATAATGTTTTTTCCATAAACTATCTGCGCCGGTACAATCCAACTTGCCATCTGCAGCGCTTCTGGAAAGCTGTGCGACCAGCGCTAAGGCAGCCTTGGTATCCCGGCTCCCTCGGGCGGCAAAAATCGCAAAAATGGCACGCCGATGCATTGGCATTGCTTCTATCCCTTGCCAGGCACGACCTAATTGCACAGAAAAAGCCCGTTCCGCCCTAACGCGATCTAGCGTAATTTTATATTCAGGCGCTTGCATTTTAGAAAAAGGGGATAAAGAAGCATCGGCATGCTCAATACACACCAATCGGTTTTTCTTAGAAAATTGGATAGGCGACATTGCCATTGCCCATGGCCCTGAATCTAAATCTTGATTTAATATGTCTGCTTTTGTTGCTATTTTAATTTGCGGCCAATTAATTTGTTCTTGTAGGGCCAATGTTTTCATATTGTGTTTTTTCTTCAAGCGCGCCTGAACATTTTGGTGAAAAAGCGTAATAACGAGTAAAACCAAATACCCGGCAATTGGATAGCGTAAATATTCTCCGGCCGTCATGCTTAACATAAAAGCCGTATCCATATCAAGATTTGTAGGCGTCAACCCATTGGCGATGCCTAAATCAACGCCAACCGCACCTGAATATTGTTGAATGGATCCCCCCAGCATGGGCAAATCAGCAGGCAGTAATTCTAAACAAAAACGTACTGCTGTTAATTCATACACTCTGAGGCTAATAAAAAATTGTTTTAATTGGAGATCAAATACATACCAGATAGCGCCAGCCACCACGGTAATGAGGACCATAAGCCACAAAATATAATAAGCGTTTTTATCCGCCCCTTCTTGTCCACCTTGTTGTTGTGCCGCCATTAATCTATCATCAAATCATCTAGAGGAACCATATCCTGTGTGGCGGATTGCTGCATAAATTCATACAGTACATCCGTTGCACAGAGCAAACGTAATACATTTGGGGTTGTGGTATTAAACTGTACCCCGACGCCTAAAGTCGAATTCTCAGCCCGATCGAAAGTCAATCCTAACCCGTAGCCTAGGCAAAAAGAACAAAGTTGATCGGCGCGACGCAAAATGGCAGGCAATAAACCCGACGGGGAAAATACGTGTTCATAGCTAACAACCGTTCCCTTGATGGTATATTGACAACCCATTGCCTTTGCCACAGCCGTTAATTGCTCAGAAAAATTCATATTCATGACCCCCATTGAATGTTACTAGTATAGGGTAAAATTTGGCCAATTAACATTTGAGGTATATTTTTATATTTTTCTCATACTAAATAAGTAAACCTAAGTTGACAAGCAAGCGTCTTGGTTGCTTCAATGACTAGTAAGAAGCCAATATTTTAATCCCTTTTTGAACGTAGGATCGAGTATTCATGCAAAGACAATTACTTTTATTGCCTATCCTATCCCTTATTCTCGCGAACAGCGCCTGTACGGCGCTAAAAAGGCCAGCGGGTGAAACGATTTTGGATGAGACTAAGCAGTCTAGCAAACAAACAAAACGAGCCAATTCAAGCAATATTGAATCTCAATTGCTGGCCACCGCACAATCCATTGAACAATCTTTAACCGTACTGGCGGCGGCAGAAAAAGCCGAAAGCCCACCTATTTTAAATACCGAGCCTTTAACCACACAGGAAGGTGGTATGGGGGGGATTGTGGATATCGATTGGACAGGTCCCATTGGTCCCCTGGTCGAAAAAATTGCCACTATGACAAATTATCGGGTCAAATTTTTAGGCAATGAGCCTGCAATTCCCATTCTTATTACCATTAGTACTAAGCAAGCCATCATTGCCGATGTTCTGCAAAATGCCAGCCTACAAGCCGGTAAGAGAGCACATATTCTTGTATTTCCAAATAATCGCGTTATTGAAGTGAGGTATTTATCCTAATGACTAGAACCATAGTCGTTTTCGTGATCGCGATATCCATCGGGTTAAGCGGTTGCAGACGCCCAACTAAAAACGCGGCCCCTAACGATATGAGCGCGTTACAAAAACTTTCCATGGGCAGCAGTAAAACGAAAATGGGGGCTATCCGGATCCAAGCTTTACGAGATACAGCCTTAAGTGTCGGCGCCCGAGGCGGCCTTGCCTGGCGAGCAGCTCAAATGAATACGGTATTACTTCGCCATGAAAACATGCTGTATCGATTATTCAATTTTAATGCCATGCTCTTAGATAAAAATGTTCTTCCTCCGGTATTAACTGAAGGTCGTAACACCCTTAGCTTAGGCGGAAATGACACCATTCGGATTGCCGATCGCACCTATCAAATTTTACATCAAGCAAAATTTGTTACCGCGCCCCCAAGCTGGCGAGAGTATTTATGGCTTAATTTTGCGCCCCCAGAAAATCCAGATCGTACTTTATTACCTAAAACGCGTGAAGAAAGCATTATTTGGAAAAAATATATAGAAGACGGATGGCGCGCGGGTATTCAGCAAGCTGAACTGATATTCAAAGAAAATATTGGCCGCTTAAAACGCGATTATGAAGGGATGATACGCTACCGGACTTTATTAGCGCAAAATATGGTCAGCCCACCCTTTGTTGCGGAACTTGAGATGGGGATCACTGGTGGTGGTTCTGATTTAACCATCAACGATCGGGTATTACGTATCACGGCTTTCCCTACTTTGCAAAATAACGGCCAAGCATGGAAAACCGAGATTATCCCCTATGAATGAATTTCTGTTGCCCGATGAGCCCATTCGCTTTTCAACCGAAGCTTTCGATCGGATGTTATTACATTGTGTCAATCTTTCTGCCTCTGATATCACCTTACAAACCAATAACCCGGTTTTCGCAGAAATTCATGGTCGTTTATATCCAGTGACCGCTCGTAAGCTATCGAACACTGAAGTGGGCGATATGTTAAATGCCATTTATGGCTCTAATGGCACCACTCAGATTTTTAGTGGCAAAGATGTAGACACACAATATGAAGTGCGGCCCAATCGTAACCAGCGCTTTCGCTTTAGGGTGAATGGCACAGGCTGCCAAATCGAAGGCCATGATGGACTCCAAATTACTTTAAGAACCATTCCCAGCATGCCACCCGATTTAACCACTTTAAATCTAGAACCTGACATTATAGAGGCGATGTCGCCGGAACAAGGTTCCGTTGTTATCACCGGTCCCACCGGATCGGGAAAAAGCACACTCTTGGCCGCTATGATTAAAAGCCTAGCCGAACAAGCAGATGGCAATCGCAAAATGCTCACCTACGAATCTCCCATTGAATTTGTCTACGATATGGTTAAAATGCCATCCTCGGTCATGAGTCAATCCGAGATCCCCCGTCATCTACCAACCTTTGCCGCCGGTGTTCGAAATGCCCTGCGACGTAAACCTAGATTAATTCTCGTCGGAGAAGCCAGAGACGCCGAAACCATTAGTGCGGTGATAGATGCGGCCTTAACCGGACATCCAGTCTATACAACCCTGCATAGTAATGGGGTGTCGGATGCCGTGCGACGGATGATTTCAACATTTCCCGCAGAAGAAAGAAATGGGCGTGCGCTCGATATTTTAGAGACCCTGCGGCTTGTGGTTTGGCAAAAATTAGCCCCCAGCACAGACGGAAAACGTGTGGCACTTCGAGAGTATTTGGTTTTTAATCAAGAGATCAGAGATATATTAATTGATACGCCAGTGGAACTTTTGGCGGCAAAAACCCGTCTACTCTTAAAGGAACGTGGGCAGCCCATGTTGGTGGATGCCAAGCGAAAATTTGAAGCGGGCATTTTACCAGAACGCGAATACCGCATTATAGAATCTCGCGCTAAACTGACCGATAAAGATGCTGGCATTTAAATAAATTAGGGGGAATTACATGGCTGTTCTGGATAGTACACATTGGCGCGATGCCGCGCGCAATCCTCGATTTTATATCATGGATGCACTGGCCGCTTTGCCTTTACTGCTATTTATGTTACATATCACGCTTTGGACATTTTTAACCGCCCTCGGCTTTATTGCTTTTTTTACGATTTTAGAGCGTTTTAACTTTACGGTGCCTGTTTTCTTTCGCTGGCTGAGATCAACCCTCGCTGGAAGCATTAAAAGTGCAAAACCGTGGTGGCGAGCGTAATATGTTATCCTGGCAATACCCAAGAACTTCTCTGTAAACCGGAAGAAAGTAAACAAGGAGAACCCATTGTGCCACAGGACCGACAAAAAATTATTGCAGGTCAAAGCCAATTTCATCGCAATAACTTTCGACGATTAATCACGTATCTATTTATACTAATAATCTTGGCTTATGTTTTATTAGCCACTGTGGTTTATCTTCAGGTAACCCAACCGCTGCCAAAGTTTTTTGTGACGACTTCTGACGGACGCTTAATTGAAATCCAACCCCAATCCACTGACTAAAAGGTTTTAAGGATGCTTGAACACTTATTTAAAAACAATCAAAACTGGGCTAACAATATCCTAAAAGAAGATAAGGATTTTTTTAAAAAAATTGAAACCCAGCAAACCCCTAGTTATTTATGGATTGGCTGCTCCGATAGCCGAGTCCCGGCAAATCAAATAACCGGCTTATTACCCGGTGAAGTTTTTGTACATCGCAATATCGCAAACCTGGTGATACACACTGATCTCAATTGTCTATCGGTTATACAATATGCCGTCGAAGTTCTTAAAGTGAAGCATATTATGGTAGTTGGACATTATGGCTGTGGCGGTATAGAAGCGGCTATTCGAAGCAAAAAATTAGGGCTGGTGGATAACTGGCTTCGTCATATTCAAGATTTAAAGCAGAAATTTAATCACATTTTTGACCATATTGAAGAAGATGCTACAGGCTGTCATAAGTTGTGTGAACTCAATGTGATTGAGCAAACGCTCAATGTTTGTCAAACGACCATTATTCAAGATGCCTGGGAGCGACAACAAGCGTTAACCGTTCATAGCTGGATCTATAGCCTAAAAGATGGTTTGCTGCGCGATCTGGGGTTAACCATCGATAGTAGTGCCAATGTTAACGCCATCTACCAAGCGGCCTTACAAAACTGGGCACTCAATATTGAACCATAAATTAACCTATTGTGTCAGATACCAAGCACCTATTCCCGGCCAACCACATCCAAATTTATTTTCAAAATAGATACTCCATTTGGAGATTGGCTGGTTGGGACACGCATCACAATTAAAGTCACCTCTACCATTTCGCTAAATAATCGGGTAACGCTTTCATATTGAAAGCGCATCGGCAATTTTATTTTCCACATATAGCGCCCAGCAAAAGGTTCATCTACTATAATATTGGGGGCATCGGTTGGTACCGCTTTTAATACCAATTTATCTGCCAAAAGCCGTTCTAGTATTTTTGTATTCACAAAAGCGGCCTGATACGTTGCAAATCCTTCTCGCGTAAAATAGACACTGGCTTTATCTATGTTAGCTTGATAGTTAATGAAATTTAAGGTATACGCTTTCATCATTCCTTCAGCTACCCAATTCAGCAGCTCGTTCTTTTGAATGCTCGGTTTATCCAGTGGCGCTTCCGCGACCAAGGCTTTAGTCGCCTCAGCAGAAAAATACAGGGGTGCCGGAACGGAAAGCGATCGTAACAAAAAGATCACCCCACCAAAACTGACGGCTAATACTATCAAAAGAAAAGAAATTAGCCGCAAATGCCCCTGTTTATCTCGATAAAAATCTTCCCGTTCAAAGGCTTTAACCACTGTGTCTGAATCCGTGCTCACGTTTTAAGCCTCCCCGTTAATTTGCTTGGAAAACAAGTTGTTGAATAGCAAGCCCCTCTGCGTGGCGTAAAAATGAAGCTCTTTCCACAACCACCAGAATAGTTCCAATTTGCTGGATAATATTTTGGCTGGAATTCTGATAGGTGACCACAGCAGGCATTTGTAAGGACCAACTATACGGGACCCCTGGATTTAGCTGACCCTGACGATTTAACGTAGGGGGAGCCGTTATCTCTATAGAAACCACTTGGCGGTTGCTTTTTATCGCCTCTAAGTTTGTCGAGGCTTTTAAGGCAATTAAAAAATCTTGGTATCCTGTGGGCGTAAAAAAAACTTCTGCATCCTGTAATGTCTTGCGCCATGTGACAAAATCCAAAGCGTAAATCGCTTTAATAGCGTCAACCGTCCATTGCAAAACCAAAGCGGGATCTTCATAAAGCGCCTGATCCAGTCTTATCACGGGGATCGGACGCCCATCCGGGGTTGTGGCAAAATATTTAGGCTTCGGCCAGATAATCTGCTGATAAAATATTAATCCGGATAGGGCTACGATATTAAACAGTAAAAGTGCTAAGCCCAAGGCTAAGCGCCGATAATTCCGCCTGTAGTATTGGTTTCTAATAAAGACTCGTTCTACACCATGACGTTCCATACAAATTCCCAAACTAAATATCTTAGGGCCAATTTAGTATAGCAACATTGTTGCTTGCGCTTACAGTGCTCTTCAGATATGTTTGAACTATAAAAGCTAAAAAAATTATAGTTTGGCAGTTGTCAAAAACTTGGCAGATTTCTTAAACCACCTGCTATACTACTGTTACGTTGGGAAATTCACTGACTGAACCGAATTGAGTATGATTAACTATGTCACATAAAAATGGGTTGGCGATGATAAGTTGGGTTTTGGTTATACAACTTGGCTTAATAGGCTTTGCGTATTTCCAATTCGCTTTCCGATCACCAGGGCAATTTTTTGGTCGTCTGCCTGATAACACCCCCTTTGAAATTACGGCTTTAGATAGACCTAATGTGTCTACCAGCGCTTTATTGAACTGGGTAACCCTAGCCGCAACTGCGACATTCACTTTCGATTTTTTCAATTACCAAAAACAGTTAGAAGCACTTAAAGACTATTTTACCAGTGATGGTTATAATAATTTTCTGGCATCGGTAGACAGTGCAGGTGTTTTAAACACTATTGAAGAGAAAAAATTAATACTTTCAGCAGTCGCCATTGGGCCTGCCATTGTATTAAGCGAAGAAGTCAGTGGTACGCTGCATACTTGGCGGATCCAAGTTCCTATATTAGTTCATTATCAAAGTGCAAATGTAGATGAAACTCGCCAGCAGATCGTTGATATGTTAATCACTCAAGTGTCCACCCAAGATGCCCCTAAGGGCATTGGAATTGCACAATATATTGCTCGAGAGGCAGGTTCTGACGTTAACATTTAATATCACAAGCGTATGTAAAGGCCTAATTATGAAACGATGTTTAAAAAAATTTTTAATCTTATTTTTAATACAATCGCATGCGTCCGTTTGGGCAGCCGATGGCCCTTCTTATGATAAATTAAATGCGCTGATCCAGGATGCACGAGATAAAGCCCCTCTGCGCCCTTCCGGCGAAGGGTCTCAGGCTATAGAGAGCGTAACGGAAGAGGAGTTGAGTACGAAAAAACCGGTTACCCTACGGGATCAAGCTTTTAAACAATTATTGGATAAAATTTCCCCCCTAACCCCGGAACAAATTATTGAAGTCAGAAAGCAACAAGATAAAACGCAGCAAGCCATAGCGACTAACCCAACTGCACCTCCCCGCCCGGTTTCATCCACCTTAACCATTGATCTCTCACCTGGGGTCACGCCCCCCGTTATCCGGTTATCAGCAGGGTTTGTCACTTCTCTGGTATTTGTCGATTCGAGTGGTCAACCTTGGCCGATTGCCGATTACAGTTTAGGAAACCCTAAAAATTTTAACATTCAATGGGATAAAAAAACCAATACACTCTTTATACAAAGTGTTTCTGTATACAGCAGTGCCAATTTAGCGATCCGTTTGGCAACCCTCGATACGCCAATTATGCTATCCCTGGTTTCTGGACAACGCGAAGTTGATTATCGGGTCGATTTACAAGTTTTAGGACGAGGACCAAATGCCATGGCCCCCATCGTTGGAGATGGGTTACCCACAACCAACTATTCTTTATTAAGTGTTTTAGATGGTGTAGCCCCACCTGGCAGTCAAGAACTCCAAGTCAGCGGGGACTATGGACGCGCCTGGATTTCGCAAGGAAAATTAATTTTTCGTACTCAATTAACCGTATTATCCCCTGCCTGGAGCGCGCTTGTCTCCAGCCCAGATGGCACACGTGTTTATGAAATGAGCCAAACACCATTAATTTTGGCTTCTCAAAATGGAAAACCCATTAAAATCGAGCTTAAGGGACTTTAGAACAATGGCAAATAAAATGTTAGCAGGCCTGAAAAATAGCAAAACCCGTGCCCTAATTTTACTCGGGGGCACCGTTGTATTGATTGTCGTTGTGGTTATCGTTACCTTCTCGCGAAAATCCAACCCCTTAAAAACTGAAGAATCACAAACTTCCAAGATCCCACAAATTACCGCTATTCCAGGTCAGGTGACCTCAGAAAAATACCAAGAATTACAAGAAGCAGATAACCGGCGTCGGGCTGAAATTGCTAAAAAAACAGGCGGCAGTTCTGTTGCAACATTGATTGGTACACGGGATAAAGACTCGCTCGCTAAACGGGAATCTTTTGGCATCGAGGGAGATTTCAAAAATGTAGACTGTCCCTGTATCTCAGACAGCCGATCCGGCACGATTTCAGATCTTGACCCTGCATTAGCTGCTCGTCTTATGTCTCAAATTGAAGCCAATCCCAATGATGCCTTAAGGCTCATGAAAGAAAATCCTGGCCTTGCTAAAACGCTTTGTGCCCAAAAACCCGAATTGGCACTTAAAATTATTGAAAATAATAAAGAAGCTGCAAAAATTATGCTCAATGAATGCCCGGCAATGGCAAAAATGTTGGCAGAAAAAAATCCCGCCCTTTTCAAACAATTGATGCTTGAAAATCCCGAGCTTGCGAAAAAAATTGCGCAATCGGATCCGGAGCTTATCAAAAAACTTATGCTGCAAGACCCCGAATTTGCAAAGCAAATGGCTAGAATGAATCCTGAAGTCTTAAAAAATCTTATGAAGGATGATCCAGATTTTACGGAAAAAATGTATAAGCAAAATCCTGAGATCATCAAAGAACTCATGAAAAATGATCCCGCATTCGCCACTGCATTGGGAAAAAACAACCCCGGCATTGTTAAAAAACTCATGTTAGAAGACCCAGAGTTCGCAAGAATGATGGCTAAAAACAATCCCGAGATGGTTAAGGAATTAATGAAAAATGATCCTGATTTTACCAAAGCATTGGCTTCGAGCAACCCAACCCTTGTCAAAGAATTGATGAAGAATGATCCTACCTTCGCAGACATGATAGCGAAACAGGATCCGGATCTGGTTAAAAAATTAATGCTGGATGATCCAGAATTTGCAAAAATAATGGCCAGCAAAAGTCCGAATATGGTTGCCGCCTTAATGGAAAATGACCCGGAATTCAGTAAAGCGCTATTAGCAGCTAATCCCGGATTAAAAACGATTATAGAAAGCAATCGTAAAAAAATGCCTTTTGCAAATGATAAACAACGCGCTCAAACATTAGAGGATGCGCATCGTAAACAAAGAGAAGAACAAGCACGCCGAACACGTCAAGTACAACTGACCGAACAACAACAAAAACAAATGTTAGCGCTGGTCGCCAATATGGATGCTTCTGCCAAAACCGCTATCCAAAGCTGGAATGAACTTGCCACCCAACAATTTGTTCAAGGGGACAAAACAGAAAAAGGGAGTGACAGCGCTGCGGTTCCCAGCGCGGATAATCTTGATAAACCCAAAAAATCAGGATCCAGTGCGGACACTGACGATATTCTGATAAAAGCAGGTAGTATTATTTTTGCGGTATTGGACACCGCCGTCAACACCGATGAAGCAGGTCCTGTGATGGCAACCATTACCTCAGGGGTATTTAAAGGTTCTAAACTCTTAGGGGAAATACAACTTGCCAATCAAGTGAGTGGCCTGCGCCCCGAAAAGGTTATTTTAAATTTCTCGACCTTAAGCCCTGCTGATCAATCCAAAAGCATTCCCATAAAAGGCGTGGCTATTGATCCCGATACGGCACGCACCGCTTTAGCCAGTGATGTGGATCATCATTATTTACTCAGATATGGTACCTTACTCGCCTCCTCTTTTATGACCGGTTACGCTAAAGTGATTGCGGCACAAGGAACGGTACAAACCAGTTCAACGACTGGCACCACCACAACCACCACCCCTCCCCTCAATGGCAGACAACAAATATTTGCCTCCTTAGGAGAAGTGGGTAAAAAAGTGGGCGATGCTACAAGCGCTTATTTTACTTCACCCAATACCATTACTGTTCATTCGGGAACTGGATTTGGCTTATTAATTTTGAATGATGTTACCCATTAAATTTTTACTATTAAAACCCAAAAAAGGGATTGACGTTTATGAATGAAAAAAAATCATCCTCAGATATAGATTTCAATGATACCTTCAGTGAAGATTTTGACTTTGGTGAAGGCGAAACGGAAACGCGCTATGAAAATGCACAAACCGGATCAGGGCTAAATAAAAAGGTACTCGCAATCAGTGCGTTTACGATTATTTCCATCATATCGATTTTAGGCTATCGATTTTATAAAGCACATAGCCTAGAAATTCATAACACGACAAAAAGCTTGCCGACCAGTTCTACCCCCACAACAATAGCGCTAAAGCCTACCCCTATCGAGCTGCCGCCCTTGGCTGCCCCTTCTGTAACGACAGCCGCTGAAGCCAATTTTGGCGATATCGCAGAAGCGTTTACAGAAGCCGAACACGCATTATCTGCACCCGCAGTGACCCTCCCAAAAGCACCCGCCAAAGAAAGCAATATTCAGGATCTGCAGAAAGAACTTTTTTCAGCAGAAATCGGATCAAAGCCGACAAAAACGCAAAGTGCTGCAACGGCGTCTGCAAGTGAAGCCCCCACCCTTTCTCAAGGGGCAGAACTTACTCAAGGTTTAAGCAAATTAAACCAACAAATTGAATACATCTTAAGCCAAATTAAATATTTAGATTCCTATACTCGGGAAGTGGCAGATAATTTGAATAAGCTGAATGATTCCATTGGGACTATGGATAGTCGCCTATCGGCATTAACCCATACAACCTCCTCGCTCACTAAAGATGTCGGCAGTGTCAAAAGCGAAGTTGGACAAGTCAGACAAGTGTTACAAGAAGATGGTCTAGAGCTGCTCAGCCCAGGACCTTCTACCAGTCAACAAAAAGCTGAGCTCAATGCCACTAAGGTAGTCATTGAAGAACCTGAATATACGGTTCACGCGGTGATCCCCGGTCGTGCATGGCTCAAGTCTTTAAAGGGACAAATCATTACCGTCGCTGAAGGAGATCCAATTGGTAACTACGGAAAAATACTCGTTATTGATGCAGCTAATGGGGTGGTCCTTACCAGTTCGGGCGTCGCATTCCGATAAAAAGCGCCCATTCGCCATAAAGCTATCGGGGTTGCTTTTACTGTTTTTGGTAAGCCAAAATGCAAATGCCACTGATCTGCAAACGGCCCTGACCAATTTAAGTAACGTCATCGTCCCTATGACGGCCATGCTGTTAGTCATCTCCTTTTGTGCTGGCATATTTATGATTATGGGCGCCATTATGCAAATGAAAAAATTTGGCATGGTCTCACAAACACAACATGGGGAACTCGGCGGGCCTCTCATGAAAATGCTGGTAGGAACCGTTTTAATTTATTTGCCTACCTCTACCGACACCATGATGAGTTCAATTTTCAATACCAGCGCCGAATTATTTGGCACTGGCAGAGTTAATTATCAAAACTTAGGGGTAGGCTCTACCGTTTTAGGGTATATCTCGGCAGATGGGCTAAGCACACAATGGGCGGCTCTGGCAAACACCCTGGTACTTTATATACAATTTTTAGGCTTTTTATCTTTTATTAAAGGATGGTTTATTATGTCTCATTCGGCCGGACAAGGCGCCCAGGCTGGAAGCTTCGCAAAAGCCCTAACACATATAATTGGTGGTATAATTGCCATTAACTTCGTAGGAGTTGCGAAAATTATTAGTAATACAATTAACGGCACGGGGTAAAAGCCCGGCATGCATGAGGTATTAAACATGAATATATTTTATAAGTTAAGCATTAAACTACTTTCTATCCTATTGTTAGCAGCCACCGCCAGCGTTGCGCTCGCGGCACCTGATATCACCGCACTGACCGCCAATATCACAAAGCAGGCAAATGCCATTGTCTCTTTATTAAGCATTACCTCTTATGTTTCTGGCGTAGGCTTTGCGATGGCCGGCATATTACAATTTAAAACGCATAAAGAAAATCCTCAGCAAACGCCACTGAGCAAGCCTGTCGTTATGTTATTAGTATCGGCTTCTCTTTTATTTTTACCTGCGATTTTAGCCACTTTAGGGACGTCTTTGTTTGGCAATAATGCCAAATCCGCAGCCAGTGCAGTGGGCAGCCCTGATCTCAGTGGATATTAAATAAGGAAGGCTTAGCGCCATCGCCTTGCTCTATGCAAAGGGTGAGCGCAGAAAAACCCGGTAGATTATTTTCAGAAAAACTATTCATGGTCCATAATAAAGTAGGGATACCGTAGAAACGTAGCGTAAAAGGGAGAAACGACCAATGAAAAAATTAACTGTAAAGACACAACTGGGCATAGGGATACTGCTTTTAGGTGCAGCAAATGTAGCTTTTAGTGCCGGTAACCTAGCAGATATCGCCTCGGGCATTAAAACACAAGCCAGCGCTTTAGCAACGGCTTTAAGTGTGGTGTCTTATCTAGCCGGCGTAGGGTTTGCGATGGCAGGCATATTACAATTTAAGGCACATAAAGAAAACCCCCAACAAGTGCCTTTAAGTAAACCAGTGGTGATGATATTGGTAGCCGCCAGCCTGGTGTTTTTACCGACGGTTATCAACGTTGCTGGCGCTTCTCTATTTGGTGGCACCCCCAGTAACGCCGCAACCGGTGGTGGCGGATCGGCTTTAGTCGGAAGTTAATTGATGGAATTATTGCCCATTAAACTTACAGCCCAAAAAGGCAATTGGCAACGGTTTATGAGCCGTAAAGCCAATAAAGCCTTTTTAGGCGTGAGAGACAAAATTTTTGCGCGTGACGATTATGCGTGTCGATATTGTGGCTTTCAAGCTAAACAATACCAAGAAATCGTGAACATTGATCAAAATTACAACAACATGGCTATAGATAATTTGGCGACAGTTTGTAATTTTTGCGCGCAATGTTTTTTCCTAGATTCTTTAGGGCTAGATGGCAAGAGTGGCGGCACACTGGTTTATTTACCTGAAATAACCCAAGCAGATCTCAACCATTTTTGTCGAACATTATTTTGTAGCATGCTACGGGAAACGCCTTATAAAGGAAAATTACAAGCTGCCTATTTGAGCCTATTAGATAGAGCAAAACCGGTGGAGGAAGTTTTTGGGCCTCATACCCATGAACCCTCTGTTTTTGGGCAAACCTTAATCGATAGCGGCTTAACTGACGCGCAAAAAAAACATCCCATTTTTCATGATCTAAAACTTGTTCCCGCCCGAAAATACTTTAAAGAACATGCCGAATATTGGAAATCAACCGTGTTCGCGAATATTCCATTATAAACGGTTAAAAAAACACGTGTTTGCTTGGTAAAATACGTATTTCTAGTGCATAATTTTTAATAAGGGCAAATTTAATAAAGGCAATCCAGTATGAGTATTATTGATCCAATTATCGACAGCATTGATGGAATACTTGCCTGGCTTGGCACTTCTCTTGGCCAGCTTGCAGAAAGCTACTGCGACCTAGAAACCGCAGACAGTCGGGATACACTCGTGGGTCGGGATGGATCGTTGGTGTCTATTTTACGCATTCATGGTGCTACCTTTCTGGTTGGGCCTGAAGAGTTTGATCGTATTCATAGGGGTCTTACCGGAAGTCTGCAAACGTGTTTAGCACGCCAAGGGCATACTATCCAAGTGTATTTTATGCACGATAAAGAAACGGTAGGACGCGAATTAGATTCTATCTTAGCCCCTGCCAGACAAACAGCTAAACAGCTGAATCTTGATTTAGAGGATCTTTTTTCTGAACGCGTACAAGAGCTTTCGCGCTATTGCGCGGCCGAGTCTATGTACCTCGTATTATGGTCTCATCCTTCAAGCTTAACGCAAGCGCAATTAGAACAATCCATAACCGAACGTGGCGAGCGCACCAAAGCCGGTAAAATTCCCCTCTTTCCAGATGCGCAAAATTTTATAAAAGCCATTCCAGAATTAAGAGATGGACATGATTCATTGGTTCGATCCATTGTCACCGATTTAAATAACCTTGGGCTGTTAACCACCTTACTCGATGTTCATAGCGCCTGTCATGCCATTCGCACCACAGTCGATCCGGATTTTACTGATGCAAAATGGCAACCTAGTCTGCCAGGCGATGTTATTCCGCCTCGAGAAATGTATTCCAAAGGGGATATATCAGAAGTACTTTGGCCGCCTCTGGCAACACAATTAATCCCACGAGACGGCGAAATTATTAACCTCCGCACTGCCCGATTGGGCGATAGAGTGTATGGAACCGTCACAGTGGATTTATTTCCGAAAGAACTGACGTCATTCGGTACGCTTTTTAATCGAGTGATGAATGCACAAATTCCCTGGCGGATCTCTTTTTTATTGCAAGGCGGCGGATTACGCGCACTAGGGGCAAAGCCAATGCTGGCCTCTATCTTAAGTTTTGCACATAGCAATAACCGATTAATCGGCAATGCCATTGATTTATTGCGCTATTTAGAAGTCAATACAGATGATGCCATTATTAAATTCCAAGTCACGGCTTCCACCTGGGCAAAAGTCGGTGAAGAAAAAATATTGCGTTTACGCGTTGCAGAACTCGCCAAAGCAATCCAAGGCTGGGGATTCTGTGAAACCTCAGAAATTTCTGGGGATTCCTATGCAGGGATGATGTCAAGCGCGCTGGGCATTTCAACCAAAAGCGTTGCAACCGCTTCTATCGCACCTTTATCGGATGTGACTTTTATGTTGCCCTTTACCCGCCCTGCTTCGCCTTGGTCAACAGGTGCTGTACTTTTCCGTTCCGTCGATGGCAAACCCTGGGCTTATCAGCCCGGCTCAACCCAGCAAACCACATGGATTGATTTAGTCTTTGCAAGACCCGGTTCTGGTAAATCGGTGTTATCCAATGCCATGAATCTCGCCTTATGTTTATCCGGTGGGTTACAACGGCTCCCACATATTGCAATTGTCGATATTGGCCCATCTTCCAGTGGTTTAGTTTCCTTATTAAAAGAAGCGCTACCCAATAATAAAAAACACCTGGTTGCTTATCATCGGATGCGTATGCAAGCTGAAATGGCCATTAACCCATTTGATACACAATTGGGATCGCGTTTTCCAACCCCGCAAGAACGGGCATTTTTGGTTAATTTCTTAACACTGTTGGCAACACCGATTGGTCAAGAAAATGCCTATGATGGTATTTCAGACATGGCCGGTATGATAGTCGATGAATTATACAAATCATTAGCCGATGACAAAAATGCACGATCCTATACCCAGAATATCCAACCTATCATTGATAAGCGATTACCTGAAATAGGGATTTCATTAGATGGCCAAACCACTTGGTGGGAAATTACCGATGCCTTATTTAAAGCAGGTTACGCCCACGAAGCGACTCTGGCCCAACGCTATGCCATGCCCTTATTAGCAGATGCGGCGAGCATTTGTCGTAATCAAACCGTAGCCGACCTGTATGGATCTATTAATGCACAAACGGGCGAGCCGATTATTAATGCTTTTGGGCGTATGATTTCGGGCGCTATTCGTGAATATCCCATATTATCTCAACCGACCGCCTTCGATTTAGGCGAGGCCCGGGTTGTCTCTTTAGATTTAGACGAAGTCGCCAAAACCGGGGGTGAAGCTGCAGATAGGCAAACGGCCATTATGTATATGTTGGCCCGCTACATTTTAGCGCGTCATTATTACCTAACCGAAGATGTCTTAAAAGATCTGCCCACTTTATATCAGGAACACCATAAAAAAAGAATTCTAGAAATTCGAGAGGATCCTAAACGCATTGTATTCGATGAATTTCATCGCACCTCAAAAGCAAAAGCGGTTCGGGATCAGGTTATCGTGGATATGCGTGAAGGCCGGAAATGGAAGGTGCAAGTTGCCTTGATTTCACAATCGCTAGATGATTTTGATCCCGTTATGGTGGAATTTGCGACTTCCGTTTTTATTATGGATGCCGGTCCAAAACAAGCCATTGAACGCTCAACCAAAGTATTTGGTCTTTCGGATACCGCAAGACTTGCCTTAGAAACACGGGTGCATGGGCCACGCGAAGGGGGGGCAACCTTTTTAGCTCAGTTTGCAACCAAACAAGGGGTAAATACACAATTAATTACCAGTACCATTGGGCCTATAGAGCTTTGGGCATTTAATACAACCGCAGAAGATGCCCGGATCCGCAATGCTTTATATCAAAGCATTGGCGCCAATGAAGCAAGACGATTTCTGGCTCAGTTATACCCTTCCGGATCGGCTGCGCGTGTCGTTGAAGAACGCATGAACAAATTAAAAGATAAAAATGATTTAATTACCGATGAACAAACGCAGAGTATTGTTGAAGCATTAATTCAAGAAATATATGATCTGTATAAGAAACGTTCGGCTATTGGGATCACCCCCTAAACAACGTAAAGGCTAATAGAATGGGCGTGTATTTAAAAAAAATTAAACGCCTAGTCTTTTTGGTTATCCAAACTTGCTTTTGTTTGATCTTGATTACCTATCTATTTCAAAAGATTTTAACGCAGGATCTCTCGTTAGAAGCCATATCCTCCAAAGCCAATCTAGATTTTAAGGCGCAAAGCTTCTCGCACCGCCCTGGCGTTTATTTGGCTTCCTATGCCGATGGCCCGGAGGTTTTTTTTAAGAATCAAAATGTATTGGCCCATTCAGCACTCAACAAAGGGATCGATTTTATTTTAAATTATCGACGATCCCATCTTGAACCTGGCTTTGTAAAACAACATGCAGCTATTTTAAATCAAAAAAAAGGCGCGGGCTTTTGGTTATGGAAACCCTGGGTTATTTTAAATGTCCTAAAATCCATACCAGAAAATGCAATTCTGATTTATTCGGATACGGGATTGTTATTCCACAAACCCATTAACCCTTTAGTTGAACTTGCCAAAAAAGAAGATATTATATTATTTGAATATGATATCAACAAATATGTTGCCGATCCTATCCATATTGCCAAACGCGAAATTTTTATTCAGCTTGATTGCGACACCGAAAAATGCCATCATGGGCGTCACCTATGGGCAGGCTTTGCCATTTTTCGCAACACCTATAAAAGTCGCGCCTTTGTTAAAAAATGGTTGCAATTTTGTACCCATGAAAAATTACTAATCGATGAATTAGATCCAACCATTCAGCAACATCCTGAATTTAAGCGGCAATACCACGATGAAGCCATTTTAAATGTACTGTACAATAAAGACCCAAAGGGTAAATATCTTTTTCCATCGCAGGATTTATTTGAAAACTATGCCACTTGGCATCACCGACATCCAGAGGATGAAAATCATTCTTTACTACCGGATCTCCATCGCGATCAAACTTCTATCATCACCCAATTTCAAAATGATTTTTTAAATAATTATTTAACGGTTACATGGCGTAGGCTATGGCCCAATTTTTAATTCATGTTCTTAATAAGCGCTATCATCCCTTCTTATTGCATTAAAGCATCAACAGTTTGTGAAGTTCCGGTCTAGATAATCGGTCGCTGCCGCAAAATTACTTTTAAAATATTTTTTTAGCTGTCTTAAATTAAATCCTAAAATGGATGAACAACCTGCGCTTAGTGTTGTGGCATCTGACTTCATTCGACTTTTACCCATTTGCCAGCCGTGCTTTAAGTGGCCGATGATTGGCTCTATCCCTGCATGCCGATTATGTAATTTTCCTGCCCCACCAACACCTGGAAAATAATAAGGTGCATCCAATACTTAACTGGGACGAGATAGACCAATTTCTTTTAGTCGCTTGTCTTCTAATAACGGTTGGTTGCTATGTGCATAGTAATCTTTATCGGTTGCAATAGAATCTAGTGTTTCTTTACCAAATAAATACTCATACTCCAGTACCATCGGTGGTGATGTAACTTATCTAATAAACGATACCCCTGCCATTGCAACTCTTACAGAGCGCGCGTTAAATTCCAAAGTTTAGGTTTTTGCAAAAACTTAACTAGCAAATAGCTATTTTTTATAATGGGCAGCACAGTCTTAAATACCTCTCGCCATAAATCTTTTAATATTCCTCACAGGGAACCAACCCTTTACGCTTTAAATTAAAATAATAAAGAGCGACTGCTTTAATTCTTTTTAAATTGACTTGATAGGCATCCATGCTCTTTCCTGAAATTTTAGCTAACGGATTTACCAAGCGTTTGGCAACGACGACTACTTTTACTAAAAGATTAGCCACTGCGGGATAAGCAATATTGGCTTCTGGTATGGTTGAGTCAACATTTAATTTGGCAGGGCTGGCATATTTTAATTTTACTGTTTGCACTACAATCAAATTGGCAATATGTCTTTGAGTTTCGGGCTTTAAACGAGAACGAAATTCTTCTACTTTAGTATGGTCAGGTATATGCCAATTTTTGATAATGCCATAACCACAAAAAAGTCTAAATGCTGCATTGTCACGCACTGTGTTTTCGGCTTCTCTATCATCAGTAAGGTTAAATAGCTTTTGTAACAAGTAAATACCTAAATGGACTCGTACTTTTAAAGGTCGCCCTACCCCACCATTGAAGTCGGTTGGTTTCTTTTAAATCGGGAAGAATAAGTTGCAGCATTTCTTCCCAAAGCAGAGAATTTTCCAATTTAACCAAAGAATGATAGTTAGCAATGGGTAAAGTGATTATTGCACCTACAATAGGCTCTCTAAAGCCGTCCAAATTTAAGCTCATTGCACCCTCCTTAACAGAAGATTTATCTAAGCTTATCCTAGGGGTATAATCACTTAAATTTAGTCACCAAGCTTGACAGTGGCTTCTACAAATGATAACGTAAAGAACCTTAATAATATTTCAAACACCCTAATCAGAGGTTACTATGGCGAGTTCAATTGAAGACGCACAAAAACAAATACAACAACAAATAATCAATATCGCACCCAAAAAAATCAAGAAGCCGTTTGAAGACGCGCTTGTCAATAAGAAACTTGATATAGGCTACCGAAGAGTTACTAATGAGGAGCTAATTCAATTTGTTGTTCCGTTTTTAAATGCCACGCCAAATATTAAAGTCTTGAATGTCTCCGGTAACCAAATTGTAGCTGCAGGCGCTGCTGCCCTTGCAGCCAATGCAACCTTAACCACTTTGGATGTTTCCGATAATCAAATTGGAACTGCAGGCGCTGCTGCCCTTGCAGCCAATGCAACCTTAACGACTTTAAATGTTAGCTATAACCAAATTGGAACTGCAGGCAACAACGTTTTAGGAAAATTAACAAAAATAAGACGAGAGAATTTTATACGGCAAAAACTTGCTTTTCTAGGAGTAATGGGAACAAATGGTATAGATAAAGCGCTAGCTTCGGCTTCGGCTTCGGCTTCGGCTTCTAACGCAGAGCCTACTAATCATTTTTTAAATCAGTATTGTTATATTGGAATAAATAATGCAGGCAATAGGTTAACCAAGAATTTTCTCGTTAAGATTACTGATTTCAATAAACCAAAGGCGTGCAAGGTTACAATTTAAAAACTGCCTAACCGCAAAACAGGGCTCATCACTCAATGAATTTCGCGACAGCGACTAATCGGCTCACAAACAAGCCATTCATGAGCCGATTAAGCATTTTAATCGGCTCATGAGTGCGATTGACCAGACAATCTGTCATATGATACAAAGAAAACAATACTTAAATTTTGGGACATAGAATATGTCGAGTCCAGCCGGAAATGTTCAAGCACTTGTAGAAAAAGCAATAAAAGAATATCAAGCATATGCTGAAACATAAAAAGATTTTAAAGCTCCAACAGCAGTGATCCAATTAGAATCAAATAATGAATGTGTTGATCTACACATAGATGTAGAATATCAACAAACAAGGCTTCATTTTGAATCAATAAAATTGAAACATTTAGAAGCAGTCTATACAAACCTAGATAGTCAACCGATTGTTAGAAGTAAATTTGGGGATGGTAAGGTACGAACATTGACGCAAACCACCGACAAAGTAAAAGATTTAAGCGGGAAATATAGAGTTATAGATAAACAATGTAAGCCTAAAGGAGCAAATCCGTATAGTGCTTTGATTGTTACTGACGCAGATATCGACACTTTTCTTGGCATGACTCAGTTTTTTGAACAAGGTGACCCGCCAGGTACAGCTGGCATCGGTCGTTTAAATATAACAGATTCTTGGAGCCATCTACCGCAAGAAATAGTAAAGACATATGCGGGCGAAAAAAACCCCGAATATAAAACGTATAAAGGTCTAGGCACGGCAGAAACATGTACCATGTTACAATATGCCAAATTTTTAAAAGATAGAAAATACAAAATTTGTGGCCATGATCTGGAAGCAGTTGTTGCAACTGCCAGAATCGATAACCCAGGCTCATGGAGGTCTAATGCAAAAGCAGGAATGAAATGCTACGGTATAACCAGTAACCCAAATTATGGCCCTGAACCTCGTTATCAATTACGGAAGGAAATACCATGACAGAGGAGAATTGAAAGTCCAATAAACTGATATTTTAATCAGATTTTACCCTTCATGGGTGTCAAAGTGCAAGCAGTAGATTGACCCAGAAAAGTGGGTATGTTACCTTAGTACGGTTAGCATACACCGCCACAACTGGGAGAATGATTATGCCATGGTCCATTATAAAAGATAGCCTTCAAAACCCTACTAATCCACCAACCTATCCTGAAGAATGTGTTTTAGAGAATGACGAAACAAAAGCAACCATCGTTATCGTAAAAAGTTCTGTGGTAGATCCTTTGAATCTAGAAAACTTAATTTCCGCCTATACGATCCGTATAACAGAAGCCGACCACAACAAGAATTCATACGATCAATTGCCTAAAGAAGTTCAGGCAATTGTCAGTGATTGCTCTGGGAGACTAAATGGGCAAGATTATACGCTTTGGTTTGAATTCAGACCCTCAGCATTTCTTGAACAACAATTAATTTCTGTCTTCAAATACTTGAAAAATACCTTGATACTTCCCGCTAATTTAATTGAAGAAATCCAAGCAATCGCCCCTGCTCGTATCGCATCGGAAAATGAAGCTGCCTTTATGAATAGGTTGAATACAGAAAATGGTTTAACATCGCAAACCTTTGAAATTTTGTTAAAAGGAGCAATTGAATTAGATGAATCATGCAAAGATCTTCTTGATTCTAGCAACTATACAGGACCTTATTCCTTTTACTTAGCCAAACGTTGCTTACAAAAGGGGCTTAAGCATGAGGCAATACAAGCTTTTACTGCGATCTTAAACTATCACACGGATGAGAGCTTCAGAAAAAGTATTTACAATGATGATGCTGCTAGTATGATTGCAGAATTAGAGGCATCACAAGGTTTTACCGTTTCTGGCGGAGGTTTAGATGCGTCAGAATTAACGATCACGCAACCTAGTCATGAAGACTTGAAACAAATTTGTCACAAGCATATGAACTTGATGAGTCAAGGCGCTGAGCCCCGAATCTTTTTTCAAAGTCTAATAGCCTATGCGGGATTTGATCAGTGGGATTTTGCAGATGTTGATTTCAATGATAAAAAGGGATTTGAACAGGTCATCATGAAGTTGGCAGATACTTGTTACCAATTAAAGCAGGAAACTGCCGCATTAAAAGCAAAATATGAACCACAAAAAGCTCCTTTGCTTTTATCAGATGCTGCTAAGACAAGTGCAAGCGCTTCAAGCATTACGCCTCCTAGCAATATACCAACCTCTGAAAGTACAGCAGCCGCTGCTGCAGAGCCAGCATCAAAAGCGGATAGCACTTCTTATAGTAGCAAATTTAAGTAAAGCACAAGAGGCTTGTAAGGTTTAATAAACTTTACAAGCCTTAAGGCGCCACATGAAAAATAAGGTTATATGCCAAAACTTATCAAGTAGCTTTAAATAGGCTTTTTCTTTAACAGCATCATTTACAGTTAATGTCTTTTTTGACACTCTACTTAAGCTTACCGTTAGCATAACTTAAATACCTTATAATGACTTTGTTCTTAGCAAAAAGCCAATCCGCTCTAGCTAAATTTAGTTTATTGCATTTTACCTGCTTCTTCCGTTATGTGGCAAAGTCTGTTAATTTATATGATTTGTTGAATGTTAAAAATTGAGTGATTGAAATTAAATAAACAGACTAACTTTCTAAAGACACAGTGGCGTTGTTTTCGTGACTTCTGCAATAAAGTCCAAAAATCAGGGAGGCTATATGGCAAGCTCAGGAGAAGAGGTAGAACATAAGCATGAAAAAGAAAAAAGGGGTAGGCGTAAATGGGATGTGCAAATTAAGCATGGTGAAAGGGTTATAGAATTTAACTGCCCATGGGAAGAATCGGATGATTTAGAATATATGTATATAAAAGCGGATTTTATCCCCTCCGTCATAAAAACATCGCATTTAAATAATGGTAGGGCAATGCTCGATGGTAGGGAAACAGATTCGGATTACTACCCTTACATTAGCGGGGGTTCAGGAGAAAAAATTCACCACATTGATATTAGCGCAATAAGTCCCCATAACAAGCTATTAGAGAGTGCTACAATGGGTGATGTGGTTTTTGGGGATGAAAGACTTGCTAGCATATTAAATTGGATGCATAACAAAGGAAAATTACCGCCCATAACAGTATGTGAAAAATCTAATGGTTATAGCGTGGTGGATGGGGTACATCGGCTTGTTGCTAGCATCCTGTTTGGCTACACTGAAATTTGTGCTTGTTTTCAAGTGCTTCCTGATGATTTCACATAGAACCTGTGTATGCCGCCCAGATCTAACCATATTAAGATTTACAGATCTCTGCATTTTCTAAAATCCAGATTTAACCTCCTTTCATTTGATCTTTTCACCAATGCCCGCATAGACCACCGGAACGACAAATAAGGAAAATATCGTTCCCACTAACATACCCCCTATAATCACCCAGCCAATATGGGCTTTAGCGATCGCCCCGGTGCCTTTGCTAAATATCAAAGGAATAGCACCACAAACCATGGCAAAAGTTGTCATCAATACGGGCCGAAAGCGAGATTCGGCTGCCATTACGACTGCCTCTTTCGTTGAATATTGTAAATCGCGAAGACGATTGGCAAAATCCACAATTAATATGCCATGCTTAGAAATAAGCCCAATTAAGGTGACCAATCCAATAATCATATAGACATTATTTGTTCCACCTATACCGTTAATTGCCCAAACGGCGCCCGCAATAGAGAGCGGAACGGTTAACAGCACGACCAATGGATGCACAAAACTTTCAAACAACGCGGCTAAAACCAAATAAATAAACGCCAGTGCCAGTCCAAAGGTTAAATACAGCGAGTGGGTAGACTCTTGATATTGCTCACCCTTGCCGCCAAATTGATATCGTGCATCATTTGGGAGATGTTTTTTAATAATACTGTCTAGTTCATTCATGGCCTTATCCAAGGCCTTGCCGGGTTGTAGGGAAACGATAATTTCAGCCCCCCGCATTCTATCGTAATGCTTAATTTGGCTAGGTTCTAAAACTTCTTTTAAGTGAACCAAACTGCCTAATGGAACCCATTGTCCCTCGGCATTAGCCACAAAATAGGTGTTTAAATTTTCTATTTCACTTCTTAACCACATGGGAGCGCGAACCACCACATCATAATCTAGCCCTTGAAAATTAAAATCAGCAGCCTTTTGTCCCGATAAAAAGGTATATAAGGTGTCTTCAATGGCTTCAATGCTGATACCCAATTCAGACGCTAAGGCTCTATCGACAATCACCTTTAAATGCGCTTTTTCAAATGTTTGCTCACAGCTAAAATCTGAAAAACCTGAAAGTCCCCTAGCCTCTTTCATAATGTTTTTAGCAGCCGATAAAAGAGGCTCTTGTTCACCTGCATATTGTAGAATAATTTTTAAAGACTCACCGCCGCCAAAATTTTGGCTTTCGTTTACATTCACAACCGGCCCAACGATCGCCTTGAAACGGGATTTTAAATCTTGCGCTATCTTAAAACCCGTGCGCTTTCGCTGCTCTATGGGTTTCAAGATTAAATTCCACCACATCCATTTATCTTGATAAACCCCGGTCATTACCCTTTCTTTTTCTGGCAGCGTATTCAATACCGCCTCTACTGATTTAAACCAATCTTCTCGAACAGGCTCTGCAACCATATTATCTGTATTTATTCCACCGGATAAATATCCTTCATCTTCTGCCGGAATAATTTCTGAAGGCAATCTCTGGAAACCAAAAACGCCGATTAAAGCAATCATCACCAACAGCAGATAGATTTTTCGAGGATGCTGCATGGCCAGTTCTAAGCCCATGCGATATTTTGCACTTAAGATATCCCAAAAAAGCATTTTTTTAGGTTTTTTTAAAAATTTTCCGCATAATGCAGGGGTTAAAGTTAAGGCGACAAAGCCCGATATTATAACGCTTCCCGCCAATGTCCAAGCAAACTCCTGAAAAATGACCGCCGATTCATCGACTTGATAAAGTAAAGGCAAATAAACAGCAGCAAGGGTTACCGTCATAACGATTACCGCAAAGCTAATTTCTTTCATACTGCGTTTAGAGGCCTCATATGCACTTAGCCCTTCTTCCATATGTCGATAGATATTTTCGACCACCACAATGGCATCATCTACCACCAATCCAACGGCAAGCACCAAGGCCAATAAAGTAACCGGATTCAGACTAAAGCCCAACATAAGCATTAAGGCAAAAGTGCCGACTAAACATACCGGAATTGTTATCATTGGTAATAGCGCAGCTCGCATAGATCCCAGTGCAAATGTGACAATAATGCCCACTAAAATAATGGCTTCCCATAAGGTATGGCGCATTTCTGTCATAGAGGCCATAAAGGCTTTTGTGGCATCAAAACTAATAGAAGCCTTCATCGTAGCGGGCAGATTTTTTTGCAAATCGTCCATAAAATTTTGTACATTTTCGGCAACCGTTAAAGGATTGGCTTTAGGCTTAGCGACAATGCTTAAGCCCACGGCATCCTGTCCATCGACACGCATCTTTAAAAAGGTTGTTTGGTGCGACAAAGAAACGGAGGCTATGTTGCCAATGGTAATGCGCCCCCTTTTGCTATTTTTGACAACAATTTTTTCAAAATCGCGCGGTTTTTCCACAACCGCCGTTAAAACCACGGTCTCCTTGCCCGTCGTCCCTTCAATTTCCCCCCCTGAAGCAAATGTTTTTTCTCGTTTTAATGCGTGTACAACTTCTTGCACCGTCACCTGATGTTCAGCCAAAAGTGCTGGATCCGGCTTAATCGCGACCATATAGATTTGATTGCCAAAATTACCAACCGTTGCAACACCTTCCACCAAACGCAAGCGATCTTCAACGTTGCGGCGAATATAATCAGAAAGCATGGGGATACTGCGGGTAGGATCTTCAAACTTTACATACATAATCGTGAGATCATTTTCGCCTTGTTCTTCAATATTTGAGCGTTTTACCGCTTTGGGTAAACTACTGCTGGTGGCCAAGACGCGATCGCGTACCTGACTTAAAATTTTGTGACTATCAACGCCAGCTTTAAATTGAACAAAAATATTACTAACATTGTTTTCAGAAGAAGATCTCAACTTTTTAATGCCATCTAACCCCGCCAATGCATCCTCTAGAGGCTTTGTCACTTGATATTCTACGGCAAGGCTATTGGCGCCCGGAAATGCCGTGGAGATATTCACTTCATTGATTGCGGAATGTGGTTTTAGCCTTAACTCTATCTGATAAAATGCCACCATCCCTAATATAAATAATATTAAATTAATGGCAATTGCCATCACTGGACGCCGCACAAAAACGTCTAATGCCGACATTACCAATCTCCCGCCCAATCTTCCGCTGTCGCCAAACTTCTTTCTTGAATTAAATACGTTCGCGTTAAAATAACCGCATCCCCTAGTTTGACACCATCGAGTATTTGAACTCTGCCATTTCGCTTTTCACCCACTATTACTGCACGCTTTTGAATTTTACCCTCTACCACCATAAAAACATCATGACCTTCTAAAGTGAGAATTAAACAGGCCTCTGGAATAATCAATGCATTTTCTTGTATTTTTAAAACGTGTCGAACATAAGCTGACATACCTGGCCATAAAGCTTGCTTAAGATTTGGAATGGTGGCTTTAATTAAAATGGTATACGTTTTTCTATCCACAATGGGTGATATAAAATTCACAATTCCTGAAAAAGTTTGATCGGGCAACGCCTTAACGGAGACCTCTATTTTTTGTCCATTAGCTAATTCTGGGGCAAAATTCTCTGGCACTTTATAGGTTAACGATAAGACATCTGTATTCACTAATTCAATTAACGGCGTACCTGAACTGACATACTCACCCTCTTTGACTTGCCAGTCGGTCAGATAGCCATCGAAAGGTGCCCGTACTTCTGGGGCGGCAATCATATGGGCAAGCAACGTTCCTGCCTTCACCCAAGTACCCCCATCCACTAATCGCTTTTGTACTTTACCAGAAGCCCCTGCTTTTAGGCTAAGTTCCGTATTCGCTGTTAAAGTACCGACAGTTTCCACAATTTTAGGCATCGGCGCTTCTTTCACCCGTATGGTCTGAACCCTAATTGAGGCTGGGCTGATTTCGGGAGATCGCATAAGTTTTTGGTATAAACTTTGCGAAATAAAAAGCAAAATGATAATACCCAGCAACGCTAATCCCAACACTTGATGTTTTTTTAGAGCCGGCAAGGATAGCCTTTTTTGGATCTTTGCTTTAATTTTCTTTAACATATTTAAATTCCTATCCAAAAACCCACAGAATATGGTAGTGTTTTGTGAAATTTACTTTATCATTTTTTGGAGACGCTGGCCATGAGTGACCTAAAATCAGTTATTGAATCAGCTTATGAAAATAGAGCAACCTTAACGCCCCTATCGCCTGAGCCTAAGCTTCGGGCAGCACTTAACGAAGTGATTGAATCATTAGAAAGCGGCAAGCTAAGAGTCGCAGAGTTTGTAAATGAACAATGGCAAGTCAACCAATGGTTAAAAAAAGCCGTTCTTTTATTTTTTTGCTTGCATAAAAGCGCTCCTGTAACCGGCGGATTCAGCCAATTTTATGATAAGGTCCCGCTCCGCTTTACCGATATCTCTCATTCACAGTTTGAGGAATTAGGCGTCCGTATTGTACCGCCTGCCACTATTCGCCGAGGTGCCTACATTGCACCAAATACCGTACTAATGCCAAGTTTTGTGAATATAGGCGCTTATATTGGCACAGGCACCATGGTCGATACCTGGGTGACCGTGGGCTCTTGCGCACAAATTGGTAATCATGTTCATCTATCGGGTGGCGTGGGTATCGGTGGCGTATTAGAGCCCTTGCAAGCCAACCCAACCATTATTGAAGATAACTGTTTTATCGGCGCGCGTTCTGAAATTGTCGAAGGCGTTATTGTCGAGCGAGGAGCAGTTATTTCTATGGGCGTTTATATTGGTCAAAGCACGCGTATTTATGATCGGGAAACCGGACAAATTACTTACGGCCGTGTTCCTGCCAATAGTGTTGTAGTTCCAGGCAATCTCCCCAGCCCGGATGGAAAATATAGCCTTTATTGTGCGGTAATTGTTAAGCGTGTGGATGATAAAACGCGACAAAAAACAGCGATTAATGAATTACTCAGGCTGTAAGCTATGCACAAACCCTATTCTGAAACCATCGAGCTTGCTAAAGCATTGATCCAATGTCCCTCTGTTACGCCGAATGATGCCAACTGTCAGGCAATACTCGCCAAACGCTTAGAAAAATTGGGATTTTCCATTTATTCTTTACCGTTTGGAGACGTGCAAAACTTATGGGCAATCCGAAGCAGTCTCCCCGGGCCTTTATTCGTTTTTGCAGGCCACACGGATGTTGTGCCAGCCGGTAATCTAAACGATTGGGCTACCCCACCGTTCACGCCGAGTATAAATGGTGAGTATTTATATGGCCGGGGTGCGGCAGATATGAAAGGCAGCCTGGCTGCGATGATAACGGCCACTGAGCGTTTTATTGAACATTTTCCAAACTCGCATGGATCGATTGGCTTTTTGATTACCAGTGATGAAGAGGGTTTGGCAGAAAATGGCACGGTAAAAGTCGTTGAATACTTAAAAAATCAGGGCATAAAAATAAATTATTGCATTGTGGGCGAGCCTACAGCTCGAGATCAAGCCGGTGACACGATAAAAAATGGCCGTCGTGGATCACTAAATGGCATTTTAAAAATTTTGGGCAAACAAGGGCACGTCGCCTATCCTGAAAAAGCCGATAATCCTATCCATCGCGCATTGTTACCTTTAAATGAGCTTAGCCATCACGTTTGGGATCAGGGTAATGAATTTTTTCCCCCAACCACCTTCCAAATAGCCAATATTAACGCAGGCACTGGGGCTACGAATGTCATTCCAGCGGCCCTAGAATGTCAATTTAACTTTCGTTTCAATACCGAAGTAACCCCAGAGATCCTGATTGAAAAAATTAAAAATCTATTACAACCCTACGGTTTGCAGTATGCGCTCAATTATACGGTTTCAGGGTATCCTTTTTTAACGGAGCCGGGCGTATTATTATCTGCCTGTACAGAAGCTTGCGAGGCAATTGTCAATTCAACACCCGCTTTATCAACGAATGGCGGCACTTCGGATGCCCGTTTTATTGCCCCAATGGGTACTGAAGTTGTGGAGTTGGGGCCTTGTAATGCGACAATCCATTGCACCAATGAATCGGTTAAAATTTCAGAACTTAGCTCTTTAACCAAGATCTATGAACGCGTTTTACAATTACTATTATTAGCGAAGGAGAATGAATAACATGCAACCCGGTAAATTATTGACAAAACGACTGCAAATTATTTTTTCGCAGATCTCAGAAATTAGCGTCGACTCTCTTTTAAAAAAAATGGCTGAAAAAACCCATTTTTACTTAATTGATGTCCGAGAAGAGGCCGAATGGCAACACGGATCGATACCCAATGCTATTTATATTACCCGCGGTAAATTAGAACTCACCATCGAAAAAGTAACCGAAGATGTGGAAGCTGATATTGTTTTATATTGTGGCGGCGGAACGCGTTCGGCACTGGCTGCTGAAAATTTACAGGCAATGGGCTATAAAAATGTTAAATCTTTAACAGGCGGCTTTCGGAAGTGGTACGAACAACAGCCTTCAATATTCGAGTATTAATGGCTACACGCTTGCAGATTCTCACAATCATTCTGCATTCACTTCTATCTTTTTCATCTCGGTCGCTGAGCTATCTGTCAATTTTGGAATAAATATTTCCAAAACTCCATGTTTGGTATGGGCAGTAATTTTGTCCCTATCGCCATGGAGCGGCAAAGGAAATTCACGATAAAAATTACCCGATACCCGCTCAATATGCGTAAAGCCTTCTTGTTTATCATGGCTTTCATGAAAGGAGGTACCTTGAATAATTAAGGTGTTATTTTTTATAAAGATTTCCACATCTTTGGGATCAATCCCTGGAATATCTGCCCATAGCGTAAACTTATCTTTTTCTTCTTTGATATCTATTTTGGGAACAAAGTGTTGTTTTTTATTAAAAATATTTTCGCTGGCGCTTGGTAGCCCTTCAAATATTTTATTAATATCTTGACGTAATTTTTTAATTATCTCAAAAGGTCGAGAATGCATAAGATCCATTTTATTCTCCTATTGCTAAAAGAATGCATGTTTTATTCAAAGATACGCTTTACAATATGCTACCGCAACTGTGCAATTAAACAAGTTTAAGCAATATCCATTGTTCTTTTTTCGAAAGTACGACTCTTTGTAAAACAAAATATGAATTTTTAAGTCTTTTTCCATGCAGGCAAATTGAAATATGTCCATCTTTAAACGCATTGGCAAGATTTTTAATGTGCTGTTGTGGATCGTGCGTCAAATTTTCGAAAGTACCCTTATCCCAAATAAACACTTCACCCGCCCCATATTGCCCACTCGGGATAGTGCCTGAAAAATTGGCATATTCTATGGGATGATCTTCGGTTAAAATCGCAAGATGCTTTTCACCCTTTTTTTGCGGCACCCCTTTGGGTAGCGCCCAAGATTTTAAAACCCCCTCCATTTCTAAGCGAAAATCGTAGTGTAAATGGGAAGCATGATGTTCTTGGATCACAAATATCGGGAATACCATATGATTTTTGGGGAGGTTGCCTTTAGGTTCAGGCGTTTTGGAGAAATTTCTTTTATGATGATAGGTTTCAAGCATAACTTTATTCCCTATTTAGCGAGGATCTATTCTTTATGTTACCGATTTGGTTATGATTGTCAACGGCACTGGCCAAAGCCTGATAGTTCTCTAGATCCATCTCTATTCAGACGGTTTTTTAGCCACTTCATCTCGGATGTATATCGGTAATACGGCTTCAGCCGAGACCATATTGCCTAAGCGGTATTCGACGGCGGCAATTCGAGCAATATCTTCAGCATGCGGAAAGCCTGTCACCCTTTGCCAGGCGTTTGAAGGTAATAGCGCAAGGCTTTCGGGGCTTACCGATTCCTTTCCTGCGGGCTCCATAATGCCATTTGTCCCAATTTCAAAAAGCCCCCAATAGATTTCTTGCATACGTGCATCCAGACTTGCCAGTGCCTGGGTAATAGCCATTTTTTGGTACGCCCCTTCTGCCAATGCCTGTAAAGTAGAAACAGCGATCACAGGTTTATGGGTGCCAAAACTTAAGGCTTGGATAACACTACAGGCAATTCGAACGCCAGTGAAGCTTCCTGGACCTCTCCCAAATGCAAAAGCATCTACCTGAGAGATAAGGATCCCCGCTGCGTTTAACAGGGCATCGATCATGGGTAAGATTAATTGCGCATGCGCTCTGGGCACTAAATCAAAATGTTCAGTGATTTTTCCATTTGAATAGAGAGCAACCGAGCAGGCATCTGTGGAAGTATCTATCGCTAAGATATTGATTTGGTTGGACAAAATATACAACTTGTTATAATCATACCTTTGTCACCACAAAGCGTCGCACTTAATAACACTTGCTTAGAAAGCAGTGCGACGCTTAATGGCTTCTTATAGATTTAAGCAGCCATTGCTACGTGAGCAACTGCTTTCGCTTTTTTACCACGAACTGCTTTTTTACGAGTAGCGACTACTTTCTTCGTAGCAGACACTCGTTTTTTTGCAGCAGCAGCTTTTGGCTTACGTGCTACAGTTTTTACTTTCTTAGCGGTTGTTTTTTTAGCAGCGGCTTTTTTGACCACTTTTTTAGCCGTTGCTTTCTTAGCAACTGCTTTTTTAGCACCTACTTTCTTAGCACCTACTTTCTTAGCAACTGCTTTCTTAGCAACTGCTTTCTTAGCAACTGCTTTCTTAGCACCTACTTTCCTAGCAACTGCTTTCTTAGCCGTTACTTTTTTGGCAACAGCCTTCTTAACGCCTACTTTCTTAGCAACCGCTTTTTTGGCAGTTGTCTTAGCAGCTACCGCTTTTTTAGCAACTGCTGCTTTCTTAACGCCAACCTTCTTAACGGTTGCTTTTTTAGCAACTGCTTTCTTAGCTACACGTTTTTTAGGGGCTGCCACAGCCTTTTCAACTAGGGCTTTAGCTTTACGAGCCATTGTCTTCACGCCAGCTTTTGCTTTCTTGACGATTTTATTTACCTTTGCCATTCTCGATCTCCTACGGCTTATCTCTAACAATTAGACAATACAAACATAGCACAGATATTATGTCAGTACATAGTCCATTGTCAAAATTTTTTAAAAAAGTGTATCAAAATATAAAAATACCATCTCTAATATGGCTGGAGAAATGGTTATCTCACATCGTAATCCACACTTAATAACATTCCTAACCGCAGGCTATTGTCCCCTCGCAATCCACCAAAAACGGGTACTGATTTTGGTCATTTTTCCGCACAAGACGCCACCCGTGTTTTTGCATTTATATTGATATTATCTTTCATTTTACAGTTTCATTGCGGAGAAAATCCAATCTTTCCCTAAGGACAGCCATCTTAAATTTTTAAGAATTGAGCGATAGCCAATCCCCCTTCTGTTCTACGCAATCACGATTCTTAAGTGCTCCTCCTGAATCATTGATTGCCCTTCCTCACTTTGAGTATTCATCTTAATGGTTACCAGATGGCATGCATCCAATTCATTGGATGTAGAATAGAAAAAAAACCATTTTGCGGTTCCGCGATTGGGGCGCAGGTGATGGGATTGGTTTTATAAAAATGGCATTCCGCCTACAACCCTATAGGTCAAAGGCTTATATCGAGATAAACAACCAATAGGGTTCATCCCGATTATTGAATAGAAAAATGGGCTATTCCGCGGCTTTTTGCAGGCGAACTTTTTCCTGAAGCTCTGCTATATCTATCGTTTTAGCTTTTTGAATAACTTCTTCTAGTGCTGCCTGTTGTAAAGCACCCGGTTCCGCATAGACAACGATGCCTCCGCGGAAAATAATCAGCATCGGAATAGAGCGAACATTAAAATCTTGTGCCAATTGTCGCTCTTTATCGATATCCACTTTGCCAAAGACAATATCATTATGCCTTTCTGAAACCGTTTCATAAATTTCACCAAAGCCTCTACAGGGACCACACCATTCCGCCCAAAAATCAACCAATACGGTCTCATGTGCGGCCACAAAAGCATCAAAATTTTCTTCGCTTAGTGAATGGGTGGGCATTTACATATCTCCAGAATACGCTGGCGAATACTGTCAACCGAGCCCACACCCGATATCTGCATACACCGCGCAGTCCCCTTATTTTGATACCATTTTACTAAGGGCTCTGTTTCCTGATGATAAATCTGTAATCGGTTGCGTATGGTGGCCTCTTTATCATCTTCTCGTTGTATTAAAGCCTCGCCGGTTTGATCATCCTTCCCCGGAATTTTAGGAGGGTTAAATTGAATATGATAGGTTCGACCAGAAGCTGCATGGATCCATCGACCACTTAACCGTTTGATGATTTCTTCGTCTGGCACCTGAATCTCAATTACCCAATCTAATGCGATGCCCACTGCCTCTAACATTTCTGCTTGTGGAATGGTCCTTGGAAATCCATCCAATAAAAACCCTGCAGCACAATCCGGCTGCTGAATGCGTTCTTTAATCAATGCAAGGATAATATCATTTTGCACCAATTGGCCAGAAGCCATAATATGCTTTATTTCTTGACCTATCTTCGTGCCTTCAGTCACCGCCCTGCGTAGCATATCACCCGTAGAAATCTGGGGGATGGAAAACTGCTTGCAAATCATTTCTGCCTGCGTGCCCTTCCCCGCGCCCGGAGGTCCTAATAAAATAATACGCATGCTCGCCTCCTAGCTTCTCAAAAAGTCAACAGTATACCAACTTGATAATCCCATCGCCATACGATCTCATCCATCCACTGACGGCTTGGCGTATATTTTTTTATGCCACGCCAATTTTAGGCTTATCGAGTTAGTACGGCTATCGATTCAACATGCGTCGTCTGTGGAAACATATCTAATACACCCACCGATCCTAAGGTAAATTTATATTTTTTAACGAGCTCGCCTATATCACGCGCAAACGTGGCCGGATTACAAGACACATACACGATTTTATAAGCCCCACCTTTATGAATAATCGGCAATATTTCCAATGCACCTGTACGCGGTGGATCTAATAAAACTTTATTAAAAGACTGCTTAACCCATTTCGCATCCAATACGCTGCCTTGCAAATTAGAGGCATAAAATTCGATATTCATTAGCTTATTGGACAAGGCATTTTGATAAGCTTTTTTGACGATTTCCGCGTTTGCTTCTATTCCAACCACTTTTGCCACAAAACGAGCAATCGGTAAGCTAAAGTTGCCCAACCCACAAAAAAGATCAAGTACGCGATCAGTGGGCTCTAATGCCAATAATTCTATAACGCGAGACACCATTTGTTGATTAATATCAAAATTGACTTGCGTAAAATCCGTGGGTTGATACTGAATTGCTATATTCGCGTCCGACAGGCGATACTTTAACATTCCATCTTCTTCTATAGAATGCAGCGGGACCAAAGGTTCTGTGCTATCAGATTGCAAATAAATAGCAATCTGGTTCTCTACTCCAAACGCCTTTAATGCTTGCCTATCTTCTTGCCCTACGGGCGCTTCGTTCCGAAATACCAATGCACTGGAATGTTCGCCTACCGCAATTTCTACCTGTATAATAGATTGGTAAGCCTTAAGCGTTGATATTTGCCCTTGCAGTTTTTGTAATACAATGGCGACTGAAGGGTGCAAAATATCACATTGTTGAATATCTGCAAGATAATTCGGATTTTTTGCTTTAAAGCCGACCAATACTTTTCCTTTTTTAAGGACATATTTTACGCCTAAACGTGCTTTTCGACGATAACCATACACCGGGCCCAAAATAGGGGGTAAGATGTCGGTAGGGGTTACCCCACCAAAGTGCAATAAGTTTTCTAAAACCACACTTTGCTTAAAATGGATTTGGGCCATGGGATCCATATGCTGCAAGGCACATCCACCGCATTCCGAAAAGTGAATACAGCGCGGCGTTACCCTATCCGCGGATGCCTGAACCACTTCAACTGCCACCCCTTCATCAAATCGATTTCGGCGTTTTTTATATGTAAATACAACCGTTTCACCCGGAAGAGCACCTTCAATAAAAGTGGTTTTACCCTTAACAGAAGCTATGCCTCTTCCCTCATGTGAAAGGGCATGCACATGTGCGATTACAGACTCATTCATGGGATTGCCATACCTTTAAAAAAGTTAAAAAATGTGCTTTATCGGCGCTGAGTAAATAGGCTTTTAATCGTTCTGTTTCAAAATCGATTTCGTCTTTATTTAAATGACCTCGAATATACTGAAAACGCAAATAAATTAAATAGGTGTTTAATACATCGGTTTCACAATAATTTCGGATATTCGAGAGATCCCCCGCTTGATAGGTTTTCCATACTTCTCCCCCTGCCATGCCCATTTTACCCGGCAGGCCTAATAAAATAGAAAGCTCATCTAAAGGCGCAAAAGCACGGCTTTGATAGCCTGCCAAAACATCCATCAAATCCATATGCCTCTGATGATAACGACTCAAATAATTATTCCACTTGAAGGCAGGTTCATCATCACCGGTTTCCCAATATCGGGGAGCAGGGATCCCATGCAACAAAGACCTATAATGTAAGACAGGAAGATCAAACCCAGAGCCATTCCAAGAAACCAAAATTGGGGTATAGCGTTCTATGCCTTCAAAAAAGCGCGCAATAATGTCACTTTCTGTGGCATCTAGATCCCCTAATGACCATACCTTTACCCACTCAGGCGTTGAAACGACAACCGATATACTCACAATTTGGTGTAAATAATGAGGCAAGAACGTTGAGGCACCCTGAGTCTGTTGCTCTCGACGCGCAAATAAGGCCTCGGCAACCTCTTGATCGGTGCTATCGGTAAGTCCTAATAGCCGTCTGCCCGCGTTAATATCCGGTACCGTTTCTAAATCGTAAACCATTATTGCAGCCATGAAGCCTACTCTCTCTTTATTCAGAATTCGCCCATTGCACACTATCTTGTAACCCGGCACAATACCTTTATGAAATGGGGCATTAAACATCAGGTATTATTATTGGCATTGGTGCCGACCATCACCATTTCTGTGCTGCTGAGCGCCTTTTTTACCAGCAGCCGTCTGCAAGACCTTGAAAATTCATTCCGGGAATATGGGGAAGCCATCGGCTTAAAGCTAGCGGTAGTCAGCGAGTATGGTGTTTTTTCCCAAAATAAGTTGTTATTGCAAAGCTTAGCGGATGCGACGCTGACTGAACACAACGCACAAAGCGTCACCTTCTATACAAAAAACGGAGAAGAAATTGTATCGGTTGGGCAACCCCACCTGCCCTTTACGCCCCCAACAGAAACAGAGCCCTATAGTGAAAAGTTTTTCATTCAGGAAAATAAAGATTCTATTGCCTTTTTACACCCGGTTGTCATTCGACAAGAAATTCACGAGGTGCATTCTGAACTCGGTCAAAATCAAAGAATCATTGGATGGTTAAAACTTGAGTTAGAAACTAAATCCATACATATTCGCCAATCTAAAATCCTAATGCATACTTGTATGATCTATCTATTAGGCCTTAGCATTAGTGGGTTACTCGCCTTTCAAATGAGCCGCCATGTTACCCGTCCCGTTTTAGAGCTGGCCCAAGCAGTTGAGCGTATCAAAAAAGGAAAATTAAACACTCGCATTCGAACCTCTGCCTATCAAGAGATAGAGGTTCTAGAATCGGGTATCAATACCATGGCACAAGCATTAGAAAATGCCCATTCGGAATTACAACATAAAATTGATCAAGCGACGCTCAGTTTAAGACGAACCTTAGAAACTATTGAAGTGCAAAATATCGAGCTGGAAATTGCCAGAAGAGCTGCAGAAAACGCCAGCAAGATTAAATCTGAATTCTTAGCCGATATGAGCCATGAAATTCGTAATCCTTTAAATGGGGTTATTGGGTTTATTAATTTATTACAAAAAACAGAACTCAACAAAAAACAGCATGAATACATCACCACCATACAAAAATCGGCCGGAAATTTATTAGCCATTATTAATGATATTTTAGACTTTTCTAAAATTGAAGCTGGAAAACTGCGGATTGAAAATACGCCACTTGATATTCGGGATTGTATTGATGAAACTTTAAATTTATTGGCACCGCATGCGCATGAAAAAAATATTGCATTAATTCCATTAATCTATTCTGACGTGCCACCCATTGTGATGGGCGATCCGCTACGCATTAAACAAATCATCACGAATCTTGTCAGCAATTCCATCAAATTTACCGATCATGGCAGTATTATTATACGCGTGATATTGGAAAGCGAGTCTATTTCCCACTTGGTCATCCGCACGAGCGTTACCGATACCGGCATTGGTCTTTCCAGTGAAGAGCAAAAACTTTTATTCCAAGCATTTAATCAAACTAAAATTGATACTTCTCGTAAATTTGGCGGCACTGGCCTAGGCTTGGTGATTTGCAAAAAATTAGTGGAACAGATGGGCGGAAATATTGGTGTTGAAAGTGAATCCCAAAAAGGCGCAACCTTTTGGTTTACCTTTCAAGTCAATAAATATATTGAGACCCCCATCCATTCTGGAAATAATGCGCTTAGCTATTCACAGGCTTTTATCGCAAACGCTGAACATACTGTGGCTGACGATGCCAATGATACCTGCTTAACGGCGTCTGAGTCCAAGTCGTCATTGGTAAAAGTCTTAGCCGTCGATGATAATCCTGAAAATTTAAAATTAATCACTGTTCTCTTAGAGGAAATGGGATTTGAAGTCGCCATTGCAGCGAGCGCAGAAGAAGCCATAGAAGCTGTACGCCATTATTTATTTAACTTGATATTTATGGATATACGCATGCCAAGGATGAATGGTATTGAAGCGGCACATATTATTCGCAAATTAGAAGCCGACAATCAACGTCGTCCAACCCCGATTATTGCGCTGACCGCTCATGCATTAGCCAGTGAAAAAAAGGCTCTGTTAGCAGCTGGCATTGACGATTACCTTTCAAAGCCCATTGGCGAACCAGAGCTTAAAGCCATATTAGATAAATGGGTGCCTAAGCCTTCCGCCCCAGCGATTTTTGATTGGGAATTGGCTAAAAAACTTGCAGGCGGACGGGCTGAATTGGCAAAAGAATTTTTTGAAAAATTAATTGCCTCTCTCCCTCAGGACAGAAGCCGTATTCTAGAGTCTTACCAAGCGCAAAATTGGAAAGCACTCCGCGATCATGTCCATAAGTTACATGGGGCCTGTTGTTATTGTGGAGTCCCTCAATTAAAAGAATGTGCTCGAATATTAGAGGACGCGGCACTGACTCGTGTCTCAGGCATTATTAAACCCCAAATGGACGCTTTTGATAGTGCGGTTAATGCACTGCTTTCACAAGCGGAAAGCATTATCGCCACTCTATAAAATACTGTCACCCCCATAACCCTCCCTCGCTTGGCAGGGAAGGGTTAGGGTGGGGGAAGGGAGTACCAGTGCGCTATAAATGAATTTCTATTTTCAGCCTGCGGTTAAAATAACAAATGCCAAAGCAAATTCTTTCTCATCCGATAGGCTAACATGGCTGTCAGTCACCCCTTTTTTAAGCATTTCGGCGGCCGTGCCCCCGATAAATTGCAAATACGGACGGCCTAAGGCATCATTGCTCACCCCAATTTCGGTTAATAAAATGCCCTGTGCGCGAAAACCTGTTCCAATGGCTTTTGCAACAGCTTCTTTAGCAGCATAGCGTTTTGCTAAAAAGCCAATGGGATGACGGGATTTAGCTAAATCTTCCCATTCACTTTTCGTTAAAATGCGCCTTGCGAACGCACGTCCGAAGCGCTGCCAAATTGCCGCGATTCTTGCAGTCGAAACCATATCTGTACCAATACCAACAATCTTCATAATAATCTTCTACTCTCTAAAGGCCGGACCCCTAAATGAGGCGCGAGGGCCTGGCGCATTAACCGTTTAGCATCCGATAAAGCCCATCCCTCGGTTAGCTGTTCTTGATCTAAGGCCAATAAACTTTTCCCTTTGAATATAACATTCGATTGGTGATGATATTTATCTTCATTATAGGAATACGCAGCAGGCACTAATTTAGGACCTAAGGCCGGATCAAAATGATACAGATCCTCAGCTTCAATGACATGGCCCGTTTCTACCTCTTTCCCTAATTGTAATTCGTACCCTAAGGTTTTTAACAACGACTTTTCAAATATACGCAGCACGGCTTGCCCATCTGCAACTAGATTTAATTTTCCGAGTTCAATTAACGCTGTATCATAACTTTGAAAAAGATCCGGATTCGCATCAAAACGGTATAATAATCGCATTAATAATTCATTCAAATAAAAAGCGCTCACCAATCTGCGGCCCATCAAGAATGGCCAAACCCCCACAGAATCAAAATGGGTTAAGGTTAATAACTCTCCTTTGCCACAACAAGAAATTAACAGAGGAATAAAGGGTTGCAGTAAACCTTTGGCAGGCGATTTTGGTCTTCGGATCCCTTTGGCCACAACGCCGATACGACCATAATCGCGGCAAAATAATTCTAAAATTTGGCTGGTTTCACGATAAGGCCTTCGGTGCAAAATATACGCAGGCTGGAACTCAATCCGTTGCATAATCTTGGGTTACCTCTGCCCACTTTTATTCATACAAATCTATATATCCTAGACTCTTCAGCGCCTTTTCATCATCAGACCATCCACCTCGAACCTTAACCCATAGCTTTAAATGCACTTTTGTCTTTAACATGGTTTCAATATTGTTTCTAGAACGAACGCCAATTTCTTTCAATCTTTCGCCATTCTTCCCGATAACAATCGGCTTTTGACCATCCCTTTCTACCCAGATCACCGCACTAATTTGCGGAATCGCACCCGCTACCTCTGTTTTATAAGTTTCAATTTCGACGGTGGTCGAATATGGCAATTCATCCCCTAAAGCACGAACGATTTTTTCACGAATAATCTCAGCCATTCTAAATCGAACGGTACGATCGGTAAGTTGAGTTTCCGGGAAATAATGAGGGCTTTTCGGTAAATATTTTTCAACAGTTCGCTCTAAGACTTCAATATTTCTCTTATGCTTAGCAGACAGTGGAATAATAGCCGCAAAATTAAATTTTAAAGAAAGGGCGCTTAAATAAGGTAATAACTCTGTTTTGTCTATTACCAGATCCTCTTTATTAATCACTAAAATCACGGGACAGGTTAACTGCGAAACCAGTTCAAATACTAACTGATCTTCTTCCGTCCATTTTAGGCTATCGACAACAAAAATAACCAGATCTACCCCCGATAATGCACGTCGCGCTTCTTTATTCATATAGCGATTCAATGCATGTGTTTCTCGGATATGCATCCCAGGGGTGTCCACATAAATCGCTTGTGCCCGTTCAACGGTCTTTACCCCCAATAATCGATGTCGCGTGGTTTGCGGTTTTCGAGAGGTTATGCTGAGCTTTTGGCCCAAAATACAATTTAAAAGCGTCGATTTTCCAACATTCGGCCGCCCAATAATTGCCACATAGCCACAGACTGTATCCATTTCTTCATTCTCAAACATTTTTTAACGCCTCTAATGCAGCCTCTGCTGCGTTTTGCTCAGCCTTACGTCGTGTATTTGCAGTTCCTAATAAAGGTTCTTTCAGCACAGATATTGAACAGTGTACCTGGAATATCGGATTATGCGCATCACCCATAATTTCTTTCACTTGATATTCGGGTAATGCTAAATGACGTGCTTGCAAATATTCTTGTAAACGTGTTTTAGCATCTTTTTGAGAAACACCGGGTACCAGAGCATTCAACCGTGATTCAAACCATGTTAAAACACACTGACGAGATTTTTCCAGGCAATCATCTAAATAAATTGCCCCAATAATGGCTTCCAACGCATCTGCCAAAATAGATTCTCGTTGATAACCACCGCTTTTTTGTTCCCCAATGCCTAAACTTAAGTGTTCGCCAATCCCTAATTCCTTGGCTATCTGCGCTAAGGTTTCTTCTCGCACTAAAAGCGCTCTTAATCGCGTCAAATCTCCTTCTCGGGCTTTTGGAAACCGTTGATAGAGTTCGGCTGCTATCACGAAATTTAAGATGGAATCTCCTAAAAATTCTAATCGCTCGTTATTCGTGACGCCGGTAGAACGATGGGTAATGGCTGCTTGCAAAAGCTTTATATCGATAAACGTGTGATTTACACGCCTCATCAATTGCAAACCTTTTTCTTCCCACCGCTTGTTCATTTTTTGCTCTTATTCAATTTTAGTCGCCAGACGATCCCAACGCACGCGATGCTGCAAGCTATCCCAGCTTAACCAGATGGCAAATGCCCGTCCTTGGACTTCTTGATCGGAAACAAATCCCCACATTCGACTATCTTTACTATTATCGCGGTTATCGCCCATCACAAAATAATGTCCCGCCGGAACAATCACGTCCTCAAAATTATAGACAGGGCCTGATTGTGTAATCGTGGGATGTACATAGATTTTATGCTTTTTAGGCCCTAACGCCTCTTCAAATTCACGTACCGGATGGGTGGCACCACTGGTATTAATATCCAATTTTTCTTCTAAAAATACCTGTTTAACGGCTTCACCGTTAACATACAGTATTTTATCTTTATATTGTATGTGATCATTCGGCAATCCGATGATCCGCTTGATCATATCCATCGATTCGGCTTCTTTATCGTGTTTAAAAACCACCACGTCTCCACGCTTAGGATCACCCACTTCCAATATTTTGTAGCCTAACAAGGGGAGTTTGACACCATAACTATATTTATTCACAACAATAAAGTCGCCTTCCCATAGGGTGGGATGCATCGATCCTGACGGAATTCGAAAAGGTTCGGCGACAAATGAGCGCAAAATAAATACAATAAAGAGAATCGGGAAAAAAGATTTTGCATACTCTACCCACCATGGTTCTTTTCCAAAATCAACCTTTGAGTCGGAAAGGACATACATCATACGACGCGGTTTCAAAAATACAGTATCCAACGCCCATACAATCCCACTTAGCGTCGTTGCCACCAATAAAATTTCGGAAAATCTCATTTATTTATCCTTATCGACTTTTAAAATAGCTAAAAAAGCATCTTGAGGTATTTCTACTTTACCCACATGCTTCATACGTTTTTTACCCGCCTTTTGTTTTTCTAATAACTTACGTTTCCGGCTTATATCACCGCCATAACATTTGGCAATCACATTTTTTCGCAAGGCTTTAACCGTTGTTCGGGCAATAATGTGCGCACCAATCGCCGCTTGGATCGCAATATCAAACATTTGCCTCGGAATAATTTCTTGTAATTTCTCGGTTAATTCCCGACCCCGTTGATAAGCTTTGTCTCGATGAACTATCCAAGCCAGGGCGTCTACTTTTTCCGTATTAATTAAAATATCTAATTTAACGAGATCAGCCGTTTGAAAACGCACAAAATGATAATCCAAAGAGGCAAACCCACGGCTAACCGATTTTAATCTATCAAAAAAATCTAATACCACCTCATTCATCGGTAACTCATAGGTTAACGCCACTTGATTCCCTAAATACATAAGCTTGGTTTGAGCCCCGCGTTTTTCGGTACACAATGTAATCACATTCCCTAAATAAGTTTGGGGAACCAAAATATTGGCTTCAACAATAGGCTCTCGTAACTCATCAATCAAAGAAGGATCTGGAAGCTTGGAAGGATTATCTACAAAACATATTTCGCCTTTACGGGTTTTAATTTCAAATATAACCGTAGGTGCTGTCGTAATTAGATTTAACTGATATTCTCTTTCTAAACGTTCCTGCACAATTTCCATATGCAGTAACCCTAAAAATCCACAGCGAAATCCAAAGCCTAATGCATGAGACACTTCAGGTTCATAAAATAATGAAGAATCATTGAGTCGAAGTTTCGCGAGGGCTTCTCGGAAATTTTCATAATCTTCCGATTCAACCGGAAATAAACCGGCATAAACTTTAGGTTGACACAATTTGAATCCGGGCAAAGCCTCTGCTGCTTGGCGGTTGGCTAAGGTAATGGTATCGCCCACGGGCGCCCCATTGATTTCTTTGATCCCGGCAATCACAAATCCCACTTCGCCTGCACTTAACCCTTCTTTTTTCACACGCTTTGGCGTGAAAATGCCCACCTCGTCTACCGTGTGTGTTTTACCCGTAGACATAATCAAAATCTTATCACCGGTTCGTAATACCCCATTTTTAATACGAACCAATGAGACAACGCCTAAATAACTGTCAAACCAAGAATCAATAATTAACGCTTGTAAAGGCGCTTCTTTATCTCCAACGGGGGGCGGAATTAATAAAACCAGTTCTTCTAAGAGATCGGTTATCCCCAAACCACTTTTCGCACTAATGCGTAAAGCATTTTGGGCATCAATACCAATAATTTCTTCAATTTCTTTAATCACCCGTTCTGGTTCTACCTGAGGCAGATCAATTTTATTTAAAACAGGTATCACTTCTACATTCTGTTCCATTGCCGTATAACAATTGGCAACGGTTTGCGCCTCTACCCCTTGAGCGGCATCGACCACCAGTAAAGCCCCTTCACAGGCGGCCAGCGATCGTGAAACCTCATAGGCAAAATCCACATGCCCAGGCGTATCAATAAAATTGAGCAAATAGCTTTGACCATCTTTGGCTTTAAACTGTAAAGTGACACATTGCGCCTTAATCGTAATGCCCCGTTCACGTTCCAAATCCATAGAGTCGAGGACTTGGTTTGACATTTCACGATCGCTTAAACCGCCACAGGTTTGAATAAATCGATCGGCGAGTGTGGATTTTCCATGGTCAATATGAGCAATAATGGAAAAATTGCGAATATTTTGTAGATTAGACAGGGCAACACCTCAAATTTTACGGTTTAATGTTTAAATAAGAGGTTGATTTTACCCTAATTTAGGCGGCTATGCATTAGTCATAGATCATTAAAACAAACAACAATACAATGTTATCTGAATAGCTTTTATGTTTACTGCTGTATTAAAGGCTGAACACTTTTATCAATTGCGGCACGGGCTCGAAAAATACGTGAACGCACAGTCCCTATCGGACATTGCATCGTCTCGGCAATATCTTCATAAGATAAACCATCGACCTCGCGTAACATGATAGCCGTTCGTAAATCTTTCGGCAGCTGTTCAATCGTGTCGTAAACGGCATGCTCGATTTCATCACGCATCATTAAACGTTCTGGCGTCCCATATTCTTTAGGACTATTTCTAGACATAAACGTTTCCATATCGATAATGTCAATATCGATATCAGGAAGACGACGGCCTTCTGAAACAATATAATTTTTAGCCGTGTTAATCGCAATTCGATACAACCACGTATAAAAAGAACTATCCCCACGGAATTTTGCAAGCGCATTATAAGCTTTAATAAACACTTCCTGGCTAACGTCTAACGTTTCCGTCGGATCTTTTACAAAGCGTGTAACAATTTTGAAAACCCGGGATTGGTAACGCGTAACCAAAGCATCAAATGCCTTAGGATCCCCTTTTCGACTGTCTTCTATAAGTTGTAAATCAAGACGATTTTCCTGCATGTGGACCGGCCCCCCTTATGCCGCTTACCAGTCCTTTTGGCAAGATGTAGCGCAATATTAATTTAAGCTTAGTTAATTAAAAAATTTATTTCCATAAATTAATAAAATAAGAAAAAGGGGATATACAGCGATTATTTAAGGCAGATATTCAGAACACTTTAAACGGGCACATAAGGTGCGATATTGAAAAGTATTCATGGCATCTCTAGGGATCATAACACTGAACGATCGGCGTGAAAGGCGAACACGCAATACTAATAACCACCGACTTTTATAGCTATCCCCTTTTAGCCGTCCTATCGCACGCTGGCCTGAGTGGGTTTGGAAACCCCAATACCCTTTGGAGTCTTGCCAAAGCCGAACAATAGAATCTTTTGCATTTCTTTTTACGTGTAATGTCCACATTCTCTGAAAATCATAGATAAAAATGCTAATACTTAAGATTTTAAGTAAGAACATCATGGGTAGCCATATTAAAATTGCCACCGTCCCCAAATATAAGACGACGAATAGGACAGCATAAAATTTAGAAAACCCTAGGCTAAAATCTACTCTTTCCATTTATCTGCAAGGATCGATTGAACCAGGTTTTGTGTAGACGGTATGGGGGGTGTCTCTGTGCCAATCAACCAAGCATATAATTGTTGATCGGAATGGGAAAGTAATGCGACAAATGCTTTTTGCTGAACGATGGGTAGGTGCTCATACTTTTTATCAAAATACGATAAAAGTAGGATATCTAATTCTAGCATTCCGCGGCGACATTGCCAGCGCACATAAGAAGGGATAGGTAATTCCATATTGCTATTCATCTATAAAGTAATATTATGTTAAAATATAGTCTGTTTTTGAGAAAATAAGATAACAGTTTATCAATAGGTTGTAAATATGCCAGCAATATCCGAAACCCATACGCCCATTCTGATTGATCTGAACCAACACTATGGACTCCTGTCAGTGAGCGGGGTAGATGCCGCCACTTTTTTACAGGGCCAATTAACCTGTGATATTACGGATGTCACTGTCGATCAACATCGCTTAGGGGCTTATTGTAATCTTAAAGGTCGGATCCGAGCTTTATTTCGTATTTTTTTACATCTCGACACCTATTACCTTCAACTGCCCATTGGGGTATTGCCAAGCGCTATGGCAGAACTAAAAAAGTATGCAAGATTTTCTAAAGTCACGATTCAAGATGTAAGCCCTTTATGGTATCGACTTGGAATTTTTTATCCTACCCAACAAACTCATCCTACACTATTAACGCCATTCAAAAGTCAGTTTCCCTTTAAGTCCAATCCCTTCAATAACCATCAGACAACCCGTGTAGACGGTACAATCTGTTTGTCCCTTCCAAGTCCCGCCCCCAGAATGGAACTATTAGGGCCTTATGATTCACTGCAAACGCTCATTGAACAATTATCCGACAGTATACAAGTGCGTGATTTTGAATTTTGGAAATCACTCGATATTCAAGCAGGCATTCCAGAAATTTGGTCAGAAACCATAGAACAACTTCTCCCCCATTCTATTGATCTCCCGGCACTAGGGGCAGTAAGTTTTCAAAAAGGCTGTTATTGTGGGCAAGAAATCGTTGCTCGAATGGAATACCGTGCAACCCTTAAACGACATATGTATAGAGCGAATTTATTGGAAACCTCTATCGCTCCATTACCAGGCTCTAAACTCTATACCCAGGACCAAGAAGAAGCGGGTACTGTGATTAGTGCAAGCTTAGCTCAAAATAATACCGTTGAACTATTAATCGAGACACTGGATTCGTATGTTGTGGATAATCAAAAAATTACGGTAAACATCCAAAACAAGGCAGCTCAGGTGATGATAAAAACAAACAAGAATGAGTGATCTTTGCAACCAACCTATCTCTCATTTTTATACATTTCCGCCAATAAGGCCTTTCCTTATATTGGTTAATAATAGGCACATTTTGTTTTCTAAAAACACATAAAACTTTTCCTTCAATAATGTTTTTTCTTGAACATCCATGGGTAAAAATCTGGACATTTGCACCCTAAATTCCTTTCCATAAATAATACCGGGCAGCCGCTTGATCATTTCTTCAATCTTTTCTAGATAGTTTTCAATTTTATAGTCCACAATCTTTTTTCGAATCAATTCCATTTGAAGCGTAGCACCTTGCTGCTGCAGCCAATGTAGATCCCAAATATCCCTATAACGCACATGAGTATCAGATTGACAATTGACAAAGGCAATTAGCTTATCTGCCATAATCTCATCGATTGTTTCAACCATTACCAATGTATCACTATATCCATCCGGTAAAAAATCATAATTATGTTGAAGCTGTCGAGGCTCTTTTGTATAAGCATTTATATTCCCTATTTCAATTTTAATCATTTGTTTTGGCAAATCTTTGCGCGAGGGATGTGTAATAATTCGGATCTGCCATTTACTGATTGTAATGTTTCGATTCACAGCCTCCTGCGACATTTCATGCGGTTCTTTAACACTCACTTCCAATCCATAGCGCTTACCCAAGTATGCTTCAATACACGTTTTGATTGGCATAAGATCTTGTGTTTTGAAATCTCGCCCACCTACAAAATCTAAATCTTCGCTAAAGCGAGGGGAACCATAGCACAGACGCAGTGATGTTCCGCCCTGAAAAGTAAGTTTATCTAATAGCCCTGAGTTATCGAGCGCAAAAAGAATATCGTAATGTAACAATTCTTTTTCGATGACAGGCCTCATATGAGAACGACCTTCCACTTGCATAGCCTTTTCCACCAGCATTAAGAAGCTATTGTTTTTATTCTCCATAAAGTTCCTCTATATTAACCAGATCTGTATTACGCCCAACGCGTTTTAAATCTCGCCAAGCAGCTTCTTTAGAAGCGATGCGTAAAGGCCTATTTTCTACTTTTTTAATACTATTCAGAATCGTGATTAAAGAACGCTTTGTATGTGTATATTCAATTGTCCCAAAAGCGGTTTTGTAAGTTCCTTTTCGGCCCGTTGTCATCACGGTTAATCTGTCGATAGGAATTTGGGAAATAATACCGTACTCAGATAAAATAGATTCTAAGCTGACATAATTATATTCGCCTTGCCGCAAAGCCTTCGCGATGTGCTCAATTGTGTAGCTATCTCTCGATAATGCATAAGGATTAACATAAATCCCATGGCAGGCCCTCATCAAAATTTTATCTTTAACTAAACGATTAATCCCTTCACTAAAAGTCTTTGGTTTATCTTCAGGAAAGCATTTATGAAGCTCATGCCTAGTAAAGACATATTTTCCTTTCTTGTCCAACCTCCTTAAAATGTCAATCGCACATAGCCTATTCATGTTACTCTACAAGTCTCTGCAAATACGGTAACTATATAGCGTTTTTGTATACTTGTCGTTACTTGCCTTTTACAAATCTACTGAAACCCTATTTAAACATAGATTTTCAGTAGACTTGCAAGAGAAACACCGACAGAGTTGTATGTTCATACAGCTTCCAATTTTTAGGCACAAAGCCAATTCGGTTGGTAGTTTATAATGAAAGATTTTTACACATTTCCGCCAATAGCTTGGCACGTCACCGCTTAAATAACTATATTTTCCCGACGGCAACTTTTATAGCAGCCATTTCTCCTTGCTCATCAATCTCCCCCGAAGCATTATCAGAACCAGAACCAACACCTCTACCTGCATTAGAATAAATAAGGGGGGCCACTGAAGCCGCACCTACTTTAGAAATTAAGGCTTTGGTTTTTTCTAATGCTTGTTTGAGAGAAATAACCTTTGGATGCTCAGGCCCAAAATGCGCCTCTCCAATTTTCAGCGCTCGCTCATAATAGTTTTTTGCAGTCTTTACATCTCCTAAGTCCCAATAGGCATTACCAAGATTTACAAGCGTGCTGGCAACATTGGGATGCTCAGGCCCATAATGTGCCTCGTAAATTTTCAGTGCTCGCTCATAATAGTTTTTTGCAGTCTTGGCATCTCCTAGCGCACTATAGGTATTACCAAGATTTACAAGCGTGCTGGCAACATTGGGATGCTCAGGCCCGAAATGTGCTTCCTCAATTTTCAGCGCTTGCTCATGATAGTTTTTTGCAGTCTTGGCATCTCCTAACCCCCTATAGGCAACACCAAGATTTCCAAGCGTGCTGGCAACATTGGGATGCTCAGGCCCATAATGTGCCTCGTAAATTTTCAACGCTCGCTCATAATAGTTTTTTGCAGTCTTGGCATCTCCTAGCGCACTATAGGCACTACCAAGATTTCCAAGCGTGCTGGCAACATTGGGATGCTCAGGCCCAAAATGTGCTTCCTCAATTTTCAGCGCCCGCTCATAATAGTTTTTTGCAGCTTTGTATTCCCAATTTTGATAAAAAAGCACTTTCCCTATAGCGGATAATAAATTGGCAAATTCTATCGAAGTATTAACATTGGCTAATGCTTCATAATGCTCAGTATATGTTTTAAGATGGGGTAACAAAGCTTTTTGCCGTGCTTCTTTTTCTAATACGGTGCCTTCCACTTGAAATTCTTGGTATAAAACTTCTGCTACATTATTTAGCCATTCGCTATTAATGCTTTGATAATGTGCGGCTGCATTTTGGTGTTGATGTCTTATGACAGTCTGCACCAACCGGTGCATCTTTAAATACCCATCCGTGGCTTTTAATAAAGAGTACTTTAATAAAGTCCCTAATGCCTTGTTAAATTCAAGGTGGCTACCTTTTAAAATATCTTTATGATAAGCCTGTAATACTGCTTTAGGCATGCTGTCTGCACTTAAATAAGCACAGACGGTTAATAGAGAAAGCGCTATTGGATTTTCTTGAATAATGGCTTTAAGGCTGGCATTCCAAGTGGCTGCAACGGGCAAGACCGAGGCACCTTGGGGCAGCGTATCATCTTGTAATAAAGCATGTGCTTGTTCCTGGTAAAGCTCTAGATATTCCTTGGTATTTATTTGGTTTTGTTGCATATAAGCACCTGCTTGGGCTAAGGCTAAAGGCAAATAATCTAGCGCTTTAGCTAACAGAGCTAATGCTTCTTGCTTGCCGGTATAACTTTCTAAAAGCTCAAGGGCGTCATTTTCAGCCATTTCAGAAACCATAAGCTTTTTAAAGCCATTCGGCCAATTGTTATTACGGGTACTCACAATAACCTTTCCACCGGTAGCAGGAATAAAAGACTCAATGCTTTGATAATCCTCAGCATTGTCAAAGATAAGTAGCCAGTTTGGATTATTTTCTAAATATGCCTTAACAAAATCTTTAGCACCTTCAGAAGTTTTTTCGCTAAACCCTAAAGAGCTTGCCAACTCAAAAAACCCTTGTTGCAATTGCCCAGGGGTCTCCGCTAAAAACCAGGCTTTAAACTTAAAAGGCGCCTCTTTTGCACCTTGTAAAACCAATTGCGTCTTTCCTATGCCACCTAAGCCCACACAAACCAATCCTTGAGTGTCGCTAGCAAGGGTTTGAGCCATGGTGGTTAATAAAGCCTTTCTGCCAACAAAACTAATAGCGCTATTGGGCAAATGCCAAGCAGCACGGCTTTGATTAAAGGTAACGGGCGCATTTAAAAATTGCTCTACCATTAAAGACAGCTTATATTCTTTTAAAGCTGCATTAAGGAGTTCTGTGGAAATAAATGCTGGTACTTTAAGCTTAATCGGGAGTTGCTCTATATTTGGCATGCGTTTAAGGTATATCGCCTTCTCGAATGGCTCGCTATGCCAACGCTTAAAAATAGCCCTGGCAGCGTTTCTGGTATCCACATCAGAATCTCTTGCATACTCTACAATATCGTCTAATACGGCTGGAATAAAACCTTCCTTTTTATCCCAAACTTTAAGCCTATCGATAACCGAGGATTCTGCTTCCCAATCTTGACTATATTCAAAAAACTGTCCCAGTAGTTCTAAGGCTTTAAGACGCACCTCTAAGTTTGGATGTTTTCGAATAGTTTGATGCAGTATTTGTATAACCCCTGCCACAAAAGGGGCTTTTCTTTTATCTGGGTTATGTTTAATAAAATATTCAAATCCCAGCCAATGATTGGCTTCTTGTAATAAAATTGCATAGCGTAGGGCATCATACCAGCTTTGTTGTTCTACCTGATGTTCTACCGCTATCTTTATTGATTCATACGCTTCTAATAATTGGGAAGCATCCAAGCCTGAAACGGCGCTATAAATAGCATATAACCCCTTGCCAGCAGCCTTTCCTTTACGAAAATATTTTGCCCATTTGCTTTCATCATTCGATATTCGTACCAAAGCTTGCCTACAGTACTCTGCCATAAAGCCTAAGCGACCCTCGCTATAAACACCCAGCGCGTCATACAACATTTGATGCTGCTCAACCCTTTTTAAGCCTTCCATCCCTATATCCACCATGGCATCTAACAATTGAGCAATCGCCTTTAAAAACTCAAAATGGCTATCCTCATTCCCTTGTTTTGTAAATTGTTGATGCATCTCTAATAAACGCTTGGTAATCACACTTAAGCTTTGCACCAAATCATCATGCTCGAATTGAGCAGGATTGGCATATTTTAAAATCTCTGCCAATCCTGTAATTAAAGCAATATTCGACAGCGGGCTCTCTATAATCGGCGTTACAAATGTATCCAATAAATGATGCAATATTTCTTTATGCTGAACTTTAACTAAGGGAATAATTTCGGCAATTAAATCCTTATCTTTAATTTTTCTTTTAGCAAATAAATCTATTATCTCTAAAGTAAATCGATAATGGGTTTGATAATGCTCATTATTCTCTGCAAAGCTTTGCAGTCTTAAACTTAATTCACTAACACTTTTTAGGTTATCTATCTGTAACTGCGGGCTAGAATTGGCAGCCTCCGCAGGAACAGGCAGATTTGCTTTAAACAGCATTGGCGCCTTAAATTCATCTATAGGCAAAGCATATTTTGTCATTGAACCTTCAGCCGGGGAATGTGCAATATTTTCAGCAGAAGCTAAAGATGTTACAAATTCTGCAAGCCTTTCATCTGCCTCACTTGATCCTAATGCTTGGGCTTTCGCGTAAGAAAGCCTCGCGGCTTGATATTGATGTTGTGCTTTTAAGGAATCTCCTTGTCTTAAAAAGGTTTGCGTTAAAAAAGTATTTACAGAGCTATTCGGGTAGGCTTTGGCTTCCTTAGAAACCTCAAAATATTGGATAGCCTTTGCGTAATCTATTAATGCCTCTTTATGCCTGTTGTTGTTAGCTGCTGTATTTGCACTTTTTAAATGCATTTGCGCATCGGCAAAAATATCAAAACCTTCACTTTGTTTGGAACATCCGCCGCCCATTGTTATCTCCTGATTTTAAAGGCTTTTTGCCTAGCTGTGAATTTTGCGTTAATCAATAATCTTTGCTTATGTTAACAATAAAAGGGATAACACACTACCCAGTTGCTCAACTTTGCAATATCCATTAAGAGGTTTTCGTTTTTGACATTCTTTCTAAATTATGGGGCGTGTATAGTCACAAAGCCATAGAATGAGAAAAGAAAAAATATTAACATAACCCTCGTAACAGGGTTCCATCAAAATTTTATCTTTAATTAAAAGCTTAATTTCTTTTTTGGGTACTTATACAGTTTTCTATTTTCATGAATAAAGCCATTTCGGTTGGCAGTTTATGGAGAAAATCGTCAAAATAACTTAAGCCAACGGTATCTTCTGCGGTTGGGCAGGCCATTTTGACAAAATATTCTTCGCTGTAGCCTAAGATAGTCACCGGTTTTTTGGCGTGTGCCCAATGGATCTCTCGAATTTCTTTAGCCGTCTCAAAGCCATTTTTATAGGGCATAAAATAATCCATCAAAATTATCTGAAAGCTTTTTTCAATTTCTAGGTTATTTTTATATCTTTCTATCGCTTCTATTCCATTAACGGCTTCTTCCACATGCAAAATGACGGTTTCATTCAATTTGGTCCAATCTTCGAGCATTGTGCCAGTAATCGAACGATTCAGCTCGGTATCATCGACAATTAAAATATGAATGTTTTTCATTTGCCTACCGTCAAGCTAACTATTCAGGACGCATATGAGGAAATAATAATACATCTCGAATCGATGGTACATCCGCTAAAAGCATGACCAAACGATCAATTCCAATGCCCTCCCCGGCGGTTGGCGGCAGACCATGTTCAAGCGCGGTAATATAATCCGCATCAAAATGCATGGCTTCCTCATCGCCTGCATCCAGTGCTGCCGCTTGCTTTTGAAAACGCCTAGCTTGATCGTCCGCATCATTTAACTCGGAAAAGAGATTCGCAATTTCGCGACCGGCAATATACAATTCCGCGCGATCGGTTACTTCAGGATTTTGATCACTGCATCTTGCCAGCGGGGAAACTTCCGTGGGATATTGAATAATAAACGTTGGCTGCTGCAATTTGGTCTCAACCGTATTTTCAAATAACTCTATTTGTAGCCTACCTAATCCCCAGGCATTTTCTACCTTTAATCCAGAACTTTGTAAAAGCTTTGTTAATAATTCTTTATCTTGTAATGTTTTTTCAGAAATATCCGGATTAAACTGTAAAATGGCATCGATAATCGTCAGTCTTTGGAAGGGTTTTGAAAAATCTAATTCTTGGCCTTGATACGAAATAACTTGTGTCCCTAAAATATTTTGTAATATTTCTTTAAACATACATTCCGTTAGATCCATGAGATCCCGATAATCTGCATAGGCCTGATAAAATTCTATCATGGTAAATTCGGGATTATGGCGCGTTGAAAGCCCTTCGTTGCGGAAATTACGATTAATTTCGAATACCCGTTCAAATCCACCGACCACCAATCTTTTTAAATATAATTCGGGCGAAATCCGTAAATACAATTTCATATCCAGCGCATTGTGATGCGTCGTAAAAGGCTTAGCCGCCGCTCCGCCTGGGATCATTTGCATCATAGGCGTTTCAACTTCTAAAAATTGGCGCTTCACTAAAAAATCTCTGATGGCTTGAATGGTTTTGGTGCGGATCAAAAAGGTTTTTCGGCTGCTCTCATTCACAATTAAATCTAAGTACCGCTGCCGATAGCGAATTTCTTGATCCGTTAAGCCATGCCATTTATCGGGTAATGGTCGTAGTGCTTTGGTTAATAGAATAATCCGGGTAACTTTTACCGATAATTCCCCGGTTTTCGTTTTAAATAATGTCCCTTCTGCGCCTAAAATATCCCCCAAATCCCAGGTTTGAAATTCTTCATAGCATCCAGCGGATAAAGCGTCTTGTTTGATATATAATTGCATTTGCCCTGTCATATCTTGAACATGCACAAAACTTGCCTTACCCATTAGACGGCGTGTCATCATACGACCTGCAATCGCAACGGATATCGGATTCTCTTCTAAAACCTCACTACTTTTGTCACCATGCTGTTCGTGCAATTCATTGGCTAAATGTTGACGTCTATAATCATTGGGAAACGGATTTCCTTTTTCGCGCAGGATCTTAAGCTTTGCCCTACGCTGTGCAATTTGCTCATTGGTATCAACTACTATTTCTGTTTCCATCATAAACCCGCCTTTAAACTTGCTTCAATAAACATATCCAATAAATTGCCATCTAATACGCCGCTGGTATCTGTGGTTTCTATCCCGGTGCGTAAATCTTTCACACGGGATTGATCTAATACATACGATCGAATTTGACTACCCCATCCAATATCCGCCTTCGTTTCTTCTAACGATTGTTGTTCCTCTAATCGCTTATTCCGCTCTAATTCATATAATTTTGCTTTTAATTGTTTCATGGCAGACGCGCGGTTCTTATGCTGTGAACGATCGCTTTGACACTGTACAACGGTATTCGTCGGTATGTGCGTAATTCGGATTGCTGAATCGGTTCGATTCACATGTTGGCCACCCGCTCCACTGGCTCTATAGGTATCAATGCGTAGGTCTGCAGGATTAATGTCTACCTCAATGTCATCATCAATTTCCGGATATACAAAAACAGAGGCGAAAGAAGTATGTCGCCGGTTGCCAGAATCAAAAGGCGATTTACGAACCAATCGATGAACGCCAGTTTCCGTTCGTAACCAGCCGTAAACATATTCACCTTCAAATTTAATCGTTGCACTTTTAATGCCAGCCACATCGCCATCAGAGAGCTCTAATACGGTGGTTGTAAATCCTCGGCGTTCCCCCCATCTTAAATACATTCTCAGCAGCATTTCGGCCCAATCTTGGGCTTCGGTTCCACCGGAACCGGATTGTATATCCAAAAATGCGTTATTGGGATCCATTTTTTGAGGAAACATTCTCTGGAATTCAAGTTTGGCAAGATCGTCTTCTAAGATTTTAAGTTCAATGGATAATGCTTGCAGGGTGTCTTGATCCTGTTCTTCCAGCGCTAAGTGCAGGAGTTCTTCGGTATCGAATAGACTTTTTTCTAATCGTTGAATGGTATGCACCACTCTTTCTAATTCTGAGCGCTCACGGCCTAATTCTTGGGCTTTATTAGGTTTATTCCAAACACTGGGGTCTTCTAATAAACGATTCACTTCTATTAAGCGTTCATCTTTTAGATCGTAGTCAAAGATACCCCCGAAGAGCCTTTGTTCTTTCGAATAGGTCTTTAAGATTATACGTAATTTGATTAATTTCTAGCATACTGATACCCGTATACCCCCGCCAGAGGCGGGGATACCGAATTGAAGAGACAAGAAGCTTATTAGGCCACCTCTGAAGTAACTTGTCGAATGCTAGCGGAAGATGTTCGACCTGCCGTTAGCTTTTCTAGCCACTCTTCTAAAACTTTTGCTTGTCGAATGGCTAATTTTGGATCTTTAAAGGTATGAGTCAACAAGTAAATGCCTTGTATATTGGATACCAAATTAAGCGCCAAATCAGCAGATTTTTCACCTAACCCTAGAGAACGAAACTGAGTTTCACTCCACATAAGCAAGTCGTGCAACAATTTAGCCGCCTGATCGGCCAATGAACCGCCTTGTTTCCCTAATTCTTGGCACAAACCACCCACTGGACAGCCGTACCGAGCGGTTAACTCTAAGTCTTCTATGCTAAATTGTAGCAATGCGAGTAACCGATTTTTTGGATCAGTCTCTTCATCTAATTTACTAAAACATTCAGTAAATTCAGCAGCGCGTTTTTCAATAACGGCTTCACCAATCGCTTCTTTAGTTTTGAAATAATAGTAAACATTCCCTAATGGAACATCTGCTTCTTGTGCGATATCTGCAAGGGTAGTCTGATTAAACCCTTTTTGGTGAATCAACACTTTTGCAGCATCAATTAAACGAACACGTTTATCAGTTTTCCGTGGCATAGCGTCTTAAATCCATTACAGTTGTTAAGGAGATACACACCCCCATATTTCGGCTATGGTCAAATCATAATTTATATTTAACCTTAGCCACCCGATGTCCTAACGAGGGCAGTATACTAAATCCCACGTCAGTTGAATACCAATTAAATTCAATGTTAGCTTTCTTGAAAAATCTATGTGAATAACCAACGTATCAAGCGACATCACCGCTGATCGTATACCGTCCGATTATGGCTGCCCAGTTGAGATTTTGATCAGGTAATTGCGGGGGCAAGGGATACCGAACGCGTGTGCATGAATAGGGCGGACACCCGCCCCTACAGATGTTGCGGGTGGTCGGTGCCTGGCACCCAGACATTATAGGTCGCGGTGGCCATGCCACCACACCCCTTTTTGAATAATGTGCTCATGATATCCTCGTTGCCATAATCATTCTAAAAACGATTTCCAATGATTATTTCGCCTCCCTGAACATAAGGTCTGGTTGGTATAGATTTGGATATTTTTGACAAGAGTTGGTATTCCAACATTTGTAGGGGCGGACCGCTGTGTCCGCCCACGTCCATCCAATAATTTAAAATCAGTGGGTTAAAACGACAGGTTTTCAAAACAGCCTTTAAGATCCGTTTACGACATTCCAACCCGAATTGGCCGTAAAACGTTCCCCATAGCGTTGTGCCAATAAATTTAATTTTTGCAAAAGCAAAGGTTCTCCAGATTCCGCGACAAAATTCATCAACCCGCCTCTAAAGGGTGGAAAGCCGGTGCCAAATATCATCCCTGCATCTAAACAGTCCCTATCGGGTATAATTTTTTCCCCTAAACACGCCATTGCACTATTGACCATACTTAATATTAAACGATCCGTAACATCTTCTGGTAACCGATAGTGCTTATCGATTGTCTGTTTAATCACTTTTCCATTTTTGTAAGTATAAAACCCTTGATTGGTTTTTTTACCTAAATGCCCTGCTTCTACCAAGGTTTTCACCGTCTGGGGAATAGTCCCCCCTAGGGATGCCCGTAAACTTTCTGCCCCATACAAACAGACATCTAATCCTATCGTATCTATCAGTTCAATAGGCCCCATTGGCATTCCAAATGCTTCTGCGGCTTTATCGATAGCAGTGGGTGGGATCCCCGATTCTATTAACCAAATGCTTTCTAATAAATAGGGCATTAATATGCGATTGACTAAAAAACCAGGCGCACTTTTAACGGGCAAAGGTAATTTTTCAATGGTCCGTATAAATGCCATTCCTTTTTGAGTCACTTCGCTGTCATGAATGTCAGACGTTATGACTTCCACCAATGGCATTTTGGCAACAGGATTAAAAAAATGTAAACCGATAAGCCTTGCTAAAACTTTAGGATCCGCACTTAATTGTTCTAAAGGGATGGTTGAGGTATTGGTCGCAAAAATAGCCTCTTTTTTTGCCTCCCGAGCTAAGACTGCAAATAACGCTTTTTTGGCATCGATTTTTTCAACAATAGCCTCAATAATCAGATCTGCATTTCGAATGCCATATCCATTGGGATCAGGCATTAACCTATCCATCGCCGCTTTAACTTGATGCGGTTCTTTTAAATGTTTTTTAAACAAATCTAACGCTCTGGCGAATGCCGCTGCCATTATCTGCACATTCTGATCTTGCAAGGTTGTGCGTATGCCTTTTAAAGCACACCAAGCGGCAATATCCCCGCCCATCGTACCCGCACCCACCACATGAACATGATTAAACGTAGCGGCGTCTATTTTACCGTAATTTTTTAGTTTTTCCTGTAAATAAAATACTCGAACTAAATTTCTTGAGGTATCTGTCATCATTAATTGTGAAATAGAGTTTGCCTCATATGCAAATGCTTCCTCAGCGCGTATATCATTTTCTATCCAATTCAAAACTGCTGCAAACGGAGCAGGATAGTGTGCACGATTCACTTTCATGGCAATTTTTCTTTCTAGCCAGGCACCCAATATGGGTCGAATAACCGGTAAATTTGTTATTCTATCCACCCAAGTAGCGACGCGTACCTTTGGGCGGTTTAAGAGAAAATGGTTTACCGCTCTATGTGCTTGACGTAAGGGCACTACTGCATCAACGATGCCCATTTTATAGGCAGAAGGCGCGGTTAGGGCTCGACCTGAAATGATAAGCTCCAACGCCTTTAAGCCCCCTATCAAACGCGGCAAACGAACCGTCCCCCCCCAACCCGGGTGGATGCCCAATTTTACTTCCGGTAAACCGAATTGGGTTTTGGGATCCTCAATTGCCACCCGATAACGACACGCCAATGCAAGCTCAAACCCGCCCCCTAAACAATGACCTTGAATTAAAGCAACGGTAGGATAGGGCAAATCTGCCAAAACCTTAAAAACCGACTGCCCTTGTTGAATAATATTTAAGGCAGCATCTGGGGTTTCCAAATGATTAAATTGTTCGATATCAGCGCCGGCAATAAAATTATTGTGTTTAGCCGATTGGATCACAAGACCCGCCACACTGGCTGTTGTTTGTATATTTTGTAATAAATATAATAATTCTTCTAAAATTTCTACATTTAAGCTATTTATCTTTGAGCCTGCTTTATCTAGCGTTAGCCAAATAAAATTATTTTCATCCCGATTGCAGTTCCAATTTTGAGTGTTCAGTTTGTCCATTTATACGATCTCCGACACATGTTCAATTAACATGGCGCCCCCTTGGCCTCCACCAATACAAAGGCTTGCGACTCCGCGTTTGGCTTGGTTTCTTTTTAACACTTGTAACAAATGTAAAACAATCCTTGCACCACTCGCCCCAACAGGGTGGCCGATAGAAATTGCCCCCCCATCGACATTAACATTTTCCATCGGGATCCTGCCCATCGCACCCGGTACATTAAAATGCTTTCGCATAAATTGTTCATCCTCGAAGGCTTTTAAGCAAGCGATAACCTGGGCAGCAAAGGCTTCATTGATTTCCCAATAATCAATATCGTCAGTCGAAAATTGGTGTAAAGCAAGTAATTTTTGAATGGCATGAACAGGCCCTAATCCCATCGCGGCAGGATCTAAGCCCGACCATACGGTATCCACAATTTTCCCTAGTACGGGTAGCTGATATTGTTTAACGGCTGCCTCACTGGCTAAAATTAAAAAAGCTGCTCCATCTGTTATTTGAGAACTATTGCCAGCGGTCACACTGCCAAAGGGTTTATCAAAAACTGGTTTTAAAGTCCCAAGCTTCTCTAGTGTAGAGTCTTCTCGAACACCGGTATCCTGTGTAATTACATTTCCACGCCAATCAAATAGCGCAATTCTTTCATCCAGATGCCCATTTTTATGAGCCGCTATCGCTTTTTGATGGCTAAGTGCCGCATAGGCATCCATTTCTGCGCGAGAAATGCCAAATTGATAGGCTACATTTTCTGCTGTTTGACCCATGGTCAGATTAACCACAGGATCAGTTAACCCTTTCAGTAATGAAACCACCGGAATTAAAAAGTGAGGTCGAAATTTTAGCCAGTTCTTAAGTTTTTTTGCGATTCCCTTTTGGGTTTGAAACACGGATAACCAAGCGGCCATGTCGTTTTGATACAGCAAAGGCGAACGGCTCATGCATTCGGTTCCTCCGGCCAACACCAGTTCAGATCGTCCATGCGCGATATTTAGGGCAGCACATTCTAAAGCTTGTAAACCCGAGGCACAATTGCGCTGCACGGTCCAGCCGGTGACTTTCTCGCCACACCCTAACCTTAAAGCAATAATACGTGCAATATTCGCTTCCTCTACGGCAGGGCCGACGCACCCAGCAATGACTTCATCAATATCGGTTGGTTTAAAAGATTGTCTAGCCAATAAGGGTGCCGCTGCGGCTACCGCCAAATCCGAAGCCGACAAAGGGTTGGCTTTCCCCAGTGCTTTAATAAATGGCGTACGTGCGCCATCCACGATATACACATTCCGTTTATTTTTTTGCATCGTTTTAATTCCTAACCAGTTGTTCACGCGAAAATTCATCAACGCTTAAAGCTTCTATACGCGCTTTTTCAAAGGTAAGCAAGGTTTCAGCCTCTGTGCGGCTTAATATGCCTTTTTCTATGCCTTGTTCAATTTTAGCTTCCATACCATCTATGCTGGGAATAAAGCCATTTTTTATAGCAGCTTCTAATTTAGTCGATACCTCTGTCGTTGCTATCATTTGCGCCAAAGTATTATCCATGTGGTTTAAGGGAGACTGCTTTTTACGATGCAGGTAACCATGTTGCGTTAATCTATCTCTAAAAGAAGATGGGATCATCATCGTTCTAGCCAAAGTGTGTTCTAAGCTATCGGTAGGCTGGCAATACATCCGCCCAAAAGGAAACACCATTACTTTAAACAGTTTCCCCACGAATCGATTTGGGAAATTATTAAAGAAGGCCAAGAAGGCGCTTTGAATATGATACAGGCATGTTTGCAATGCCCAATTGGCATAGGCTAAATCTTCTTCGGTATTTTTATTGCCAACATCATAATAATATTTCAAAACAGCAGAGGCCTGATATAAATAACTTAATACATCGCCTAAACGGGCTGACAACCGTTCCCGCCGTTTTAATTTACCCCCTAATATAATGAGTGAAAAGTCCGAAACAAATGCTAACGCGGTGCTCATTCGGCCTAATTGTCGATAATACCGTCTGAAGGTAGACACCTTTGGCGTCGTGCAAAATATCCCACCGGTTAAAGACTGGGTTAACACTTTGACTATATTAGAGAGACTGTATCGCACATGCTTGAAAAATATTTTATCAAAATCTTGCAATCCTATTTTAGGATCACAATGACTCATCGCATTGATTTCTGATTGTATAAAAGGATGACATCGAATGGCACCTTGACCAAAAATAATTAAATTTCGCGTTAAAATATTGGCACCCTCAACCGTAATGCTAATGGGAATGCTTTCATAACAGCCTGCCAAATAATTGTTTGGCCCGAGCATAATGGCACGCCCACCATGCACATCCATGGCTTTATTCACAATGACACGCCCCATTTCTGTCATATGAAATTTCGCAATTGCCGTGACAATGGAGGGCCGTATATGCTGATCGAGCGCTGTTAGGGTTAATAACCGTGTCGCTTCAATCAAATACGTATAGCCCCCAATCTTAGCCAAAGCTTCTTCAACGCCTTCAAATTTACCAATAGAGGTATTAAATTGCTTTCGAATATTGGCATAAGCGCCAGTGGCCCGATAACAAATTTTTGCAGAAGCCGTACTTAAGGCAGGCAAAGAAATCCCACGCCCCACCGATAAACATTCAACCAGCATGCGCCATCCTTTCCCCATCATTTTAGGGCCACCAATAATCCAATCAAGTGGCACAAAAACCGCTTGACCGCGAGTGGGACCATTCATAAAAGTCTGATGCAGCGGATAATGTCGCTGGCCAATTTCAACGCCTGGATGTGAGGTTGGAATTAAACAAAGCGTTATACCAAGTTCTTCTTCTTTGCCTAAAATTTTATCCGGATCATAAAGCTTAAAGGCTAATCCTAATACCGTCGCAATCGGGGCTAAAGTGATATAACGCTTATTCCAGGTTAATTTTATCCCGATAATTTCTTTGCCTTCAAATTCACCTTTACACACTCGGCCATAATCTATCATTGCGCCTGCATCACTGCCGGCGGTTGAGGACGTTAAAGCAAAACAGGGTATTTCATCGCCTGAAGCCAGTCTGGGCAAGTAATATTGCTTTTGCGCCTCTGTTCCATACTGGATCAATAATTCTGCAGGTCCTAAAGAATTGGGCACCATGGTCGTTATCGCCGCCGTAAAACTGTTTACCGCGATTTTTTGTACAATCGTAGAATGCGCCAATGCACTAAATTCTAACCCTCCATACTTTTTTGGAATAATCATGCCAAAAAATTTCTTCTCTTTTAAATAAGACCAAACGGCTGCAGGCAGATCAAGATCGATGTGTGAAACTTGCCATTCATTCATTAGCACACTTAAGTGTTCTACCTCATGTTCCAGAAAAGCCAGTTCTTCGTGTGTTAATGTAGGTTTAGGCAAGGCTAACAACTTATCCCAATCCGGCTGTCCCTTAAATAATTCACCCTCCCACCAAATATCCCCCGCTTCAATGGCTTCTCGTTCAGTTGCGCTCATCACAGGCAGTGTTTTTTTAAATACCGTAAAAAGAGGGGAAATCACCATAAATCGCCGAATGGGCGAAATGGTAAACATCCCTGTGAACAATATCAAAACCGTTCCAAGGCTATACGATAAAGGGGGTGACAATAGCTCTGCCCATTGTGCAATGGCCAATGATAATCCTAAAAGGCTTATCCACCTTAAACCCGATGCCTGGTAATACGCTAAGCCCCAACAGAGGACACAGAAAATGAATAATGGGCCAAACAACGCCATTCTTTTTATCTCCCTTATTACAAAATCCTTAAATACCCCATATGTACCATGGGTACCCTTAAATATTAGAACAAAGAGAGGATCCTGTTTAGTTTTGGCCTGCAATTGCCATTTCTGACCCTCTAAAAGCAAAGTTCTGTGACGCTAAAAAAGCCGTTCACATCATATACACCAATTTTTTAAACAGTCTGGACAACAGAACAGCTATGTGGTAGTGTGGCATTATGCTTAAATTTCAACCAGAGAAATAGGAAGCTTTATGACTAAACTAACCAAACGTCAGCAAGAAATATTGAATTTAATCGAAGCACATCTCAATGCAACTGGCTCTCCCCCTACCCGTGCAGAAATTGCAAAAACCATGGGTTTTCGTTCCCCAAATGCGGCAGAAGATCACTTAAGAGCACTTGCACGCAAAGGCGTCATTGAATTAGTGCCCGGCACTTCAAGAGGCATCCGTCTTACCAGTAATATGGGCGGGATCCCGATTGTGAAAATGAGCAGCATCAGTATGGGACATCCTGTACTATCTGAAGGCCATATTGACAGCAGATGTAAGCTAGATCGATCTTTTTTTAAACCTGCTATCGATTATTTATTACACCTGACCCATAAATCTGTGCCTGATCTTTCTATTTCAGAAGGCGATTATCTGGCCATTCACCAAACGCAAGAAATTGCTGCCGGCCAAATAGCCTTGCTACGGGTAAATCAAGAAATCATGATAAGACGATATTCCCCAGAACTCCAATACCCAAATCTTGTCATTGAAGGGCTGGTCATTGGCGTTATCCGATCGCTTTCCAAATCTTCGCTTGAATCATGAATGGACAATTAATAAAAGTTATTGTTGGAATATCTGGCGGCGTCGACTCAGCAGTCGCCGCCCTTCTGCTCTTAAAAGAAGGCTTTCAAGTAGAAGGCCTTTTTATGAAAAATTGGGAAGAAGACGATAGCGATGCCCATTGCACTTCCGCCCAAGACTTTTTAGATGCAAAAACCGTTTGTGAAACGCTTAATATTCCCTTACACACGGTTAATTTTTCAAATGAATATTGGGATAATGTTTTTCAACATTTTCTAACAGAATACCAACTGGGCCGAACCCCTAACCCGGATATTTTGTGTAATCAAGAAATTAAATTTAAAGCCTTTCTAAATTACGCACTACAATTGGGTGCAGATTATATTGCCACAGGTCATTACGCTCGAAATCACTTTGAGGCAGATCATTATCTGCTCAAAAAAGCACACGATCTCAATAAAGATCAAACCTATTTTTTATATACTTTACAACAGCATCCTCTATCTAAAACCCTTTTCCCTGTCGGCAATATCGATAAGCCAAAGGTGAGAGCCATTGCAACAGAAGCAGGGTTAATTAACGCCAATAAAAAAGACAGCACCGGTATTTGCTTTATTGGGGAAAGAAAATTTAGCCAATTTTTAAAAAAATACCTTCCTGCCCAACCCGGCATCATTGAAAACGAAGTCGGTAAAACTCTAGGACAGCATGAAGGTCTAATGTTTTATACGCTGGGGCAGCGACAAGGATTAGGCATTGGCGGACAAAGTAGCAGCACAAATGCCCCCTGGTATGTTGTTGCAAAAGATGTGCAACGGAATGTATTAATTATTGCCCAAGGGGAAAACCATCCTTTGCTTTTTTCCAATACGCTAATCGCGAATCAACTACATTGGGTGGTCGGTCCTCCTGCAGCACGCTTCGAATGCACGGCAAAAATTCGTTATCGCCAAAAAGATGAAGCTTGCACAGTTGAGTTTATTGGAGCAGATACTTGTCAAGTTACCTTTGCACAACCTCAACGTGCCATAACGCCCGGGCAATCAGTGGTTTTTTATCACAGTGATATTTGTTTAGGCGGGGGGATTATTAATTGATAGGCTCCGATCTGCATTTACGAATATTAGCCCTGGCTGGCGTTTTCCAAGCAGCAACCCTGGTGAAGCAACTTGCCAAAACCAATCGCGTTAATGAAGAGGCTTTTCTTGCCAGCATTCAAAGTGTTTTTATTCTGAATGCTATCAACGCAGAAGAAGTCTACCAAAACCCTGAAAAACTATCTTTAGGATTACAGGAATTAATTCGCCACTTTACCAACAATAAAGCGCCAAAAGATCCGGAAATTGCGCGCTACGCCTTATCGCTGCTGCATCTGGAACGAAAACTTTCCGCTCAACCTAAAATGCTCGAGCTTATTCGCACGGGCATAGGACGTGCGCGGATCCAAGCCACCCATTTTACGCCAACGCATGAAAATGTCATGGCAAATCTTGCGTCTATTTATACCGACACCATCAGCACTTTTAGTTTTCGTATTCATGTAACGGGAGAACCGCACTATCTGAATCAAACGCCTATTTTAAATAAAGTAAGAACTTTATTATTATGCGGCATTCGCTCGGCGGTGCTTTGGCATCAAATGGGGGGGAGAAATTGGCAGCTCTTGATTTCTAGAGGTGCGATTTTACAAACGGCCCATGAATGGCTTAAAGAGTACGCCATCGATACGACTTAAAGATGACAATACTCAACGGTTGATATCCCCCCTGATTTTAAAATAAATTTCTGTTTATAAAAATACATTAAGCGTATCTCCACGCATAATGGCACCCACTGTCTATCTGATTTTTCTTAACAAGCTGAACTTGTTTCTTAAAATCAAGTCATACCTTATAAGCCCAAATGATAATTATCAAGAAAATTGTATGGAAAATGAAGACAATAATAAAAAAGAAAATTTAGTGAAAATACTCGAAAAGCTTATCCGAGAAAGTTTTTCTGCCGAAGAAAAATTAGCGATATCAAAGGATAATCCAACGATTGAAGATCCTATGGATGCGCAGAAGACCGTATATGATACGCCAAAATTTTTAACCCCCTATAAAAACAGTAAGCATCTCAATAATAAAGATTTTGTAGAAGCAATTTTAAATATTAATAAGGATCCGGAACAAGCCAATCTATCTTCACCCAATAATCCGACTAGACCAAAAAGTTAATAGCGCTTTATGTTAATTTTAAAATGCGTAATGCCCAGCTAACCCTCTATGCGCTCAAAAACTTTAATATTGGTTTTTTAACCAACAAAAAAATGTACCATTACGTCTAAAATTTTTTAGCGTATGATAGATCACCTAATTGCCAATAAACTCACGTACCGATACAAGTGCATAGCAATTAGGGCAAACTGATACTGTTTTTATATATAGGTTAGGTTGAACAGGTGCAAACAATGGAATGGCAAGCAACAAATCTGGATACACTCGCAACTTTAGTACCGGGGGGGTTTTATTGGAAAGACAGCCTAGGGACATATTTAGGGTGTAACGATAATTTTTTAAAAGCAATTGGTTTAACGCGAGATGAAGTTATAGGCAAAAAAGATAATGAGCTTTGGCCAACACAAGCCAAAATTTTAGAAGAGCACGACAAGATCGTTATCAAAAGCCAATATCCGATTACGTTGGAAGAAATTTTCCCCCTAAACAATGGTGAACATAAAGTATTGCTCGTGGTTAAAATGCCCTTGAAAAACCAAGATAATGAAGTGCTGGGTATTATTGCTAATTCCATCGACATTACACCCCAAAGGAAAAAGCCTTACATTAATGAAGGTATTACCAAAAAAGCCAATGTCGATAATGTCGAAATATCTCATTACAATAAGGGCGTTTTTAAAGAATCTCCGCGTCATGCCAAGGTGGATAAATCACTGGATGAAAAAAATTATATTCTGTTGGTTGAAGATCAAAGCTTGACGGCTGAAATTACCCACATTATCCTTTCAGATCTTAACTGCCAGGTCGATGTTGCCACTACAGCAAAAAGCGCAATTCAGGCTGCTTTAGATCACAAATATGATCTTATTTTTATGGATGTAGGGTTGCCAGATATGGATGGCTATGAGGCCACAAAACAAATTCGCTTGAATCATGCCAGCAAAGATAAACCGGTTCCCATTATTGCTCTAACCGCGAATGCGGATAATAATGATAGGGTTCGATGCATAGAAGCCGGTATGAATGCCGTACTCATTAAGCCACTTTTTAAGGAAAAAGCAGAAGATATGTTAAATGCTTTTATTCCAAAAGTGCAAACCACGCAAATTCCCATTGCGGCCAATGACGCCATTGATTGGTCCGTTTTGCCTGAAAAAATAATTGATTTAGAAGTAGGCGCCAGGCTATTTAATGGCAACGTGGAACTTGCCAAGAAAATGTTAACCACGATGCTAGCCAGTTTTACGACAGAAATTGGCGATTTGGATACAGCATATAAAATAAAAGATTGGGACTCCATTGAAGCCATTGTGCATAAACTCAGAGGCGGGATCAGCTATTGCGGGGCACCTAGACTACAAGAAGCCTGCGCGCGTTTTGAAAACCACCTAAAAGCGGGGTATAGAGAATTGGCCCCGCTCTTATATAAGCAACTTTTGAAAGAAATTGAGGCAGTTAAAAAATTGCATTTACAATTAGGAATTTAAATTTTAAATAATTACGTAATACGTTTATCCTTTCTTCTACGCGAAAAAAATATTGGAATAAGTGATAGAACAAAAAAGCTCCCTAACAATAAGCCTTTATACACCATTTTATCCCCTGTCTCTAATTGCGAGGGCGGCACTAATACGATTAAAAATCCAAATAAGCATGCAAGAATTCCCACCCCTGCCAATAACCAAATGCCAATTTTACCACCGGGTACCCGATAAGGCCTTGGGATATTAGGCTCGGTATAGCGTAATCTCAGGGCTGCTGCAAATACAAAACCATATTGTACCACTGCAAATTGCGCGGATAATGCCGTTAAAACCCAATATGCGGCACTGTGGCTATCCATCCACAAAAATATCAACGATAAAATGGTTCCCACGATTGCTTGAAATAGCAGCATGCCAGTCGGCACACCCTTTGAATTTACACGGGCTAAAAAGGCCGGTAAAAAACCATCTTGGGCGGTTTCCAATAAACCCTTGGCTGGGCCTATAATCCAGGTGTTAATGCCGGCCAATGATCCAATTAACGCTAAAAATGACAATAGCGGAATTGCCCATGCCATATTAAAGCTATTAAAAAAGACCGTAAATGCTTGAATAAGCCCTGATAGTAAATTGATGTCTTTTTGCGGAACCACCATCGCAATTGCCAGGGTGCCTAAAATCGATATGCCTAAAATTAATAACGCTGCCATTGCAATGGCGCGCGGATAATCCCGTTGCGGATCCTTCGCATCTCGAATGTGGTAAGAAGCAACTTCAACGCCGACTAAGCTTAGTAAAATACCCGAGAAAAAAACCATGTTTTCTAATTGAAATTCTGGCAACAACGCTTCCCATTGATAACTAATGTGAGAAGGCTCCCCAGCAACAATCCACCAAATACTTAAGCCAATAATTAGAATACCTGGGATCACGGTACCGGCAAGCACCCCTAAAGTGCTGATCCAACCAGACGTTTTTATCCCTAAAAAATTCAGAAAAGTGGCACCCCAAAAAACACTGAGCATCACCACAAAATAAAATGCTTTGCTTTCTTCTAGCCCTGGAAATATAGGGGCTATCAAATGGGCAAGCATGGCTGCACTAAAGGCCAGAATAGCAGGGTACCAAGCAATAATCCCCATCCATGCTATCCACAAAGCATAAAAGCCACATTTTTTACCAAAGGCGGTTCCTACCCAAACATAGGTGCCCCCGGCCACCGGCCAACCAGCCGCTAATTCTGCGGTTACCAATGCAATCGGAATAAAAAAAATAAAGGCAGAAATAATGTAATAAGAGACAGAAGCAAGTCCAAACTCCGCAGAAAGCGGTAAGTTTCTAAGGCTTACAATGGCAGCGACGGTAATCATCGCGAGCGTAAAAGTTCCTAATACTCGTTTTTGCGTAGCCATTTCGTTTTTTCTACCTCTTATCTGAAAGCCTATATTATTCAATTTGATTAGGCGCTCAAAAACATTGTGATAAATCTCTAGGGCTATAAAAAAAAGTGCCCTCAATTAAGAGGGCACTTCTTCGTACATTTAAGAAACGGTTAAGCCGTTTTAGCTAGCGCTAACTTGCTTTACACCATCTTTAGGTTCAGAGAACACTTCAGATGCCTCTTCACCGGCTTCTTTCAATTTATCTTTATACATTTTGCTGAGTGAAAATACCGATGTAATCCAAGCAGCTACAACGATACCGACAAATAGCAAGATGATTGGCAAGTTATTGACATAAGAACCAAATAAAGACACAACAAACAATATTGCGCTTCCACCTGATTTACCTAAGCGTCCGCCAACAACGTCAATTGCCGCTTTACCTTTTACTTTAGATTCTTGATCTAATGGGATATACGCCATTTCTTTGGTCGGATCGAATAACGAATATTTCGTGGCTTTACTTAAGATGTTTTGAGTAGCACCTACGATAACCGCAATCCAAACTGGTGTATAGGGCAATACGCCTTCTAGTTCATTTTTATACATAATGAAACCGAAGAAGATAGCGCCAGTGATTAAAATCATGATAGGTGTGGTGATAGCACCAATTAACCAGCCAAGACGTCTAATCACGTTACTACCGATTGTGACCAAAAATAAGGTTGCAAATCCGGTAATCATTGAGAAATAACCCATGAAGGTGTTGTAATCATTCTCATTTGGAAATTGAATTTTCAACTGTGATTTCCAGACCACTTCAATTAGGTTAATGGCAATTCCATAACCCAATACCATTAAAACAATGCATCCTAAATAGCGTGAACGGCTTAATAATAGGAAGCTTTCTTTTAAGGTTAGCTTGGTTTTGGATTTCTTAGGAGATTGTTCCGCTACATTATAGAGTTTTGGATCGGTTAGGACATTTTTATTCATCCAGCGATACGTCAAAACAATTAACACGCAGCCAATGGTAACCGCGGCCATTAATAATTTTAAGGAATGACCCCAAGCATCAACGCCTTCAGGTATATGGCTACGAATATCGGAGCAATAAATAATGGTTAACCCGGAAGCAACCAAGGCTAAATTCCCTAATTGACCAAAGCCTGCGTAAAAACGTTTAGCTTCAGAAGAACGGGTAATTTGATTGGCAAACTGCCAAAACAATAGAGAAATACCCATGCTTCCCCATAATTCTGACAAAATATAAAATAAGGCATATGGCCAAACTTTTACCACATCTATTAATTTAAAGAGTGTGTCATGCATCTGTGCTGGCGCAGAATTATTGACAAATTCTTGCATAACCGCAACCAGTTTGGTGGGACTAAAAACGTCCATATTTGGGTAAATCCAAAAACCAAAGCATGCAAAAAAGATTAAAAACGGCGCAATAATCGTATAAAACAAAGTTGTTGGTTTTAAAACGTTACTTAATTTGGCGTAAATTAATACGAAAAGGATGGACATGGGCAATGTGCCCCAAAACTTCAAGAAAGGAAGCGCTTCAGCCCCTGCTGCCGTCACAATCAATGTATCTTTCGTATCCCGCATAATCGTGTAATTAAATAGGAAGCAAAACATCATCAATACCATTGGAAGGAACTTTTTTAGCTCATGGTTATGAATGGGCCAAAAAATCTTTCTATACCCCGTAAACTCTTGCGGAGCTACGGCCCCTCTTCCAGAACTATCATTTGACATATCTCAAACTCCTATTTCGTTATCACTTTTCAAAAAATTAGCTGTGCTCCATTCTACCTGGAATTCAATTTAACGACAAGGGGGTTTATGAGCGGTTTTATGACAGAGTAAGCCTGGTAAATTAATGCTAATTACCCTTATCTATCTCTATTGGAAGACCCGCTTCCGCTTTATGATGCGTCAACCAAAATAGGCGTTTGCGCGCACGGGTTGCTGCAACATACTCTAAGCGTATGCTTTCATAGGCTTGCCTTTTTTCTTCTTGTTTTTTTAAATAGGTGTAAATGGCATCTGTATCCGCTCCTACGGGTTTAATGGGGGCTAACATGAAATAACTATTTCTGAAAAGCCCAGCCCTTTCTTCCCACAAAAGCAATTTTGAAGATGCCGATACGATTTTCCGACCCATTCCCGGCACAATCACAAAATCAAATTCTAAGCCTTTTGCTTTGTGAATGGTCATAATCTGTAGCGCGTTAGCTGCAAGCGTCGTCGGTTTAGCATATAATCGTTGCACACGTCGCTCTATCGCACCCATCTCATATGCATCGTTATCCGCATTTTCATCTAAAACAGAAAAAAAGGCCCCTGCATCTTCTATGCTTTCTTCCCCATATAAATGTTCAGCCCCCCCAAGGGCCAGCCATGTATCCGTTATCCAAGTACGCAAAGGCAATCGTTGTAATTGCAACCGAGCATTGAAGAGAATAGGAACAACGCGCTCTAAGCACGCTTTAGCTTCATGACTAAGTCCCGGTACTTGAGGGTATAGCTGCAGGGTATGCCATAGCGGTAAATCGGGCGCAAATTGGGCCAACCGTGTCAAATCCATTAAGGATACGTGCGCCCACGGCGTTCGTAGGATCGCAAGCCAAGCAACTCTATCGCACAAATGCAAAAGTGCTCGTGTAAGGGACAAAAGATCTTGCACAATCGGACGTTGAAATAATAATTCTAATTGTATGCCTTGATAAGGAATGGATGCTTCACGCAAGTGCGGTAAGAGGGCATGCAAATGATTTCGTGATCTGACCAAGATAGCAATAGAGGCAGAAGGTTCCTCGCATTGCAGGGCTTGTACCAACGCGACAACCCTGGAGGGTTCCGTTTCCATTGTCACGGCTTCTGCAATCGCCACGGCTTCACACTCAGCTGGCCGCATCGCTTTTGATGGCGTGAACGCAATTGCGCTTGAGGCAATATCATCTTTTAGTGGAAATTTATGGGTAAACAAAGCATTCGTCCATTCGACAAGTTTGGGATCTGATCTAAAATTTGCAGTCAAAATTAATGATTTTAAGCGGATCGCCCCTATTCCTTTTTGCTTGGCCCGAATAAATAGACCCACTTCTGCTTGACGGAATCGATATACCGATTGCATAGGATCACCCACCAGGAATAAGGTACGTCCATCATTGGGTTGCCAACCCGTTGTTAACTTTTCTAATAAACGAAATTGTGACAAAGAAGTATCTTGAAATTCATCCACCAATATATGGCTAATTTTATAATCTAGCCCTAATGCAAGATCCGTTGGATCTTCGTTCCCCCCCAAAGATCTCAGCGCTGCCAATGAAATTTCGACAAAATCCACCTGCCCCCTTTCTTGAAAAACTAAAGATAATTCAGCAATTAACACGGGCAGCAATTGGACCAAAGCCTGAACCATGGCCCATTGGTTTTCATTATAGGCTTCTGGCGGACATTCTCTTAACTGACGTAAGTTTTGTAGAAAAAGCGGAGAATGTTCCAACTGCGCTAAACATTCCATCATCCGATCTTTCATTTCTTTGAACAAAATTTTATCTGCTTTCTCTTTTACGGAGGCAACGGATGGAAAGCCTTGCTGTTCTGTGATCCTTTTTCGCCAATCATTTTCTTTGGTTAAAACTAACTCTCCAATTCCTAACCAAAGTGGCAAATCATCCATTGTCGAAGCCGGCCAACTTTCTGTCAGCAATTGGCACGTTTGAATTAAAGAATTTTTACCCAGAATTTTTAATTGCTCTGCTGCAAATTTTGCAAGCACTAAGATTTCTGTCGAACCACTTGGAATACTGTCTACCAAACTGAATAAAGCCTCTTCCGTAACTGCTTTTAATCCTAATTCTAAAAATGCTCTCGATTCTTGTATCGAGAAAGTGCTATCAATATAAGGCAACCATTGATCACGATGAGAAAGCATTGCCGCTAATAATCGTTTGGCTAGCCCAAGATTATTATCTAAATGCCCCAATAAAATTCTAACTGCCTCTGACCAAGGCTCATCCCATTCGATGGCCTTTAATAAATTATTTGCTGCGGCCTCATATAATGCGCCTGTGTCTTCGGCAATACTCGACAGTACGCCAAACTGAGAAAGGATAGGCATTTTACTCGCCAGACTGGAACAAAAAGCGTCAATGGTTTGAATTTTTAAGCGATTTGGATTTTGCAGCAAATTCCAACCTAACTGCTCATCGCGTTCAAGCACCTGTCGGGCTAAGCGCCAGGTCTTCAATTGATACGGATCGTTGGGTGGGATAGGATTTTTTGCTTGTAAAAGTGCCGCTAAAACTCTATCGCGCATTTCAAAAGCCGCTTTACGGGTAAAGGTAATGGCTAAACATTCTTCAGGGGAATCTTGGCAAATGGCCAATAAAACTAAAAGCCTTTGCGTCAAGAGGCTGGTTTTACCCGAACCTGCGGGCGCTTGCACAATAAATGAATGCTGCGGCAGAAGGGCTTCTTCTCGAACCTTTTCATCAATAATAGAGGCATTCATGGCTATATGTAATCTCAGCTATCTATGGGTATTCATCTGGACTGGTCCTATAAACTACCGTATTATAAAAATACACTTTATATAACTCAATGATACTGAAAACTGAATGGGATAGTCATTAAAAAATATGCGCAACTTAATTTATGTCATCATACTAACAATTTCCTGGATCCCGAATCTAAATGCTTCACTTGCAGAACCGGTTTTATCCTTACCTTCTTTGCCAGCTCAATATTTAGAAAAGCGCTTTCAACAAATCCAACAGGGCTTTGAACAACGTGCCATCTTATTTTTAAAAGGTCTGCCCTTCCAACCCTGGCGCGCTAACAAATCCCGCCAAGAAATTTTAAAAGAATTCCACCAAGTCAACGAATGGCGTTTTCATACCTGGTATGTAAATCCTAAAGCAAAATTTCTGATTGCCAGAACAGATTTCATGATTGCGCAAGATCTATTGGAAAAAGGTTTCTATCGAAAGCCCGCCCTTATCGCATTTGAATATAATCAAACCGATGGCAGCTATAATTCCAGCACCATTGTTTTGAATGGTTTTAAATTTTTGGCCCTTGAAGCGCCTACCGCTAGCACCTTAAGAAATTTCTTCCTGTTATTACAAAATTATCGTGTCACACAATTAGTACGCCTAACGGCTGCTGAAGAAAATGATTCTGAAAAAAGTTATACTTACTGGACAGATAAGCTTAAACTTGAACCTAAAACCAATTCATTATATTTAAATGTTCCGCAACAATATAATGCTTCTCCTTATCCCATTCATTATTATGCCACTGAATCGTGGTTAGATAATCAAGGCATAGGCCCACAACAACTATTAGCCTTAATCCAAAAGGTGAGACAACAGTATGATCCCAAGGGTCTGATTGCTTGCCATTCCAGTAATGGTATTGGCAGAGCCGGTACTTTTGTGGCTGGGTTCCTACTCTTAAACGAAATTGATAAACAAATTGCGGCGGGCATTTCGAAAGACGCATTAGATATCAGCATTGAGAAAATTGTTATGCAGTTATCATTACAACGCTCACATTTCGTGAGAACACCCGAACAATATATCGCCCTTTATCGCTTAGTAGACTTATACGTCCAAGGCCTAAAATAGACAGAGGGATCAAGTCCTGTAGGATCCCCATAACTTTTTCAAACATATTGGGCATCCTGTAAAGATCTAACCGCCCCTATTCTACACAGTGCTTTTAATGAACAGGTTCTACACGTATTTTCCCCGTCGAGCGGCTCAACGGTCGCTATACCTTCCTTAAATTGCTTGGCCAGCATCTTAAGGATACTATTCCATTCTGCACATTGCTCTTCCCAACTCGCTTCACTGCCTAGGGATTGGGTTTGGGAAAGGGTTTTCACCCTCGGCAATATCATTGAGTCTTTCGCCAACCCTTGAAATTTCACCCCTTCTGGCTGTAAAACAGCGAAGGTAATGGCAACCGGCATTGATCCCCGAGTAATGCAATAAAAAGGCAGCTGTGGATCACGTGGCCTTTCCCCAAACCAATGACTAATCGAATGTATACCGGTTTTATAATCAATCAAAATTTCTGCTTGGTTTTCCGTTTTATCAATTCGATCAATTCGAATCTTTATCTGTAAACCTTCAAAATCAATAATGTTTTCCGCTTCATTGGCAACCACCTCAAAAAAGGGGCGCGTCTTTTCCAAGTCAAGAAGCTGTGTAATTAAAGGGATAGTGCGCTTTTTTTCTAAAGCAATATACCGGGGGGTTAAGGTAAAAAAACGTTTGGCAAGCCATTTTTTTATAATTTCATCGAATGCAGAGTCTAGCATACGATTCTGCTGCTCTACACTCAGTGCTTTTAACCGGGCCTGATCTTTTATTTCTAGCCAAAAACGATGTAAAATTTCATGAATAATTTCTCCTCGATCGCCACTGGTCAACCCATGCTCTGGCACAGGCAATGGCACTGCTTGAAGCCGACTTTCCGCAAAAGCCCGAAATGGACAAGCGGCCTGTAATTTTAAAATACGGGTACCGCCTCTCACCTTTTCCTGTTCCGTCACCCAAGGCGCTCGCTCATCGAATGCAGCAGAAAAAGGTTTTATTTCACCTCTTTTTTCTAAGGGTGACAACAAACGGGGGATCCCCAATGCCTCGGCTGTTGTTTGCGGAAAATGTTCTAATAATGGGCTAATAAAGCCCGGTTGTTCTTCAACCGTGAGTGGAAAGCTAAAAACAACCTGAGATCCTCCCTGACCTAATCTTTCTGTAAATAATTTAGCCATTTTAAGTTCTCTCGCCGCAGTACTGCGCGGCAATTCTTTTATTCGCTGGACAGAAAAAGGAATAAATGGATTTGGGGCTGCCATTAATGGCCACGCTTCACGATGCATACCCATCACCCAAAGATAATCAAAAGGGATGCCAGTGGCTTCTAATACGCCCAAGACGTGTATTGCGCATGGTGGAGTAGAAGGCGAAAAAGGGGTTTCTTTTACAAGTTTTTCAATATAAGCCAATGCTTTATAATAAGAATGCTTGCCTAAGATTTTTTCCATTCCTCGGTAAGTTTCTAACACGGCCTCCCACTGTATTTTAATTTGATATTCTTCGCTGTTTAAAGCACGCTCACCAGGCCAACCCCATATTTCCAACACATTAACAAATAAATCACACCAAGCACTTGCCGATTTTGGCTGAGCGAATTCTCCAAATGGTCTACCCTCTGTAGAAACCCTATCGATCACATTTTGCAAACGCTTTAGCCATTTTATCTCATTTAAAAAAATCGTATTTTTAAAATCTTGCATGAATTTACGATACAGCGCTTCTAAAGAAAATTCTGCTTGCCTAAATTGTCTCATCATAACGTCTAATTGAGCGCGAGCAATTTGCTCGGTTATAGACTCACCTAAAAATGGGGATCGTAAAAATTGACTCACCTTTTCTACATTTACAGCCCCCGACAAAAGATGCAAAGCTAACAATGCAGACTCTATCAAAGGATAACGCGCCAATGGCAAAGGGGCTGCCACATTAAAAGGGATTTGCAGCACTTCTGCAAAAATACGAATAACCGTGTGCCGCTGACGTTCAAGATCAGGCACAACTATGCCAATGGAACTCCCTGGCTTATTTTCTAACCATTGCTTTGCCTGACAAGCGGCAGCTCTTAATTCTTCCTGGTTACTTTTTAAAGCCACGCAATGTATTTCTCCAGTCCTAGAGAGCAACGAATTCTCTGCTAGCTTTACACCATTTGCTTGTATTGTTTCAAACAAAAGCTTTATTTGCGGACTAAGCTCTTCAAATCCCACCAAAGTAATCGTTTCAGGTAACTCTACTTGTTTTGCGCTAACGGCTTCTATTAAGCAATTCACATAGGTTGCAGAGTCTACCCACGCATTCTCTTGACACGTTTTTTGATATTGCAGTGCCCAGGTGCTAAATGCTCGGCTATCTTCTGTTTGTTTTTCCTCCGCAATAATAGGCAATAACCATTGAATAAAAAGCGACCAAGCCTCACGAACCCCTCGCACAATGCCTGAAGTATTTAATAATGATTGACCGATGTCGGAATCTTCTATAATTTTGTGCCAAATCACTTCTTCTTCATGGACTGTCAGGCGGTGATGCCAGCGATCAGGGTCCTTTGCGATTAACCCTGCATACAGCGTTTCTAACCAGGTATTGATAGGCATAACGTCGTTATAGCCTTTGTCTTGTAAAAATACGGCCATACGACGATTAGGGGTTAGTCTCATATTCCTGCTACTCTTCTTTTCAAATTTTAGGAAAACGCTAAAATAAATCTTAAACTACACTGTAACAAAGTTTTTCCTAAATTAAACGTATAACGTGTACGCGCTTAGCCATTTTTAGGGTAAAAAATAAGGTTTAATAGCTGCATCATTTCTGGAGTTAGTTTTGTGTCTAATTTACTGAATTGCTTACCACTCCCTCGATATGGCCTGATAGGACACAGAGGTGCTGCCGGCCTTGCGCCAGAGAACACTTTAGCCAGCTTTAAAAAGGCGGCAACCCTGGGTTTAAACTGGGTAGAATTTGACGTGCGTCTCTGCGGATCAGGCGAATGGGTTGTGATACACGATGAAACGCTAGAGCGCACAACCAACGGCCATGGGCTTGTTTCACAAACCCCATATGAAACACTTAAAACTTTAGATGCCGGATCTTGGTTTGATCCTCAGTTTGAAAACGTACGTATTCCTCTGCTTAGCCAAACCCTTAGCTTTTTAGCCACCCTAAATCTACACCCCAATATTGAGATTAAAACATTTACACATCACAAAAAAGAAAAAATGGAACATTTTATCGAACAATTACACCATTGGCCAGCCTCTCTGCCACTTCCTTTGGTTTCAAGTTTTGATTTAGAAATACTGATTATTCTGAGATCCCTCCATTCAGATTTACCCTTGGGGTATTTAGTTGACGTCATTTCTGATTGCAGCATCCAACAGACTATCCAATGCGATCTAAATGCTTTGCACGCTTATGATGGTGGGGCAGTACATACCTCAACCCTACCCTTGGATAAAATTCCGATCTTAATTTATACCGTAAACAATCAGAAACGTATTGAGTATTTTTTACAAATGGGAATACATGCAATCTTTAGCGATCTAACTGATTTCATCCCGGCCTCTTTATTGAAAGTTTAACGGTTAAGAGCTATTGTAAATGGATGGTAGGCCTAATTTTTAAGTGATAATTTTATGATTGCACTAGATGGTATCGAAAAGATTTATAAAACCGGTAATACCGTTATTCACGCGCTTAAAGGCATCAGCTTAAATATTGAGCGTGGAGAAATATTTGGCATTATGGGTCGAGCCGGGGCTGGCAAAAGTGCATTGGTACGATGTATCAACTTATTGGAGCACCCCTCTAAAGGAACCGTGACGGTTGATAGCTGTGATTTGACCACCTTAAACACGGAGGCCCTACGCCTTGCTCGGCGAAATATTGGAATGATTTTTCAGCATTTCAATTTATTAGGCACTCGTACCGTTTTCCAAAATGTCGCCCTTCCTTTAGAAATTAGTGGAAATTCCAAAAGTACTATCGAAGCAACCATACTGCCCATACTCGAACTAACGGGTCTTATCGATAAAAAAGACTTTTATCCAAGCCAATTAAATAATGTACAGAAACAACGCGTATCCATAGCAAGGGCGCTGGTCAATAAACCAAAAGTCTTGCTATGCGAAGAAGCAACCGCTTCTTTAGATCAAAAATCGAAGCACTCTATTTTGCAGCTTTTAAGGAAAATTAATAAAGAACTGCAGCTCACTATTCTCTTAATGACACACGAACTTGAAGTCATTAAATCTATTTGTCATCGCGCTGCCGTACTTGATCAAGGAGAGATTGTTGAGCAAGGATCCGTTATACAACTACTGACTCGTCCGCAATCTCCGATTACGCAAGAGTTTATTAAAGCTGCCGCCAGGCAAGATATGCCCATGACTTTAAGAAATCGTTTACAAGGGATACCAAGCAAAGATTGCAACCCCATTTTACACATTTCTTTTGCAGGGCCCTCGGATCAAGAACATTTCATTACTTATATAGTGCAGGCATTTACGGTATCGGTTAATATTATACAAGCACATTTGGAAACCATTGGCGGAGAATCCATTGGCAATATGATTGCCGAAATGGTAGGCTCTGTAGCAGACGTGAAAAAAGCAACCGAATTTTTAGAACATAAAGGTCTCCATATTGAGGTATTAGGCTATGCTCCACACTCTATTTAATGCTTTAGAAGAAACATTATTTATGGTTTTTTCTGCAGGTTTACTCACCTGGATCATTGGTCTACCCCTGGCGGCTTTTCTATCTGTTTTGTCAACCCAACAGTCTTCAAGCGTTTCGTTTATCTATAAGCCCTTAAGTTTTGTAATTTCTATCGCGCATAAAGTGCCTTATATAGGCTTAATGATTGCGCTTATCCCTTTAACCCGTTTTATTATGGGCACAGGCGAAGGCAGTGTTGCCGCAATCCTGCCTTTAACACTGGCTGCTATCCCGTACTTTACCCAATTGTGTGAAAAAGCACTTAATAAAGTGCCAAGGGGATTAATTGAAGCGGCAAAAGCAGCAGGCGCCTCCCCTCTGCAAATTATTTATAAAGTGCTTATCCCTGAAGCACTGCCCAATATTATTCTTGCGCTAACCACTACCTTAACCCATCTGATTGGATATTCGACGATGGCCGGAGCACTCGGCGGCGGGGGTCTCGGCAGCCTTATGATTCATAAGGGATACCAAGATTTTCACAGTGAGTATGTCATTGCCGCCGTTATTTTGTTAATTGCATTAATTCAAATAATTCAGCTCTGTGGCGATTACATTGCCAATGGAAACCTGCCTAACAATAGTAATGCCTAATTTATAAAGCCCCTTATGATTGAAAATGTTATTTTTTCCGTGCCTGCGTTAATGGCCTTAGGCACATTTATCTTAGCTTACATACTGGTTGTTTTTGAAGAATTTACCGGGTTTAGAAAATCAAAAGCACTTATATTGGCTTCCGCCATCATCTGGGTAATGGTTGCGCTCCTTGCCAAGCAAAAGGGTTTATTGCACAGTGCAAATCATGCCGTTCGTCATGCGCTAATGGATTATGCAGAACTACTATTGTTTATGATTGTTTCTATTACTTATATTAATGTGCTCTCTGAACGTAAGGTATTCGAATCTATACGCTCTTGGTTAGTTCAAAAAGGGTTTTCCTATCGTCAGTTGTTTTGGATAACGAGTATCCTAACCTTTTGTATCTCACCGATTGCGGACAATTTAACAACCGCACTCGCCATGTCTGCCGTTATTTTGGCGGTGGGCAAAGGTAACCCAAAATTTACCAGCTTAAGTTGTATCAGCTTGGTGATTGCGGCCAATGCAGGGGGGACTTTTAGTCCGTTTGGCGATATTACGACATTAATGGTCTGGCAAGCAGGGGCTCTCCCGTTTACTGCATTTTTTAAATTATTGCTCCCCTCGGTTCTGAATTTTTTAGTGCCTGCACTTTGTATGCATTTTGCAATCCCACTTGGCAGCCCGCACCCAATTAAAGATAAAATTTCGCTAGCGGCTGGCGGCAAGACAGTTATTCTATTATTTTTACTCACTATCGGTACAACTGTTTTTCTGCAAAACTATTTTGATCTTCCACCCGCCTTTGGCATGATGGTGGGCTTAGGCTATTTACAATTATTTTCCTATTACACTCAATATTCTTCCACCATACAGACACTCGATGTCTTTCCGGCGATAAAAGAATTAGATTGGGACACTTTATTATTTTTCTACGGCATACTACTTTCAGTGGGTGGACTTGCCATCCTGGGGTATTTGGATGTGTTTTCCAATACACTTTATGGGAGCCTTGATATCGTTCACAGCCAAATCCACCATCATACCCCCGGCAATATTTTAATCGGTCTCTTGTCTGCCCTTATCGATAATATTCCTTTAATGTATGCAGTTCTTACCTTAAATCCCGTGATGTCGGAAGGCCAATGGCTATTGCTAACCTTAACTGCGGGTGTGGGTGGAAGTTTGCTTTCTATTGGATCAGCAGCAGGGGTTGCCGTTATGGGGCAAGCGCGCGGGGTCTATACTTTCTTTTCTCATTTAAAATGGAGTTGGGCCATCGCACTGGGCTACTTCGCCAGTATTGCTTGTCATATCGTATTAAATAGTTCTACTTTTGCGCCTTAAAAGTTACGCGATGTGTTTATCAAACTCATTGTAAAACTTATCCATTTGGCAGCTAATGATCGTTAGCAGATGCATAACATTCATAAAGAAATTATTTTTTGCTTGAAGGCGAGATCTTTGCGAGGCCATTATGCACAAGCCTTGGCGCCCGCATTCCAAGGTCTTTATACCGACAATAGCCCTTTTATGAAAGTTACCTATGGCCACCGAATTCAAGATCAGAACAGCATAAGTAACATTTTGAATTTTTTAGGGCCCATAGATAAAGAAAAGAAGGTAGCACCTGCACCTTAACTTTCTTAAGGAAGGTCATGTCATAATCGCGTTCTTATTAAGCGTGCTATCGGTATAATCATTGAGCATTTACCTGCAAGAAAATGAAAATCTACAGGATAAATGCTCAAATGTCGCGGGAGCGTTATCCTTTTGCATTCGCTTTTAAGCCATCAACCCTTTTCGCAACCAGGCTTATCGCGCTAAATTTATCCCACCATTTTTTATTCTGGAGAGATGCTGTCGAAAATTCATTTGAAGTACCCTGAAGATTAGAGTGTGCTTTTGCACTTCCGCCTACGGCGGCCTTTTCCCACCATTCATGCGCTAGCCTGTAATTCACGGGAACCTCTTCCCCTTTATAGTAGATCAACCCAACATTAAATTGAGCGCCCACATGTCCCTCTAAAGCTGCTTTTTCCCACCAATATAAGGCCATTTTAAAATCTTTAGAAACACCCTCTCCTTTGGAATACAAGGATCCAATATTAAATTGTGCATTCATATGGCCTTGCTCAGCGGCCTCTTTATACCATTTCAAAGCCAACGCGTAATCTTGGATTTGTGGATCTCCCTTATCATATAATAGGGCTAAATTGAATTGAAGAGTGGCATCGCCAAGTTTTGCGGCCTCGGTATACCACTCTACTGCCAATAGCAGATTTGTAGGGATCCCTTTGCCTTTTTCATAAAATGCAGCAACGGTACATTGCGCTTGAATATTGCCGAGTTTAGCCGCTTCTATATACCATTCTAAGGCCAATGGAAGATCGGTAGGCACTCCTTTACCTTCTTCATAAAATGCAGCGACTTTACATTGGGCTGGAATATCTCCAAGTTTAGCCGCTTCTATATACCATTCTAAGGCCAATGGAAGGTCTCGAGCCACCCCTTTGCCTTCTTCATAAAACGCAGCAACAATACATTGTGCTTGAATATCACCAAGTTTTGCTGCCTCAAGATACCATTCTAAGGCCAATGGAAGATCTTGAGTCACCCCTTTGCCTTCTTCATAGAAGGTCGCGACTTTCCATTGCGCTTGCAGAACGCCCTGTTTGGCAACCACCGTATACCACTCTACTGCCAATGAAAGATGTTGAGCGATGCCCGCTTCTTTTTCATATAGCATGGCCAATTTTAATTGTGCTTCTCTATTGCCAAGCTTTGCGGCATCGGTATACCAATCCACCGCTAAGGTAACACTGCGCGGCGCACCTTTGCCTTCTTCATAGCAGGCCCCTACCTTACATTGTGCTTGAATGTCGCCTCTTTTAGCCGCCTCACTATACCACTTCAAAGCCAATATATCGTTTTGCTCAACCCCAAGCCCTTCTTCATACATTTTACCCAAATTAAATTGTGCTTCTCTGCATCCTTGTACTGCCTGCTCTTCCCATTCAAACGTCAACTTGTAATCTTTATGCATGGTAAATTCCTTTTATCCAGATAGTGGATCCTTACATGTCATTACGCCGAAGATTTAGCCTTTTATGTAGTGTGGTAGAAAAAACAACAATAGTAAAGTGAACCCATAAATGGAAAATTCCACTTTGCAAGCGAAGCATAAAATCATTCAATGCGGATAAGAATTAAGAGGCGTCTTTTTTGGCTTGTAACTTAATAAGCTTTTCCATATGCAATCGACATTCTTGTTCATTGGCTAAAATAATGGGTAAAGGAACAGAGGTAGTACGCTGGATTCTTTGGATTTTCATTTTCGCTGTCGTATGCCGCTCTCGCTCTGTATTGGCCTCATTTCCAAGCGCCATACTCGTTTGGCCGGCTGTCATGGCTAAATAAACCTGCGCCAGCAATTCTGAATCCAATAAGGCACCATGCAGCTCACGATGCATATTGTCAATATTATAGCGACGACATAACATGTCTAAACTATTGCGTTGACCAGGATGTAATCGTCTGGCAACCTGCAGGGTATCAATGACATTTAAGTGTTTTTCTAAAGGGCGCCAAGCATGATTAATTAAGCCCAACTCATGATTTAAAAACCCTAAGTCAAAAGAAGCATTATGAATAATGAGCTCTGTTTGTGGCTCTTGTAAAAAAAGCAAAAATTCTTGGTGAATATCTAAAAATTTAGGTTTATCTTTTAAAAATTCTAAACTCAAACCGGTAATTCTTGCCGCGTCTTTATCGAGTTCTCGCTCTGGATTCAAATAGGTTTGAAAGCGCCTACCAGTCAGGCGTCTATTAATCATTTCAATACAACCAATTTCCGTTAACCGATGTCCTCTTAAAGGATCAAGGCCCGTTGTTTCGGTATCGAGTATGACTTGTCGCATAATTATCCTTTTGCCTGTAATGCTAGTAATAAATGATCGATCGCCTCTCTGGCCAGCAGATCTACTCTATCATTTTCTGGATGATCACTATGACCTTTCACCCAACGCCAATCGATGGTGTGTCGTTTAGCCGCCGCTTCCAATTGTTGCCAAAGTGCTTGGTTTTTAACGGGCTTATTTGCTGCATTTTTCCAAGCCCGCTTTTGCCAATTCGGCAACCATTCTGTAATGCCATTTTTGACATACATAGAGTCGGTATAGATAACAATATTGCAGGATCGGGATAATGCATTTAACCCTTGAATGGCTGCCATTAATTCCATTTGATTATTGGTAGTATTTAGCTCAGCACCTGACAACTCTTTATCCACGCCTTGATAACGTAACAACACTCCCCACCCGCCAGGGCCAGGATTGCCTCTACAGGCCCCATCGACATATATTTCTACGGCTTTATTCACGACTTATCTCCTCGCAGCATAATAGCATTGTTGCGCTTTTCTAGAAATGATTGAAAACATTCTGTAGTATTATGAGTTGGGATTTGATGCAAATAATCCTTATCATGCACCCATAACATTGGCCAGTCAGATACCTTAAAGGTTAATTTAAGTGGATCATCCGGACAATCATTGCAACCTTAAGCAAACACTCGATTTATTACCGGGAATATGGTGCATGGTAGACACGCACTCCCGCTACACGTATTACAACCCCGCCTATGCCACCTTAGTGGGGGTTGCCGATAAACCCAGAGATTACTTAATCGGAAAAACGGTAGCCGACATGCATTGCAAAGCCGCACAATGCGCCTCCATATTTTGGGAAGAAGACGCCCTGGTCAAACGAAGCAAAAAAATGGTGCGGGTTTTAAATTCCATCCAAATGGCCGATGGGTTATGGAAGATTTTGCAAATTGACAAGCAACCCATTCTCAATGTGGAAGGCGAAGTCGAAGCCATTATATTTCATTTGGTTGATCAGTCTGCTAACCATATGCTGGATTTAGCCTTAAGTATTGCCAAAACCCATAAACCGAATCAAGAAATGCCCAATGGTTTATTAATCAATATCAGCGCCCTACCTGAAAAAATTGATCTTAAACCAAAAGAATCGGAGTGCTTATTCTATTTAAGCCGCGGTTTTTCCTATAAAGAAATCGCAAAATTTCAAGATATCGCCTACCGGACTGTGGTTGATCATATCGAACGTTTAAAATTAAAATTTAAGGCGACCACAACGGAAGATCTCATTAATCGCGCCTTGACTGCAGGTTACCCGGGTTCCGTGCCGCAGCGTTATTTTGAGCAACAACTTTCAATCATTCTTTCTCCTCCCTGCTTAAAACCGTAAAATATTGACGGTTTTAAATTCTGTAGATGAGCATACGATAGATGAGAACAATACCAATGGTAAAGGAGGAACATCATTATGGGTTCAGGTACATTTAAGCCCCAAGACTGGGATAAATTTAAAACCATACATAAGGTCGAAACAAAAAGTGCTGCTGAAACGTTTAGCCGCGCAGCCAAGGCGGAGTTTGATCCGGCAAAAATTGACTGTCGCCATTCCTGTGAAACAAAAGATAAACCACAAGTCACCCCCATTATTATTGCCTTAGACGTGACAGGCTCAATGGGAAAAATTCCAGAAGCCTTGATTAAAGGAGGGTTAGCAACGCTTATGGAAGAAGTTTTAAAACGCGCATCCATACCCAATCCCCATGTTTTATTTATGGCAGTGGGTGACGTTAACTATGATAAAAGCCCTTTACAAGCCACACAATTTGAAGCCGATATCCGCATTGCAGCCCAGTTAAAAGATCTGTATTTAGAAGGGGGCGGTGGCCCTAACAATTCCGAAAGCTACCCAATGGCATGGCTTTTTGCGGCCCACAAAACCGAATTGGATTGCTTCAAAAACCGTGGGGAAAAAGGAATATTATTTACGATAGGCGATGAGCATCTCCCAGAAGAAATTAGTGGTGCACACATTGCACGATTTTTAGGCGAAAAAGAGGCAAAAACCATCGCTACCGCTGACATATTGCATAAAGTCCAAACCACCTATGACGTGTTTCATCTGGGTATCAAGCAAAGTCGTTCCTTTACACCCGAGGTGCAACAGGAATGGAACGAATTGTTCGGACAAAGTCTTATAGTGGTAGAAGACTATACAAAAGTACCAGAAATGATTGTCTCTACCATCGATTTATTGCTCGCACAACGTAGAAAAGCCAAAGCAGATTTTGAGAAACGTCTCGCGAACCAAGCCCTCAAACCCGTAAATCATCTAGAAGCCGAAGGCGCACCCGGTGGCCCCCAAATTCCGTCTTATTCCGCTGGTGCAAGTGCAAGTGCTCAAGCCTCTGCCTCCGCCGTCCTTGCTTATCAATGGAAAGGCATGCCGGAAGGCTCGCCTCCCCCTTACCATTTAATCCATTCCGATGCAATGTCAGAGGTCTGTTCTTCATCCTCTTCGGTTAAAGCCAAACCCTTAGGAAACGGTTCTTGAAAGCCTATGTCATAATCGGTGCCTGTTTTGGTGACGAAGGGAAAGGCCTAACCACGGATTATCTGGCTGCAAAGCATGCGGAAAATTCCTTAGTTGTGCGCTTCAATGGAGGCGCACAAGCAGGGCATACCGTACAGACAACATCCGGCCAACGACATGTATTCAAGCATTTTGGTGCTGGCAGCTTTTCCGGTAGCCCAACCTATTTGAGTGAGTTTTTTATTTGTAATCCCCTTTTATTTCGGGCGGAATTAGAACAATTAGAAAACTTTAATTTGCAACCCAAAGTGTTTGTGAATGCTAAAGCCGTCATAACAACGCCATACGATATGATCCTTAACCAAATGGTTGAAGCGTTTAGAGATACAACGCGCCATGGGAGTTGCGGGGTTGGAATTAATGAAACGGTAGAGCGCAATTTATATGAAGAATTTTCCATCCAGGCACATGAACTCTTTAATCGAAAAGCATTATTAGAAAAATTACGCCATGTGCAGCAAAAATGGGTTCCCAGGCGTTTAGAAAAATTGGGCATACATCAAATTTCAAGTGAATGGCAGGAACGCCTATCATCACCAGGAATTATGGAATATTTTTTAGATGAAGTTGAGTTTTTTCTTGAAAACTGTACTGTTGCCGACAATTCTATTTTACAAGAATTTTCCACCCTCATTTTTGAAGGTGCACAAGGCCTGCTGCTCGATGAAGAAAAAGGGGATTTCCCATACGTTACCCGATCCTATACGGGTTTAAAAAATATATTAACCATTGCAAAGGAAGCAGCAATAACAACCCTAGAAGTATTTTATGTGGCTCGTGCTTATTTAACGCGGCATGGTGTCGGTCCTTTGCCTTTCGAATTAGCAGAACCCCCTTATGCAAATATCCATGATAAGACGAATGTTAATAATATGTATCAAGGCTCGCTACGCTTTGCCTGGCTGAATATAGACTTACTCCAACAAGCCATTTTTTCGGATTTGGCCGAAGTGCCAAAAACAATGCATATTCAAAAGAATTTGCTGCTCACGTGTATGGATCAACTAGATCCCTATGTGCAGTTGGTTCAGCAGGGAAGTGTATTGACAGTCCCTAAGGCAGATCTGGTATATCAAGTGCAGTGTGCTTTTCCCAATTTTAAACTTTGGAGCAGTCAGGGGGCTACCAGAGAAACAATAAGCCATATTTTGCCCCCCGTTTACAAAAGCGCATAACCCAGGGAATTCAGAAAATCAGATCAACAAGGCTTGAACAGTATCTTCAAGTAGTTTTAAATGAAGATCGGTTGATAAACGATGGTCTCCTGCTTTCAGTAAAGTCACCGTCACTTCTTTGGAAGTTAAGCGCTCTGCCAACTGCACGGATTTTTGCCAAGCAACAGATCCATCTGAAAGTCCATGCAATAAATGAACCGGGCAATCGATAGCAATAGGCGCATTTAATATTCGATATTCTAGCCCATCTTCGATAAGTTTTCGGCTAATGGGATAAGGCCTACCCTCGCCCTCTGAAGAAGGCACATAACAAATTCCATTTTCTTCCAATGATTGTTGTTGTTCAACCGTCAATTGGCTAAAGTCATCTAAAAAATCGGGAGCGGCGGCAATTCCAACCAATGCATGAACGCTTTCAGGACGACGCAGGGCTGCCAGCAGCATTAACCATCCCCCCATGCTCGAGCCCACCAATACTTGCGGGCCTTCCGTTAATTGATCGAGAACCATTAAGACATCCGCTAGCCAACGGCCAATGCTGCCCTGCTCGAATTTCCCGGAAGAAGCGCCATGTCCAAAGTAATCGAATCGTATATAAGATCGATCCCAGCGCTTACAGCACTCTTCTAAATATAAGGCTTTGGTGCCAGTCATATCTGACATAAACCCACCCAAAAACACAATCCCTGGTTTTTTGCCTTCAAATTTTTGGTAAGCAATAAATGTATCGTCTTTATTTAGCAATTTTTGGATCATGTATACTACATTCTACGGGTAAGCAGATATTTTAGAAAGTGAAAAAATGGCAGTCATTTTACAGCCTCTTACCCCGTTCAATAATCGATTCGCATTTCGGGCAAGTCGTGTCTGAAGACTCATCTTCTAAATAGATATAATACTCTAACTCATCATCCCAATAAGCCACTTTGTGTTCTATTCCACACTTAGCACAGGCCTTTATAATTTCATCTTTAAATACTTTTTTACGTTTTATATTGCCCATTTCATATCCCCCCTTCCTAACTGCGCTTACTCTTGCATATTCTCAACATTGTCGGATCTTTTCTAAGCACTATCATAATCCTATACGGCAAAATTTTGTATAGATAATTATTCGAAATTGCAGGATATAACGTGTATAGACACATAAAATCCCAAAAGTTGCTTTAGTACTTTAGGGTGGCAATCATCCTTACAAATTGGCTACAAATTTTATTTTACAGATAAGCCGCCCACTGACGATTATTCCATGTGAGTTGCTTGGCTGTATATAAAACCAACGGTTTGAATTTGCATTCAGCTGCCTCATACGGTATATTGCCCCCTTAAAGGAACCTATCTTATTGCCCTCTTTTTCTGGTCGCGGAAAAGAGAATATCATTTAAAAACCTTAGGAGATGCACAAATGACTGCAAAAGCCATTTTTGAATTCACTGCAGAATTGCGTCATGACCAGGGGAAAGGTGCGAGCCGCCGCCTACGTCGTATGCAAGACAAAATTCCCGCCATTATCTATGGAGGCGGTTTACCCCCTGTTGCGATTACGCTTGATCACAAAAAAATGATGCATGCATTAGAAAATCAAGCTTTCTACTCACACATTCTTACCTTGGACATTGCCGGGCAGAAACAGCAAGCGGTTTTAAAAGATCTACAGCGCCATCATTTTAAAAAGGCCATTTTTCATATGGATTTTTTAAGAGTGAGTGCCACCGATAAAATCACAATGCATGTGCCTTTACATTTTGTTGGCGAAGCAAACTGCCCAGGTGTAAAAGCAGGCGGTATCGTTAGCCATCGTTTAATCGACATTGAAATTCGGTGCCTAGCTAGTTCGCTTCCTGAATTTATAGAAGTTGACCTCAGCAAGGCTGCACTGGATGACAGCATTCATCTATCACAATTGAAATTACCTAAGGGTGTTGAAATTGTCGCACTTACGCATGGCCACGAAGCTGACCATGATCACGCAGTGGTGAGTATTCATTTACCGCGCAAAGGCGAAGCAGAAGCAGCCCCAAGCGAAGCCAAAGTGACTGAAGTTGCCCTAAAAGGTAAAGAAGCCAATCCTGCAACCGCAGGCTCTAAAGAGAAGGGCAAAGGCAAGTAATAGTGGCAGAAAGGGTTTCTGAGATACAGCTAATTGTTGGGTTAGGAAACCCTGGAGCAGAATATAAAGACACGCGCCACAATGCTGGCGCGTGGTTTATCGAAGCACTTTGCCAACAGTACCGTCTATCCTTAAAAATCGAATCTAAATTTAACGCGCTTTTAACCAAATGGACATTTGGCGGTAAAGAATGCAAAATTCTTATCCCAAATACCTATATGAACCATAGTGGCCAGGCCGTTGGCAGCATTGCAAAATATTACCAAATTCCGACAGAAGCTATTTTAATTGCCCATGACGAGCTTGATCTCGCGCCTGGAATAGCGAGGCTTAAAATCGATGGCGGGCATGGCGGACATAATGGCCTGCGCGATATCATCCATCATTTACAGAATCGTGCTTTTCATAGACTACGTCTTGGTATTGGACACCCAGGCCACAAGGATGAGGTGTCGCAATATGTACTGCAAAGACCAATAAGAACGGATGAACAAAAAATCCGTTCCTCTATTCTGGGTTCTTTAAAAATTTTGCCCCAACTGATGGTTGGAGATTGGCAAAATGCAATGAACCATTTACACACTTTAACAAATTAGGATTGAACACATGGGTTTTAACTGTGGGATTGTAGGGCTTCCAAATGTTGGAAAATCAACGCTGTTTAATGCATTAACCGAAGCCGGTATTGCAGCACAAAACTACCCTTTTTGTACCATTGCCCCGAATGTTGGCCGCGTCCCTGTTCCTGATCCTCGATTAGAATTATTAGCAGATATCGTAAAACCAGAACGCACCATTCCAACGACAATGGAGTTTGTTGATATTGCAGGGCTAGTTGCCGGCGCTTCTAAAGGAGAAGGCCTAGGTAACCAATTTTTAGCCAATATCCGAGAAACCGATGCAATTGCCCATGTGGTCCGATGTTTTGATAACACTGATATTATTCACGTTGCCGGTAAAATCGATCCCATAAACGATATAGAGGTTATCAATACAGAACTGTTATTATCCGATTTGGAGACAGTCGAACGCGCCCTGCAAAAATCGGCAAAAAATGCACGCAGCAATAATAAAACAGCCATTTTGGAAAAAGAATTAATCGATAAACTCAAAGAACATTTAAATGCTGGCAATCCTGCAAGAACATTCAAGACCGATGAAATCGATAAAGTCATTATTGAATCGTTACATTTAATCACGGCAAAACCGGTTATGTATATTGCCAATGTCGATGAGCAAGGATTTGACAATAATCCCTATCTAGAGAGTGTACGAAAAGTGGCAGAAGAAGAAGGGGCAGTCGTTGTACCCGTTTGTGCCGCGATAGAAGCCGAGATTTTGGAACTGCCAGAAGCGGAAAAAATTGAATTTTTACAAGAACTCGGATTAAAAGAGCCTGGCCTTAACCGAGTGATACGTGCAGGGCATAATCTGCTTCAATTACAAACGTATTTCACCGCGGGGGTAAAAGAAGTTCGCGCCTGGACAGTGCCTATGGGTGCAAGTGCCCCCAATGCGGCCGGCGTTATTCATTCGGATTTTGAGAAAGGCTTTATTCGCGCGGAAGTGATTAGCTTTGAAGATTTTATTACCTATCACGGAGAACAAGGTGCAAAGGATGCCGGAAAATGGCGTTTGGAAGGGAAAGACTATATCCTCAAAGAAGGCGATGTTATGCATTTTAGATTTAATGTCTAAAAGAAATCACGTAAATATCATATTCATTTCATGGTTAAGATTAATTAATATCTGATCGCGAAGCTCTGCTTCCGAATATTGTCTATATTCTTTAGGGATATGAAATTTTATAAACGTTTGAGTATTGCTTGAACAATTTTGTTTCAATTTACCATAAAAATGCGGTTCGGCAATGACTATCAGTCCAATATAGGCATGAGAACCTCTCCCCTTTTCTAAAAAATGAGCAATTTCTTTTGCAAATTTTTCCACCTCATGTTCTTTCGGGTGTGCTCTTTCATAGCTACTGCCTATTTCGGCGGGACGATTTTTGAACCGCCCTGCGCTATCCGTGATCAATGCCTCGTTCTTCAACCGGCTTTCTTGATGAGATAAGTGGCTAATTAGCTTAACCTTTCGTCTATTGCTTGATACCGAATATATGGACGCATCGGTTGAATTTGCTATCAATACCCAGATTGCATCCATCGCCTCCTCCTAGGATAATTTTATACGTTCATAAATATTTGTTTACAAATTCAAGTAATATAAAAATAAGTGCAATAGCGACTACCACGCCCAAGATATATTTACCCATCACGGGCAAAGTATTGGAAGCCCTAGCATCATCGCTATTTTCATCGCCTCTCATACGCACCTCGCAATCAATTTTCGTGAAGCGTAATGGCCATTTATTGAAACAATAATGGCGCCCTCCCTTACACCTCAGACAGTCAAAAACACGCCGATAATTTAATATACCGTAAATTAGTCAGAAACAATACTGCCAATATTTACAAGTTATTCCACGCCTGATTTTTACACTCGGCAATCTTATCCAGCTTTTACAGTGCATTTTGCTGTGCAATTTATTGTTAAGCGCCGTCTACAGCTTTTGGGAGGCATACAATATTGGGAAAAAATTTTAAAAATTGACTTGAAATACTTGTCTGTGTAAAACGATAATCTTGAGGGCCTGATAATCCAGGGCTGTTCTAAAAAGTGAACGGAAAGCGAGGGCACACTTATATTATGGGTCTGCCACTCAACCCAAGGTGTATTAAGGATCACGCCAAAGCGTTAAGATGGTCACATCGTCAGGCAAGCTTTTTTTATCCGCTAGCCCTAAATGCTCAATAAAATGTGCAATGCTGGCTTGCCCTTCTACGGTCATTGCCAACAATAATTTTTCTTTGGCTTCCATGTCTTTTTCAGGCAATATTTCGGCAATTCCATCGGAAAACAGTAATAGCCGAGCGCCTGGGGTTAACGGCGTCGTATATCGAGGATAAGTCGCCTGTTTCATAATCCCAACCGGAAATCCTTTTCCTTCTAAAAAACGGGCTTTACCGGCTTCTAGAACAATCGGATTGGGATAATGCCCGCCGATAGAATACGTAAAAGTATGGCTTTCAAGATCGACAACCCCATAAACCATGGTGAGATATTTGCCTAATTTCGCAGCATGAATTTCAGTGCCAATAAAAGCCAATACTTTGTCTGGCTCCATGATCACAGCATCTTGCGCTGCATGATAGCGACCCAACATCTGGGTCATCGTACTTTTTAATAATACGGTTACGAATGCAGAAGATGCGCCATGACCAGATACATCGGCAATATAAAACCCAAAGCTTTTATCATTAATTTTAAAATAATCTACAAAATCCCCACTTAAATACAAGGAAGGCGCTACATGGTGATTAAAGAGATACTGATCAAATGCAACATTTTGTGCAGGTAATAATTTCATTTGAACGCTACGACCAGCTTCTTGATCTTCTTCCAAAATATCTAAGCTCTTTTTTAATGCTTGGTTGGCTTGTTCGAGTTTTTCACGATATATTCTATTTTCTTCGATTAACCTAGAGCGTTCCAAAGCCCGACAAACGGCGTGTTCCAATACTGAAAGGAATTGGATCGGTTTTGTTAAATAATCCCAAGCGCCGATTCTTAACGCGTGAATAACATCATTTAATCCCCCGGCATCGGATATCACCAGAATTGGAACGTTGGGCGCTTCTTTGCTCAGAATTTTTAAAACTTCCAAGCCATCCATAACCGGCATTTGGAGATCGGTGACAACGACGTCTGGCTGCTCTTGTCTAAAAATTTCTAATCCAACTTTACCATTATGGGCTTCAATTAACGTGAAGCCATTATCTTCAAAATACTCTTTTACGCTTAAGCAAAACGCTTTATCATCATCGATAAACAGTATTTTTGCTAATAATGGAGATTGGATCATAAAAATTACTCGGGGGGTTCACCTAATTGTGCTTCGGTTGGCGTATGCGTACTATTGCCCCCACCAATTTTATATTGCCGATTTTGCAGATAGGCATCTCTCACAAAAACATATTCATCGATTGCATCCCGCATAGCAGGTTCCGCTTTTAGCAAAGAAACCCTGCGATCAAGATACTTGAGGGCAACTACCCTATTTTGCCATTTAACCCGCTTTAGATAAGTTGGCGCATCCATATAATAATTACCCACCTGGCCTAGGCTATCTCGGACAGTGCTCGGGCCTAAAAGGGGTAAAACAATATAGGCACTTTCTTTATAGCCCCAATGTGCCAACGTTATACCAAAATCTTGGTTACGTCTTTCTATGCCTTTTTTACCACTGGCGGCTACATCAAATAAGCCTGCCATCCCCCAAGTGCTATTCAAAATAAAACGGGCTGCATCCGAACTTGCATAGGCTAACTCTCCTTGAAGAAGATCGTTTGCAACATTTGGAATTTCGCCTAAATTCTGATAAAAATTGCTAACCATGGTCTGGATAGGCTTAGGCATAATCGCCTCATAGATCCTGGCTATGGGCTTAACCGCCACCCTATCAACGGCCTTATTCAAGCGATATACCGGTCGGTTAAAACACTCAAATTTATCGACAGGGTTGGGTTTGCAGCAGCCTAGGGTAACCCCAAGCAGACACACAGTTCCCACTATTTTTAAAATTACCGAAGAATATTTTTTTTGCATACTTCAAGTGTAAGATAAGTTTTTGATTTATACCACTGCTAGTTTTTTTATAAAAAAAATGCCCTACTTTATGTAGGGCATTTTTAAAAAAGTGATTGCTTTTTTAATGGATTAGAACATTACGCTGAAACGCACACCGAAAATATCGAGTTTACGTTTAGCCGGAACATTTGCAGTCGCGGCTGGTGCGCTGCCAGGGCGAATGTTGGCTTTGATATAGTTCGCAGCAACACGAACATTTTCATTCACAAACCAATTCAACCCTAAAGTAGCATTATGTTCTTTGCCACCGTAGACGCCATTGCTATTCAAGTTGATAGCACTCAATCGAGCCACAACTTCCCAGGCGCCAGACTTAGCCATAGGCTTTGGATTTCTTAAAGTGCCTGTTGCAAAGTCATAACCACGTGTTTCACCGGTTAGCATATAGCCACCTTGTACGTGCCAACCATTGAAACGAGGATTACCAGCCGTTGCAGTTTTGTTAGCCGTAGGCACACGTTGAACGTTGGTATGATAATATTCTGCTTCAATGCTGGTTGGACCATAGATCCCTAAGGCTTCAGCAGTGACGACATTATAGCTTCTTGCCCGAATATCGCCCGTGTTAACCACAGCGCCGGTATTACGAGCTCGCGCTTCTGGCGTCGTAGAGAATAGATTGGCTTGTGCAACCGAATTCCCTGCGTATTCATTATTCATTGCCTGATAACGACCTATCGCACCCAAATGGAATACTGCGTCTTCTGTTTGTACTGGAACAAAGGTTAATCGTACGCTTGCCCCTAAACGATCAGAACGCGCTGGGTTCTTATAGTTATTGGCAGATGCTGCGCTATTCGAAGTAGTGGAATCATTATTTTGTCTTGGGTGGTATACCGCCGCACTTAAAAGATAAGTATCCAATGCACTCGCATCGGTCCAAATACCAAATACTTTAGATGGCATAGAGAATGCGTTCGTTGCTAAGGAGGACTCCAAGAAAACAGTATCATTCATCGTGCCATAATTACCCCAACTGTCGATACTGACGGGAGGCGTAAATTGACCGAGACGAATGTTTGCTCTATTAATTGAACCGCTATATTCACCACAGGCATTTACCCATGCATCTTCAAAATCAACGGATGTGCCATTTGAACGGTTGCTACCATTTTTTCCGCTAAAATCAAGCGTAAGGTTATAAGTAAGGTACTCACCTACGCCACCGGCTAGCTTCAAAAATGCTCTACGGATATTACCGCCGTTTACAAAGTCATTTCCTTTATCTAATTTATTGCCTGAAAAGAGTGTTTCATCAAAATTCAAACGGCCACCCACTGAAAACCAGTAAGCACTGTCAGTTGCATTAAAAATGCTGATCCCACCTTGCGATCCAACTTTAGTGTTATCTTGCCCAGCAATTGCATGACCGGAGGCAACTGCCCCTAGACCTGCTAAAGTTAAACCAATTAATTTCAATTTTGTCGAACACTTCTTCATGAAAACTTTCTCCTAACTAGGCACGCATTTAAGGTTTTAAATAAACCCAACTTGATTGCTACAATCTACGCAATCGTGATTAGTCTGCTATCGTGTTAGATGCTAGCAGACCTTTTAAGCAAATGCCACTATACAGCATTAAAAGAGTAAAACTACTCGCTCTATGAAATGTTGTCAATACGCATTTACTCAATGCCATTTATTGACCTACCTCTTAAAAAAGCGAAGCCATATTTGCTCGAACCTCCTTATTTTCGCGTATAATTTTTCCGCCAGGCTAATCGCGTATATTTATCCCGATTAAGGGGCGCACTAAAAGTAGTAAGTTGACATTGTGAATCCAGAAGATAAAGCACTTCTTGTTGATGTTTCGGATCCCATAAAAGGTTTGCGAAAAGGTTTTCCTGCCTTTGCCCACGGCTAGGACCAGCGCTTAGCTGCCATATAATCGCCAGCGGTTGATGGGAAGGAAGATCAAAAACCAATGGGCTTAAGCTAGATTCTGCCGGGATCAGGATCAAACGGCCAAAGCGGATAAACAATTCTATATAGTTACCTTCTTTGATCAATGTACAAGCAGGCAATAAATTCATCTCTTCCAAAGGATCTTCAATCATAAAAAGGCCACGCGTCCCCGCCCTTTTTCCTAAAAAGTACAACCGAACGCCTATACCCTTTGCATTTTTTATAATAATAGGAACGCTTAAGACTTCAATTTCTGCAAGCCTAGCGGGGATCAAGTTATTTTTCTCACAACCCTTGAATACCCATATAGCATTTGAGCCTGTTATATAAATTCTATCCACCCACCCTTGTTGGTTAACATCAACTGCTGTTATATCAGGGCCAAATGTAGAGTCAATTTCAGCGTGCCATCGTTCTTTTGGATTATCGAAAGGGATAATGGATAATAAGCCTTTTCCCCCTAAATTACCGCCAATTGCAATGGCGAAGCGATCCTCTGGCAAACGTATCACCAATCCCCGGGTGGTTAATTGAAGCTGATCCTTTACCGGGATCTGTAAAAGCGGGATCAATTCCGATTGAGGGTTGCTGATGTCAAATATTTGCAGAAGACTTTTCTGCATGGCTGCATTATATCCACTGACTATTAATAGCGTATGCCAGTGATCTGCATAATACACATCAGATACCGTCATAAATCCCTTCTCCAGCGCAAATGGCAATGTAAAGGCAGCATTTTCAATGCCTGTTTCACCCTCTATTTGGTATAAAATCTGAGTAGACAAGCCAAAAAGCTTGGGGGTATAGGGTAGGTTTTTTTGTTGGTGTTGGAAGTCTTGATATCCGTTTAGCCGGCTATAGACGCGAGATTCTGGTGGGCGAGCGTGAACCAACGCCAGTAAGAGCGCGTCCTTGTTCCAGCCCGTACGCGGGGTAACCGATTGAACCAAAGGAAGACTGGATTGGCAATTTCCGACAAAAACCCTTGTCCCCTCTGTCCTAACACGAACCGGTATCGATAAAATTGGCTCCGCACCCGCAATTGCTACGTTTAAGCCAAAATACAATAGCCATAACTTTATCATCAAGGACGGATAATGCTAAAGGTTTGTATTGGAAATCTATAGGTTTCGAATAACTCTACCCCTTCAGCACACCCAAAGCTTAAATGATCGGGAATAAAATGCATAACCGCATTTTTAGGGCTGTTGTCAACGATACCCTGCAACTGTTCTTCGATCCCAATGTGCTTTTCCACTTCAATCATCTTGAAAATTTGACTTTGAAAGCTTGTCGATGTTTTAACGGTTAAAATGGCTTGTGCCATCATATGCGTTGCTAGAAAGGAAAGCGCTGTGGTTAATATTAACACTAAGACTAGGACGACGCCGGTTTCTAATTTCAGCATAATATTCCCAAACATGATTGGTTTTAGTGGTTACTTGAATTCGCACGCCTTGCACTTGCGCCCATTGATCCTCTTTCATTCGTAAAGCCGATTTATACACAATTTTTTTATCATTTTGCATAATGGCATATTCCACGCTAAAGCTTACAATGCCTGTCAAAATCTCTTCGGCACCCTGAAATAAATCATCTCTATATAATGAATATGTAGCCGTTTGTGTGTTTTCGCGTAAAGGCATCCCTAAATAATAGGCAATGGTTTGCAGCTCGGTGATATCAGCACCTTTTTTATATTTTTTACTTAAATCATTGCTTAAATTAGCCAGAGGCGTTTTTTGATGAAATATGCTTTCCGCTTGAACATCATTCGCCACAAAAAAATCCCCATCCATCCAATCTGAAATCAATACCACTGAACCGACAGAAATATGGCTTATTCCCTCGGTCAAAAGAGCGGCATTCCGTTTATTCATATCGCATTTCAATGTCGTCATTTTCCGCGGTATATTATAAACAATAAGCACAGCCGTATGATTGACTATGCGTGCACAGGCTGTTTGGGGTAAATAAGCATGACAAATACCCGGTACGACTTGAAAGCCAAACACCGATCGATCGCTGCTAAAATATTTAAAGGGTCCTGACTGAGCAAAAGTACGATTCATGGGAAAATTGTCATCCAACGTACGGCACCCCCTGTAACCACTCGCTTGAATATCCGCCATGATAAATTGCAACAAAGTACGCCCAATATCCCGATTTTCCCGACTTATTTTTTGCTTAACTGATACTGCATTCAACACTTGATACCAACGGGTTGCGCCAGAAACCAGTATCACCCCTAGCGCCATACTCACGAATACATTGAGCAGACTGGATCCTATAGCATTTTTTCCACTTCGATGGATTGAAGCGTGCTTGGTGCAAATGAAATCACAATGGTATAAACGCATTTTTCCCCATAAAAACTTTTACGTATGGACAGCTGACATTCCCTACTAATAGAATTGAGTTTGTGTTGCCAATATTGACTATAGGAAGCCAGATCGTGATCAGACAGTTCTGTATATAAAGAATTGGAAATGGACCAGGCAACAATACTAGCTGCCTCTCTTATTTCTGTTTTTTTATAACAACCAATACTTTCCATCAATATCTTCCCAATCCCTGCCGCACTAAATGATAATATCAGCAGTGCAATCAATGTTTCTATCAGCGAGAAAGCGGATTGTCTTTGTATGAAATCTTTAATCTTATTACCTCCTTTGTTTATCTCACAATAGCGCTAAAAAAGGCACGCTAGCCGGCTTTTGTGGATAATGATATATTTGAACGGAAGAGTCAAAAGCCTATAAAAACAGTAGAGCTGTATAAAGCTTTAGGTGTTGGTGAATGATTTTCACCGGGAGGGAACATGAACGACATCAACATTACCCTAAACATTAATCCCGAAATTATTGAAAATATTATTTCTCGATTAAGCGAATTTTATGTTAAAGAAGCGGTTGTTTTTCCAGAAAAAATATCCGATACGGAATATGAATATGATTGGTCCCAAATTCTAGCAACGCACCAGGACGATTTAACCTTTCAAGAAGTTAAAAACGTCATCGATGATCTCGAACCCGATCAAAAAATTGATCTTCTGGCGCTTTTATACATAGGTAAAGAGGATTTTGATGCGGAAGAATGGGAGATGGCACAGCAAGAAGCAAAAAATAATTTATCGACCGATCTAACCGAATACTTATTTTCTGAGCCTCAGGCGGCAGAATATTTAAAACAAGGCTTAAGTCAAATGGGTTACCCGATTAATGACTGAAGGCAAGTCAAGCGTGACTACCCGATTATCAACTTTTAAGCCAATCATTGAATATTTTTTGTTGTGTCTCTGATAAATTATCTGTTAAGTGTAATGTGCAAACCTGCAACCAACCGCTTTGAAGCACTACAGTAAAGGTCATTAATTCATCCCGACGAAAAGCATGGATTATCACTTCATCCCCTACCGAAAAATTAGCAATCACGGCCTCAAATCGGGCCCTATCTACCCGAACACCATTCACTGCCACAATCACATCATTCGGCGCTAGCCCTGCAGCTTCTGCGCTGCTCCCTGCAAAAACATAAGCCAATTGTACTTCTGTTGTCGCAGGCTTTAATCTTACTTCCAATAATGGTTTTATAGGAGAAGCAGAAGATTTGCAGTTCCCTAAGTCTTCCATAGAAGCGGCGGGTAAAAACTCTAGCGCAATCCCGATTTTTTCAAAAAGGGAAGATAAAGATAAATCTTTCGTACTCCGTAGCGCATCGTCAAAAAATGCTTTAAAATTATGTCCCGTTATTTCCACCACCAATCTTTCAAAATCGTGTTCGCCTAGTCTCTGTTCGGTTATGCCATATTTAACCCACAATGCCCGCATTACATCATCCAATGTGTATTGATTGCGGCTTTCATGGCGCAGCGATAAATCAAGCGCCAAAGCCACCAATGCTCCTTTGGTATAATAACTAATCGTTGCATTGGGAGAATTTTCATCAGGCTTATAAAATTTGGTCCATGCCTCAAAGCTTGCCTGCTCTAAAGTTTGTTTAAAGCGTCCGGGCGTAGCATATACTCGGGTAATGGTTTCAGCGAGTAACTGCAAGTATTTTTCCTTTGAAATTAAACCGGTGCGAACGAGTGCCAGCTCGTCATAATAAGACGTAATGCCTTCGAAAATCCAAAGTTGTCTGGTGTAATTTTCTACATTTAAGTTATAAGGCGCAAATGCTGCAGGCTTGATCCGTTTTACATTCCAAGCATGAAAATACTCATGACTGAGCAAACCCAGTAGAGAGCAATAGGCATCACTCACACCATTTTCATTTTTTTTAGGTAAACAATCTCGTTTGCAATGAATGGCACTAGCAGAACGATGTTCAAGCCCGCCATAGCCTTCTCCCAAAAGGGTTAATAAAAAAACATATTTTTCCATGGGGGCAGGCATTTTGAAAAATTGAATATGATGTTCACAAATTAATCGAAGATCCTGGCACAGGCGATCCAAATCCCCGCTGTGTTTACCCGTAATAATAATTTCATGGGGAACCCCACCGGCCTCAAAGCCAATGGCTTGAAAATCGCCAATTTCTACCGGGTGATCAATTAAATCTTCGTAATTTTCAGCTTCATAGCGACCATAGCCATATGAATCGGTTAGGCCTTTCATAGAGGTTCCGACACGCCAGTGGCTATATTTTTCTTCAGCGGGCGGGAGTATCTCAACAGAACAAGGTAATTGTTCAAACCCCGCTATCTGTAGAAATAGGCGGCTACCATTAAAAAAGGCATGGGTGTTATCCACATGCGCCCCCCTTGGAATCAAGTCAAATGAATAAACCTCATAAGAAATGGTTAAAAATTCTGCCGTGGGCACGCAAATCCAAGTATTTTTATCTACCATCTGTACGGCTACTGAAGTGCCGGATTGAGAAACAACCTCTAGGGATACAATGTGTTTGGCAAAATCTCGTATTAGGTAACTACCTGGGATCCAGGCAGGTAATGAAAACTTTTGCCCTTCTGGATCAGGATTTAAAACAACGCACTTAACCTTAAAAAGATGCTTTTCTGGAAGTGGCTGAACTTGATATGAAATTTGCGTTAGCGTAACCATTGCTTCAATCCTTATTAAACTCATGCACTCTAAATATAACCTAAAATTCAGATCCCAAACAAATAGAACAAAATTGACATATCTGCCATTTAACGATACAGTTTTGGCTCAACTTAGGAAGAAAATATGTCACGCCATGCAAGCTTGCCTACCGATACGACTTTAATGTTTCAACTCAAAGGTGGATTATACCCTTTAACAGCCTTACAGCTATTGGGTAACGATCTCCCCGTTTTTGAACGGCAATTAACGATTAAAATCGAGCAAGCCCCCAAATTTTTTAATAACGCGCCTGTCGTTATTGATTTGCAAAAACTGCATCAGCCTTCTACCCTAATTGATTTCAAAAAACTCATCGAAATTTTATTGCATAAAAAATTAATCCCCGTCGGCATTAAAGGTGGTCTTCCTGAACAACAGGCCGCTGCAGCACTTGCTGGCTTGCCAACCTTACAAGAGGGAACAAAAGAAACCCAAAAAACGGAAGCCGCTGCAGAGCTTCCCCCCGCTGCATTATCGATTCCGCCTGCGGAAATTGCAGGGAAAAAACCGGTAGACAGCCTAAGTAGCAATTCTCGAATCATTAAAGATCCTATTCGATCGGGTCAGCAAATATATGCGCGTGGTGGAGACCTCATCGTATTAGCACCAGTAAGCCATGGAGCTGAATTGCTTGCGGATGGCAATATTCATATTTATGGCCCCCTTCGAGGCCGAGCTCTTGCGGGCGTGAGTGGGGATCCAAATGCACATATATTCTGCCAAAGTTTAGAAGCTGAATTAATTTCGATTGCTGGACAATATAAAATCAGTGAAGATATCGATCCTGCCCTTTGGCGCCTTCCTGTCGATATATCTTTAGACGCTGGGCGCTTGCATATTCGGCCGCTTTAGTATAAATACAATATACAAAATATAGTAAAGTTGGAAGGTTTTCATGGTTAAGCCAAATTCGAAGGTTATTGTTGTCACTTCAGGTAAAGGTGGTGTGGGTAAAACCACAACCAGCGCTGCTCTTGGAGCAGAATTAGCAAATAGAGGCTATAAAACGGTTGTTGTCGATTTTGATATCGGCCTTAGAAACCTTGATCTCATTATGGGGTGTGAAAGACGCGTCATTTTTGACTTTGTCAATGTGATCCAAAAAGATGCAAATCTTGCCCAAGCCCTTATTCGGGATAAGCGTTCAGAAAATTTATATATATTGCCTGCCTCACAAACTCGAGATAAAGATGCTTTAACCCGGGAGGGTGTAGAAGAAATCTTAACTGAATTACGCAAAGAATTCGACTTCATTGTCTGTGACTCTCCTGCCGGGATAGAACGTGGGGCGCTCATGGCGCTTTATTTTGCCGATGAAGCAGTCGTTGTTACCAATCCAGAAGTTTCTTCGGTACGCGATTCAGATCGCATTATTGGGGTTTTGAACAGCCGCACAAGACATGCGGAGCAAGGTCACGAAATTAAAAAACATTTATTGCTTACCCGTTATTCCCCTAGCCGCGTGCAAAGAGGGGAAATGTTAAGTGTTGAAGATGTGCAAGAAATTTTGGCTATCCCTTTATTAGGGATTATTCCTGAATCTCCAGCAGTCCTCAATGCTTCAAATCAGGGTGTGCCGGTTACATTTGGTGCCGTCAGTGATGCTAAGCGCGCTTATCAAGACGCGGTTGCACGTTTGCTCGGCGAAGTGGTCGAAGACACCTCTCAAAAGGGATGGAAATCAATGCTCTTAGGCGGATTACGCTTATTCAGCAGGAGCGCAGTATGAATATAATCAGAAAGCTTTTAGGGGGTTTGATCCCTCAGCGCAAATCTGCAAAAATGGCGCGTGAACGTTTACAAATTGTCGTGTCTCATCAACGCAATGATGGGGGAGATGTTGATTTTCTTCCGCGTTTACGTCACGAATTGCTGACAGTGCTGTGTAAATATGTAAAGGTAGATAAAGATCAAGTGAATGTGCAATTGCAACGTATGGACAATTGCTCTGTACTTGAACTCAATATTACCTTACCTGCCCCGACTAAATCCTCGTTATCAGAACTGGATGAAGTAAAAGCAATATAACGCCTCAGATAAGCCTAATCTAACTTTTAGGTTAGGCTTTTACCTTACAGCTTGTAGTCCGCAAACACAGTATTTCATGCGATGCGTGCTCTGCTCGGTTTTGCACATTTCGCCATTCTACCCATACCCCCTGTTGTTGCAAAGCTTGGATCGTCCATCCAAGATTAAGATGCGGCGAGAGCCTTCCCGATTGACTAATGGATATACCCGAATTTCACTGCCCACCCTCATCAACGCATTTAGCACCATTTGATGGAATTTTGGCGTCTCTCCTCAGCTCACAAAAAAAATATGGGGGCATAATACCAAATTAAAGCTTTGATCCGCATACAGTAAACAATCGATTAATGCGGGATCGATAAACTCAGCATTGATAAGATTAGGCTGCTCTGCTCGAGTCGCACAAATCAATATAGGGAGTCTTTATTCTTGGGGCGTAAGGGCAAAAAGGGTTGCATAATCCATTTGCGCTATCATTATTTCTCCTTAAAATGAATAGTCATCTTGTTTGCAAAATGCGGTTGTATAAAAAATAAACAATCCTTCTACACCCTTAGAATAACAAGGGCTGTAGTACTTTTCCACCAGGTTATCCACAATTCTATCCCAACTATCGGTGGATAAGTTGTCGCTGTCGCGTAATTGCTTTTATTAAAAATTACAAAAAAGCAATATAAAATAAGAGGTTTTTGATAGTTTTTTTGTGCGTCATTGCAAGCTTAGGTTATGACTTATGCGTACATGCATACCCTAGAATCTATGTGCCATAAAATAGCCATCTGTCTTGCATATCCTCTTTAGTATTTTTATTTTCAAGATCTAAAATCGCCTCTCCCGTTAAATATCTCTTTAACTGCCTTAAATTAAATCCTAAAACAGATGAATATCCTGCACTCAAAGTTGTGGCATCTGACTTCATCCGGCTTTTGCCCATTTGCCAGCCGTGTTTTAAATGCCCGATGATGGGCTCAATACCCGCTCGCCGGTTGTGTAACTTTTCCATAACACCCATCTCAGAATAATAGTATGGTGCTTCTAACACACGATTAGGACGAGGCAGGCCAATTTCTTTCACGCGCTTGCTTTCTAACAATAGTTGATTGCTATGGGCATAATAACCTTTGTCGGTTGCAATGGACTCCAGTGTTTCTTTACCAAACAAATACTCATGTTCCATTACCATCGGTGGCAGTGATTGTGCATCTGGCATATGCAGCGATGTGCATTGGCCTACATAAACAAAATTGCCTTCTATCCGGCCTAATTGATAGGCTCTGCCAAACTCTAGTTTCTTATTCAATTTCTTTTTGTTGAAGGCATGCACATCGTAAGCATGTAAAGAATAAATATTGTCATGAATTTTTCCTTCAAATAAACGCTGGTGCAATTTATCCAACAAGCGATAACCTTGCCATTGTAATTGCTCAAATGCTCGCCTTAGGTTCCATAATTTTGGCTTTTGCAATGGCTTAACCAACAAGTAAGCATCTTTTAAAATAGGGGCCACAGCTTTAAATACCTCTCGCCATAAATCTTTTAACACTTCTTTGCAAAGTGCATCTCCTCTACGCTTTAAGTTAAAATAATAAAGCACTACGGCTTTTATCTTTTTTAGATTAACTTGATAGGCATCTATGTTATTTCTTGAAACTTTAGCTAATGGTTTTACCAATCGTTTAGCAACGACTGCAATTTTAACTAAAAGATTGGCAACCGCAGGATAACCAATATTGGCTTCTTGAACAGTCGAGTCAATATCAAGCTTTGTAGGATTAGCATACTTTAATTTCGCTGCAAGAACAGCTATTAAATTGGCAATGTGGCGTTGGGTTTCAGGTTTTAAGCGAGAACGAAACTCTTCTATTTTAGTATGGTCTGGCGCATGCCAGTTTTTAATAATGCTACAGCCACAAAAAAGTCTAAAGGCAGCGTTATCCCTTAGAGTATTTTCAGCTTCCCTATCGGTAAGGTTAAAGAGTTTTTGTAATAAATAAATGCCTAAGTGAGTTCGTACTTTTAAAGAGCGCCCTACCCACCATCTTAATCGTTGGGTTTCTTTTAAATCAGGCAATATAAACTGCAATAGGTTTGTGTATTACACCCCAAAACGAACGCCCATTTCACTCCAAAGCGAACACTAAATTCACTACAATTCGAACAGCGATTTCACTAACAGGTGAACACTGATTTCACCCCTAATCGAACGGGGATTTCAGTGATAACCGAACACTTTTTATAAGAAATTACTTCTCAAGATAGATTGTATAATCTATCCCCATGTTTATTAACTAACCAATGGGGATAGGATCATGAGAGGAAAGCTTTCAATGCGTAAAATTTTTGAACTATTAAGACAAAAATATGAGCTTGGATGTAGTTACCGTAGTATCGCCAGAAGTTTAAATATCAGCATCAGCACCATAGCAGAGTATATTGCTAGAGCCAAAGCTGCGGGGATTTCTTGGCCACTACCAGAGGGAATGACTGAAGAAGATTTATACTCAAAACTTTTTCTGCCCGTTAACCACGCTGTTGAAAAACGAACACGGCCAGACTGGGAATGGGTTCATAAAGAATTAAGAAGAAAGGGAGTTACTTTATTATTGCTATGGCGTGAATATAGAGCTATTCACTCTGATGGTATTGGCTATACAAGATTTTGTGTGGAATATGCGGCCTTCACAAAATCTATCTCGCCCGTTATGCGGCAAATTCACAAAGCAGGCGAAAAATGTTTTGTAGATTATGCAGGCATGACTGTTCCTTGGATCGATATTAACACCGGGGTTATCCATGAAGCACAGATCTTTGTTGGTGCATTAGGAGCTTCCCAATTTGTTTTTGTAGAAGCAACTCATACTCAACAATTGCCAGATTGGATCCAATCCCATGTTCGCATGTTTGAAGCATTTGGCGGTGTTACTAATATTGTCGTGCCAGATAATCTTAAAAGCGGGGTAAAAAGGGCCCATCGATATGATCCTGACATTAATCAAAATTACCAATATTTAGGGGAACATTACGGTTTTGCTATTGTGCCCGCACGTGCCGCAGAGCCAAAGGATAAAGCGAAAGTAGAAAATGCTGTTTTGTGGGTAGAGAGGCAGATTTTAGCGCCCTTTCGTAATCAGACTTTTACCAGTTTATCTGGGATCAATAGCGAGATTAAGAAACGCTTAACGGTCATTCACCAGCAGCTTTTCCAAAAAATGAAAGTATCTAGGCAAGAATTATATGAGACGATCGATAAACCTGCCTTAAAGCCATTGCCAACAGAGCCTTATCAATATGCAGAATGGAAAAAGGCTACCATTAATATTGATTATCATTTTGTTTTTAGTGAACACTATTATAGTGTGCCTCATGCCTATATCCATAAGTCAGTGGAAATACGGGGAACCGCAAAGACTGTGGAATGCTTTTATAAAGGGCAAAGAATAGCCTTGCATCCGCGTAGCTTTAAACGGTATGGATATTCCACTCTATCCGAGCACATGCCAAAGGCTCATCGTGCTTATGCAGAATGGACGCCGGAACGTATACAACGATGGGCAACTAAAATTGGGCCAAACACAGCGATGTTTATTACAAGCATGATCGCATCGCGTCCTTTCCCACAACAAGCCTATCGTGCTTGTTTAGGCGTTTTGCGTTTGGGTAAAAAATATGAAGAGAGCCGTCTTGAAAAAGCCTGTGCTAAAGGTCTTGCGGTTGGAGCTACTCGTTATCAACAGATTGAATCCATGTTAAAAAACAAATTAGAAGAAGTTGCCTTATCCCTAAAATCCAATCCTTTACCCATTCATGAAAATGTTCGTGGCCCAAGTTATTATCAATGATAGGAGAAAGTTATGTTAAATCAACCCACTTTAGAAAAATTACGCCAACTACGGCTTACAGGAATGGCAGAGGCATTCTCGGAACAATTGGCTCAACCCCTGCCAGATTTAGATTTTGAATCTCGATTAGGATTACTCGTTGAACGAGAATGGGCTATGAGAGAAAATCGTCGTTTAAAACGGCGTCTTGCTCAGGCAAAGTTGCAACAACCTGCTTGTGTTGAGAATATTGATTTTAAACATCCTAGAGGCCTTGAGAAAGCAAAGATTTTGGAGCTTTCTAATTGTGATTGGGTTCGTAACCACTTGTGCTTGATTATCACGGGGCCAACTGGTTGTGGGAAAACTTACCTGGCTTGTGCATTATCACACAGAGCTTGTTTAAAAGGTTTTACAAGTCGTTATTATCGTTTGTCACGGCTTTGGCATGAATTAAAGGTAGCAAAAGCCGACGGGACTTATACAAAATGGTTAGCTCAAACTGCAAAAATTGATATCCTTGTTTTAGATGATTGGGGTTTAACTCCATTAGATGATGAACAACGCCACGATCTCCTTGAAATTTTAGATGATCGTTATCAAAAAAGCTGTACCGTGTTGACCAGTCAATTACCTATTACTTTATGGCATGAGCATCTCAATGATGCAACTTTAGCTGATGCTATTTTAGATAGATTACTTCACCAATCAGTTCGGCTGGAGTTACAGGGAGAATCACTACGCAAAAAGAATAAAAAAGCGGATCAAACGGCAACCCCGGAGGTTTAATATTTTTTATTGCCCCTGGGATCAGTTGCAAAATTAGAAGGAGTTCTTAATAATAGAGCCGAGAGGTAAACCTTGATGAAAGTCGTTCGCTTAAAACTGAAATAAGTGTTCGATTAAAAGTGAAACCAACGTTCGCTTACAGACTGAAACAAGCGTTCGCTTTTAGTGAAATACACATTCGTTCTCGCTGAAAGCCTGAAACCCAACGCCACATTGCCAATCTGATAACAGTTCAAGCGGCCAAATTAAAATGTGCCAATCCTGCCAAATTAGATATTGACTCAACCGTACAAGAGGCCAATATTGGCTATCCTGCAGTTGCCAACCTTTTAGTTAAAATTGCAGCCGTTGCCAAACGATTAGTCAAACCATTGGCTAAGATTGCAGATAAGAGTATTGAGACTTATCAAGTTAATCTAAAAAAGATAAAAGCCGTAGTGCTTTATTATTTTAACTTAAAGCGTAGAGGAGATGCACTTTGCAAAGAAGTGTTAAAAGATTTATGGCGAGAGGTATTTAAAGCTGTGCCCCCTATTTTAAAAGATGCTCACTTGTTGGTTAAGCTGTTGCAAAGCCCAAGGCTTTGGAACCTACGGCGAGCATTAGAGCAATTACAATGGCAAGGGTATCGCTTATTGGATAAATTACATCAGCGTTTATCTGAAGGGAAAATTCATGACAATATTTATTCTTTACATGCTTACGACGTGCATGCCTTCAACAAAAAGAAATTAAACAAGAAACTAGAGTTTGGCAGAGCCTATCAACTAGGCAGAATAGAAGGTAATTTTGTTTATGTAGGCCAATGCACATCGCTGCATATGCCAGATGCACAATCACTGCCACCGATGGTAATGGAACATGAGTATTTATTTGGTAAAGAAATATTAGAGTCCATTGCAACCGACAAAGGTTATTATGCCCATAGCAATCAACTATTGTTAGAAGACAAGCGTGTAAAAGAAATCTATCTACCTCGTCCTAATCGTGTTTTAGCAGCACCATACTATTATTCTGAAATGGGTGTGATGGAAAAATCACATAATAGGCGAGCAGGAATAGAGCCTCTCATCGGACACTTAAAACATGGATGGCAAATGGGCAGAAATCGAATGAAGTCAGATGCCACAACTTTGGGTGCAGGATATTCATCTGTTTTAGGATTTAATTTAAGGCAGTTAAAGAGATATTTAACGGGAGAAGCGATTTTAGATCTTGAAAGTAAAAATACTAAAGAGGATATGCAAGACAGATGGCTATTCTATGGGACATAGGCTTAAGAGATGTGTATGTGCGCATAAGTTATGGAGTAAGCTTGCAATTACGCACAAAAAAACCATCAAAAATCCCTTATTTTATATTGCTTTTTTGTAATTTTTAATAAAAGCAATTTCGCGACAGCGACAACTTAGTCGCTGTCGCGAAATTAAATAAACGTGTGCGCTTATAAATTTTCGAAGGTGTTTTCAAATGATAACTTTTAAAGATTTTGGTTTATTGTAATCCATAATTTTTTCCAATAGGACTTTATGCAATTTATTTCCACCTTTGTTTACTCCACTATAATGATATTGGCGCAACAAACAGACTATAGGTGGATTATTGTTCTCTAGTAGAACATTATTTCTATCATGTGCACCCGTGGCTCCGAGAAAAGCAAGTTTTTGTTTCATAAATTCTTCACGTCTAGCCTGAGTGGATTGATTCAGCGCGCTTTTGCCCACCTCTCCAATTTGATTATTCCGAACATCCAGCTTGGTTAAGGTTTGGTTGCCTGCAAGAGCAGTTGCACCCGCATCGCCAAGTTTGTTGAGACGAATATGCAAAGTAGTTAAGGTGGTATTGGCAGCAAGTGCAATAACGCCTGCATCTCCAATTTTGTTATCGAAAGCATACAAAGTAGTTAAGGTTTTGTTGTCTGCAAATGCGCTAGCGCCTGCATCTCCAATTTGGTTCTGGCTAACATCCAAAGTAGTTAAGGTGGTATTGGCAGCAAGTGCAATAGCGCCTGCATCTCCAATTTTGTTATCGCAAATATTCAAAGTAGTTAAGGTGGTATTGGCAGCAAGTGCAATAGCGCCTGCATCGCCAATTTGATTGTCTCTAACATCCAAAGAAGTTAAGGTGTGGTTGCCTGCAAGGGCTATAGCGCCTGCCTCTCCAAGGTAGATGTAACGAATATGCAAAGTAGTTAAGGTGGTATTGGCAGCAAGTGCGCCAGCGCCCGCCTCTCCAATTTGGATGCCATCAACATTCAACGTAGTTAAGGTGGTATTGGCAGCAAGTGCAATAGCGCCTGCCTCTCGAAAGTTGTTGTGGCTAATATCCAAAGCTTTAATAGTGGGATGGGTGCTTAAAAAAGGTATTACGTACTGTATAAGCTCTTCACCAGTAATTTCTTTCCACGTTAATTCTAAACGTTCGCTGGATAGCGCGTACCTAAAAGGCAGTCTGAATTTTTCTGGGGCATGATTAATGAGTTGTTGTTGGATATCTTCTCGTGAGCTTGACATGGAAACCTCGCACTTATTGAATTGTATGTAAATGCCTTTAATTATTTACATTTTGCTTAAGACTATCATTTTTAAAATACCACCGTCAAGTTTTCCAGTTTTCTTGCTTTGCCTTTAGTAAATAGGCGTATACACCTATGATAAGCTTATATACATCTTCTTTTAGTAAGGAGTTCTCAATGAGTCTAAACCTGGATGGTTTTACGGAACCTGTTGAAGGTATAACCGTTTCCTTAATAATTGCTAATAATCACCCTTTAATTAAGCTTTGCCGTGCCCTTCCCTGGGAAAACCTATTGCAACTTATCCTTCCCGATTTAAAAGAAACGAATCGACTTCGATGGTGGGTAGGGCGCCCTTTAAAAATACGAATTCACTTAGGCATTTATTTATTACAAAAACTCTTTAACCTTACCGATAGGGAAGCCGAAAACACTTTGCATGATAATGCGGCTTTTAGACTTT
>DAHXPC010000008.1 GCA_027364575.1 bacterium
CTTTGGGCATATCGAGCTCCTTTCTGTAGTGAAGCACTCATTATACCTAAGCTCAATTATTTATGGAACCGCTATAAGGGGCGAATAATATCGATTTGCTCTTTAGTTAGTTCCATATTCTCATACCTCTTAGCTTAAGAATATTAACTAATTTTATTATTTTTCAAATAATTATGCTAGAGAGTTTTTGAGATAGGTTCTAATAGCCAGGATGCTCGATACCGAACTCGGGCAGCATATCTCCAAAGCCTTCGATATCCATCAGATTTTTAGCACTTCAGAACTGGCTGCCCCTATATTTGCCCGCAGCATTATGGATCATTCAACGCTTGCACAATTTTCCCTGGATAATCAATCTTACTTTATTTCTGATGGTGCTACCGAAAATAATATAACAAACGCTAATCACATCAAGACAACGTTTCCTGAAAATTTATCGGTTATCGCTGAGGAAAATCCTACAGAAAAAATAAATATTTTCTCAATATTTATACAAAAATTTAATTATATTCGTTCCCCTGCCTTTTCTCACTTACGTCAGCTTTTGCTGATTTTATTTGGCTTTATTGTATCTGCTTCTCTATTTCTAAAATGGGCAATGCCACTTTCGTATACAAATGCTTTATATTTTGTGATGACAACTGTGACAACGGTCGGTTATGGCGATATCAATTTTTTTAATAGCCCAACTGAATTAAAAGTTTTTGGCTGTTTTTTAATGTTATCCGGTGCCGCAGCAATTGCTATGCTATTTAGTTCAATTACCGAAATTATTCTTGCCAAAAGGTTACCCAGTATTTTAGGGGGATTACCGGTTCCAAACAAAAATCATGTGATTATTGCAGGATCGGGACATATTGGACATCGAATTGTTAAAACGTTACTAAAAGCCAAAACGCCTATCGTTATTATGGAAGATGATATTAAAAATTGTTATTCCGCAGATATAAACCGTCAAGTCGCATTAGTCGAAGGCTATTTACATAGCCACAATACGCTAATTCGAGCGCGCATTCAAAGTGCAAAAGCCATTATTGTTATTACAGATGATGATATCCAAAATCTTAGCATTAGTCTGGCAGCCAAAAAAATAAATCCAAATCTGATCAATATTATTCAAGTTTTTAACTCAAGATTGGGCCAGCAGCTACAATCGGCTTTATCCGTAAACCGGGTATTAAGTACGGCCAGCATAGCAGCACCCTATTTTGCTGCTGCTGTTTTTGGAGAAGAAATTCTGATGGCATTGGAATATAAAAATAGCTTAATATTCCTTTCGCGCGGCGCTTGTGCAAACAAAAATGTAGCGCAAATTGCTTTTACATTGAATCAAAAAACCTATCCTGACATTCGCCTCTATTCAATTCCACTGCGGGCGTCAAACTAAAGTGAATGCGCAGGCTACTGCCGAACTATGAATGTTTCTTTTTCACAAAACTTAATAAACGTTTCTTCTTATACGCCTGGCGCGGTGTTAAGGTGTTATGCCTGCCCGCAAAGGGGTTTTCACTCGTTTTAAATTCAATTCGAATGGGTGTGCCAACTAATTTTAATTGTTTACGGAAAGTATTCATTAAATACCGTTTATACGTTTCAGGCACATGATCGGTTTGATTGCCATGAATAATAATTAACGGAGGACGATGCCCGCCAGTATGTGCATAGCGCAATTTAATCCGACGCCCATTGATCATAGGGGGTGTATGTAGCTCGACTGCCACTCTTAAGACCCGAGTCACTTCCGCGGTTGATAATTCTTTTATCGAAGATTGATAGGCCTTTTGCACGGAGTCAAATAAATCCCCAACACCACTGCCATGCAGTGCTGAAATATAATGGATTGTGGCAAAATCAACAAATGCTAATCTATAAATAAGTGTTTTCTTAACCTGATTGCGATGCTCTAAATCGAGTCCATCCCATTTATTAACCGCGACCACTAAGGAACGGCCTGCTTCTAAAATAAAGCCTAATAATCCAAGATCTTGATCTGTAACACCCTCTTTGGCATCTATCACCAAAATTGCCACATGACAATCTTCGATTGCCTTTAGGGTTTTCACCACTGAAAATTTTTCTACGGTTTCTGAAACCCGTGAACGTCTTCTAACCCCTGCTGTATCGATAATCGTATACTTTTTGCCTTGTCGTTCTAAAGGAATATAAATACTGTCCCGAGTGGTCCCTGGGCCATCAAACACAATGACACGATCTTCGCCCAAAACACGATTCACTAAAGTCGATTTACCCACATTCGGGCGCCCAATAATGGCAACGCGTATTCCGCCTTCATCTAAAACTTCTGTCGCTGTCTCATCCGGAATAGCATAAGGTTTTAGCACTTCTTCTACTAATGCAAGCACGCCTCTACCATGACTGGCTGCAATTGGAATCGGTTCCCCTAAGCCTAAAGCATAAAAGTCTGCCATTGCCACATCTGTATTCAGGCCGTCCGTTTTATTAACGACTAGATACACCTTTTTTTGCTTTAAACGAAGTGCCTTTGCAATATCAGCATCTAAACCAAGCAACCCAGCCCGGCCATCCACTAAAAACAAAATAATATCTGCTTCGGTAACCGCCTGCCAAGATTGTTCTGCCATTAAGACATCGATCCCTTCTTCCTCGATCCCTAAACCACCGGTATCAATCACCAGAAAAGGACGCTCTCCAACAGAACCTTTACCATATTGACGATCGCGGGTAACCCCTGGCATATCGACCACTAAGGCTTCTCGACTTCTTGTCAATTGATTAAATAAGGTAGACTTGCCAACATTTGGGCGCCCTACAATTGCAACCACTGGAACCACTATTGACTCCTTTTTGAAATACCATGTTCAAAGGAAATGGTGTAAGCAGCTACTTTTCCGCCCTTACCCAATACATAAACGATGTCATCCTTTACCACTGGAGTCGCAATAATTCCCTTGCTGTCTACCAATACCCGCGCAACCAAAGATCCCTCTTTTATCGATATCCAATGCAAATAACCATCATCATCTCCCACGATAATGTAATCTTGAGCGATTGCAGGCGCGGATAATTGCCGGCCACTCAACGCGGTTTCTTTCCATAATACTGCCCCGGTCTTCCGATTCAGTGCCCATACAGTGCCACCGACATCCGAAACATAGACCGCATTGGTAGAGACTGCAATGCCAGAATAGGAAGACAGTTCACGTTCCCAAATCAATATACCCGTATCAGCTTGCATAGCAGCAATTCGACCTTGATAACTGACTGCATATACCACGCCATCTTTCACCACCGGATCAGCGCTAATATCATTCATTCTTTGAATATCAGAACGCCCTTTGGCTATCGAAATTTCTTGTTGCCAATCGGGTGCGCCATCGACAGGATGTAGCCCGACTAATTTGCCGTTTGCAAATCCAACGATAACATGCTGTTTAGCCAATACCGGGCGGCTACTTTGCCTTAACATTAATGGCGGGGTGCTGACGCTATAGCGCCATAACTGCCTGCCATCTACAGTACTCAAGGCAACGACACTATCATCTAATCCATGGACAAAGGCAATCCCGTTTGCAGCAACGGGCGCTGCCAGTATTGCCCCTGAAAAATTCGCTTGCCATAAAAATTCACCCGCTTTCTCTTGATAGGCTAACACTTCCCCTTCATGGGTACCGAGAAATATTTTGCCCTCTTTCACTTCGGGTCCAGCGGTGATGGCTTTTTTGGTTGAAATTTCCCAAGCCATTCGCCCTGTCTCAGGCTGTAAGGCAATGACACGTCCTTGATGATCGGCAACCATAATGTGGGATGCGCTCAATGCCAACTGTAATTTAGCATCATTTTTGCCAACACCTGCACTTTTGCTGTTTACCCAAAGTTGTTTAGGCTGAATAGCATTTTTGGACAACACCGGCAACGGTGTCTTAGTCACCGTTTCTGAACGGTGCTCAATTGTATGACAAGCCGATAATAGCACGCCCGCTAAAACGACCGTGGCATAAGGCAGTCTGCGCATTATGCATCTCCTTCAACAGCAATATCGGCAAGTTTAACTTGAATGCGAACAACCGAAACACCGGCAGGCGCTGCTTCAATTGCAGCGCTATACGCTTTTTTTGCTTTATCTTTTTCACCTTGTAGCCGGAAAATATCCCCTTTGGCTTCTTCAACTAAAGGTAAATATCCTTTTAACACAGTGCCCGATAACAGTGCCAAAGCGTCTTCATAATGTGTCTGGCTGGCTAACACTCGCGCTAAACGCACTTTTGTCACCTGCCCAATCGGCGTTTTTTCATTGCCTTTTAAAGCAGAACGTAAATGATCCACAGCAATCGGTAGATTGCTTTGTTCAATGGCAAGCTTAGCCAATACTAAATCGCCTAATGGTGCATAGGCTGTTTTTCTATAGTGTTGAATTAAAGTACTTGCCTCTAGTCGCGCTTGCTCGCTATCCATTTTTTGCATGGCAACCATCATGTGATCATAGACGGCAGACGCTTTTAAGGTTGCTTTATTTTGATAATACCCCTGTATTTGAATGCCGCTATAGATGAATAAAAAAGCACCTACACCGCCCAATGCCCATTTGCTATATTTTTGGCACATTGTTTTATTTGTACAAATTTTCATAATTTTCGCCTTCTGTTAATTTGCTAAGTATGTCATTAAAAATTGATTAATCTCAGTCAATGGCATCTCTATTTGGGGTCTTTCTTCCCGTAAAAATTTAATCCCAATTGTCTGATTTAACAGCTCCTGTTCACCCAATATAAGGGCAATTCGAGCGCCACTTTTATCAGCCTTTTTAAACTGCTGTTTAAAATCTCCGCCACCGCAATGCAGAATTAAACGCAAAGTCGGACATCGTGTGCGTAGATCTTCCGCGAACGATAAAGCATTATCAGTTACCGTTGCACCAACATGGATCAGATAAGCATCCATGGCAGGGGTAGGTTTCACACCGAGCGCTTCTTGTACCAATAAAACACGTTCGATTCCCATAGCAAATCCAACGGCAGGGGTCGAATCCGCACCCAACTGTGCGACCAAACTATCATAACGGCCGCCGGCACAAACCGTTCCTTGCGCGCCGAGCGTATCCGTCACCCATTCGTATACCGTCCGGTTATAATAATCTAAACCCCTGACCAAATTGGGATTAAGCGTATACGCAATATTTGCTTTCGTTAACAGATCAGTAAACTTTTCAAAATGCAGGGTTGAATCTGGATCTAAATATTCATAACACAACGGCGCATTGGCAATAATATCGGCCATTTTTGGATTCTTACTGTCTAATATTCGAAGCGGATTGGTGTGAAGGCGCCGTTGACTATCGGCATCGAGATCAGACTGATATTTGGATAAATAATCCACCAACACATTTCTATAATTTTTTCGGGATTCAGCAGAACCAATACTATTGATTTGTAATTGAATAGCCGATTCTATGCCTAATGCTTTCCAAAATCTGGCCATCATCAGTATATGTTCAGCTTCAATATCAGGGCCATCCATACCAAACGCCTCAACTCCTACCTGATGAAACTGTCGATAGCGGCCCTTTTGTGGGGTTTCGTGTCTAAACATCGGACCCATATACCACAAACGTTGAATTTGGTGGCGCAATAGACTATTTTCGATGCCTGCTCTCACGCAACCAGCAGTTCCTTCAGGACGCAGCGAAAGACTTTCACTATCCTCTTTGGTTTGAAAGCAAAACATTTCTTTTTCAACAATATCCGTGACTTCACCGATTGATCGTTTAAAAAGAGATGTTGCCTCAATAATAGGCAGCCGGATCTCATCGTAGCCGTATGAAGCAGCGAGGTTTTGCCAAATCGTTTCAAATTGGCGCCATAAAGGCGTTTGTTTAGGCAGGATATCGAGCATGCCTCGAACTCGATTAATTTTTATTTTCACGAATTATTTTTCTCAGATTCTAAATACAATTGATATTCGGGTGAGTCTTCAAATAAATTTTTTAACAATAATGCTTGGCTTGCCATTGCATTTTCATCATTCGATGCCTTTGCAAGTTGTATTCCTAGCCACAATGAACGAGCACTGGGTTGTGCAACATTTTTATATTGTGCCAATAACGCTTTGGCGTGATTGAATTTTTCCTGTTTTAAATCCAGGGCTACCAATTCTAATATTGCTGTTCCCCGGTTAGGATCTCGTTGAATGGCCGTTGCTAAATACGACGCAGCCGCATCCAGATCCGTCGATTTTATGGCACACAGACCTGCATTTTCATACACTTCTGCTGTTCTGGCATAATCTTTATCTTCTAATGCCTGATGGAAAGCTTGATCCGCTTCTTTATACCGATTTCGACGACATAAAAAAGCACCATAATTATTATAAACGGCTCCGTTACTCAACCGTAAACTAACCGCTTTTTTATGTTCGCGCTCAGCCTCTTTAAAATCGCTCACCATTTCTAAAAAATAGGCCATCGCAGAATGAGTTTCAGCGCTCTTAGGTGCAAGCTTTATGGCATGCGTTAATTTGGTTTTTGCTCGGGCAACTTGCCCTTGTGATAAATAGCCTAATCCTAATTCAACATTCGTCAATGCTGCACGCTGATAATCACTTCCCACTCTTTCTCTCGACAGGTTGGAAGCAGTGGCTAAAGATTGCCCATTCTCAGCAGCCGATTTATCCGATGACTTTACACAACTACAAAGTGCGACCAGACTACAGCCAATAATGACGTATTGATTTGCTTTTCTCATCACCAAACTCCCTGTTCTTTCCCTTTACCCTTCTTCCCAATCACTTTCACCTATCTGAGTTGTGGCGGGATCTTGAGCCAAATTGGTTTTGGATAAAAATCGCGCATTCCGTCGTGTTTTATCAATAATTTGACCAACCAATTGCCCACATGCAGCATCGATATCATCGCCCCGGGTTTTACGGACGATGGTTATATAGCCTGCCTTGACCAAAAGATTGCGAAAGTTTTCGATATCTGAAGTATGGGAACGTTGATAATCTGCACCTGCAAATGGATTAAATGGAATTAAATTTACTTTACAGGGAATGCCCTGTAAAATTTTTGCCAATTGTTTAGCATGCTCAATTTTGTCATTCACGCCACGCAACATCACATATTCCATGGTGATATGACGCCCACGTTTATCTTCGGCAAAACGTCTACACGCATTGAGCAATAAAGCAATGGGGTATTTTTTGTTGATTGGCACTAAAACATCCCGTAATGCATCATTCGGCGCATGTAAGGAAACAGCCAACGATACATCGGCTTCCAAGCTTAATTTATACATGTTTGGAACAATGCCCGAGGTACTTAATGTCACCCGTCTACGCGGCAATGCATACGCCCGCTCATCACGCATAATGGATAACGCTTTAATCACCGGCTCATAATTCAACAAAGGCTCGCCCATACCCATCATAACAACATTGGTAATGGCATAGGGTTGGCTTTCTTGGCTTTCAATTTCTCTTAAGCGCTTTGCGGCTAACCAAACTTGGCCAATGATTTCAGAAACGGTTAAATTGCGGTTAAACCCTTGAGTGGCTGTCGAACAAAATGTGCAATTGAGCGCACAGCCAACCTGAGAAGAAACACAGAGCGTTCCTCGCCCATTCTCGGGAATAAAGACGGTTTCAATATGATTACCACTGTCTAATTTTATCAACCACTTTCGAGTACCGTCTGCCGAAGCCTGTTCTTTGGTGATTTCGGGTGCCCGAATTTCACATAACGCCGGCAGACGCTCCCTGAGTGCTTTGCTCAAATCTGTCATTTGCGCAAACGTATCCGCACCCCGTTGATGCAGCCACTTAAATACTTGCTGGGCGCGGAAAGGTTTTTCGCCTAACCCCACAAAAAATTCAGCCATTTGGCCTATTTCCAAATCCAGCAAATTAATTTTAGCCACTTCTGTACCACCCAAAACAGATTTACCTTCAGGCGATGCCAAAGGCAAAATATTGATGGGATAAACGGGTTCTGGAATAGCCGTCATTACGCTCTCGAATGGATCTCTTGAGGAGAAAAGAAAAAGCCAATTTCTTCTTGGGCAGTTTCTGCACCATCAGAACCATGTACGGCATTTTCATCAATGCTGGCGGCAAAGTCTGCTCGAATGGTTCCAGGGGCAGCTTCTGCAGGGTTAGTCGCACCCATCACTTCGCGATTTTTTAAGATAGCGCCTTCACCTTCTAAGACTTGTACGAGCACAGGTCCGGAAATCATGAACTTAACTAAATCATTAAAAAATGGGCGACTTTTATGAACGCCATAAAATGTTTCCGCTTGTTCTTTGCTTAAATGCAGCATTTTTGCAGCAATGATCTTAAGGTTTGCGCCTTCAAAACGGCTGTATATTTCACCAATCACGTTTTTAGCCACTGCATCCGGTTTAATAATCGATAAGGTACGCTCTATGCCCATTGATAGCTACTCCAACAACTTAATAAAATCTATAAAGCGGTTATTGTACCCTTTCGAGCATAAAAATTCCAGGCCAACCTTATAACTAATGGCAAATACAAATTTTTTGTTTGTTTATCGAAGGCCTGTGAACATTTTGGTATAACCCCTTGATTTTAAAGGGCAGACACGCCAAATGATTATCCTGACGTATGCATTAACATTTTTATTGTAAGGCCCGAATCATATTCACACGGCGTTCGTATTGGATGGACAAGGGCGGACACAGCGGTCCGCCCCTACAGATGTTGGAATATCAAACCACATTAACAATGTCAAAACCTATACAACCAGGCGTTATATTCAGGATCCAAATGATTTAAATAGGGGCCGTGAATACCGAATGAATAACCCATTGATTTTAAAGGGCAGATACAGCGGTCTGCCCCTATAGGTGTTGGAATACCAGGCGTTGTCAAAATTTGAAAAGGTGCGTTTTGGTGCACGACAGCACGACCTATAATGTCTGGGTGTCAGTCACCGACCCACCATCATGGATCTTAAAATCTGATGATTTTGTGTATGCAGCATCTGTAGAGGCAGACCGCTGTGTATGCCCTAACCAATGAAATACGAACATTAAAGTCATTCAACAAAATATCAATAGTCCCTAGGTTAAGGTCCTTTTGGTTGTTTAGGTGCCGGTGGTGTGGGTTCAGCCCCCTGATCAGACGCGACTGGATGTACGCTTTTGTCTAACGCTAGACTAAAAGCACCTGGCTTAGGCATTCCAGGGATAGGTCGTGGTGGTGTTCGGGTAGGCAGGGGGGGCGCTTTAACTCTTAAATGGGATATATAGTTTTTAACTTTTTCTGCATCATGCGGCTGTGTATGGGGATTTAAATTAGAAACCGCATCATAAATGCCCTTCAATGTTACGTTGCTGCCATTCTCTGTTTTTAGTGTCGTTTTATTAGCTTCAATACTTTTTAGCGTTTCGTCATTTTTACCTTTAAAAACTGGCTCAAGCCCCACACTTTTTCCCAACAAATACAATTTTAACGCAAGCTCGGGTTTGTTTTCACAATTTTCGATATTAAATTGTGTTTTCCCTAATTTTTCCAGCACCTCTTTTGCGGATAGCACCATCAACATTAATGCTTCATCTTCTGCCTGCAATCCGATTAAAGCAATATCAATTTTGCTATCTTTGGGTTTGTGCGACACTTCAACCATCGGTAAAGATTGTGTAGGGTTTATTTTGCGAAAAACTGTAAAACCATCACCCCTGTCCCCTTCCAACACTTGACTATTTCCAAGGTGATACTTAAACAATCGATTTGCGTTGTCAGCTTCATATCCTTGTAAGGTTTTCTCTATGCCAGCGTGTACCTCTTTAAATTCTTGAGGGGTAATATTGGCTTTTACACTTAATTTTGTGGTGCTTTCAACCCGTTCCTTTTGCATTTTCTCACTAATGCCTTGTTTAAAGAAAGGATTCCATTTCTCGGACATTTGATTGGGCGCCACCTTGCTTAAATTCTTGTAATCGGTTGTCAGCGATGACATTTTTGCACTTAAACTTAAGCCTGCATTCGGTTTTCCCGCATGTGCGGGATGGATAGAAATTCCGATGGTAGGCTCCGGACTTTCATCAGAGTTATCGGGAGGAGGTGTAGCCGATTTTCTTTTATCCTTATCTGGATCCGCAACAACCCTTTTACGTTGAATGACTTCAGGCAAATCACCCAAATGAGAGTTTTCAGTCTGTAACGTAGACGAACCAACACCCGAACGAGAAGATTGGCTGCCGCGGTGTACTATCTCGATTGGCGATTCGGCGTCATCAATAGCCGATCTCCGTAAAGTATCTTGTGCTGCAGACGCTTGCTGTAAAATAGAAGCGGTAACCCTATTTGAAATAGAAGCATCTGGCACAAAAGCAGCATCCGATAACTGTCCCTTATTCCCCTTAGCAGCTGCATCTAACAATGGATCCGTGTTTGTATTCAACACGCCCAAATGAGCGTTTTCATGCCTCAATGTAGGTTCGCTAACCGCTGAAAGCGGTGCTGAGCTACCTGTATGTCCTGTCTCGATTGGCCGTTCGGCGTCATCAATAGCCGATCTCCGCAAAGTATCTTGCGCTGCAGGCGCTTGCTGTAAAGTAGAAGACTCAACCTTTGAAGGAGATGCTAGGCTGCCTGTGTTGATTATGCCTGAAGCAAATTTTAGATTTATCGATCCCGGTTCTATCTCAATTGACGGCTCGGATTTAACCGCAGAAGTTTTCTGTATAGTGCGTTCAAGGCTTTGAATTTCTTTAGATAATTGTGTTCTCAAAAACCCAATTCTACCCGCTTCTTCTCCCAGTTTCATTTTGATATTTTTAACTATCGTACGTTCTTCCGCGAATGCCTTGTCAGTCATCACCTCTCTAGAGGCACCCTCACCCACTTCAAAGGTCAAATCTGCGATTTCGGTTGCCTCATCTAATGCTTTCAATCTTTGGATAGATACAGCCAAGTCTTTCTCATTGAGCCGGTAATCGCTGGTTAATTTTTCCATTTGTTTTTTTAAATGTTGAAGTCTTTCAAGCATCTCATTATTAGGTGAACCCATAAAAATCAATCTCCACATAACTAGCTAGTATTTACACACAATATCTAGCGTCCTAGATAAAGCTGGTCTATAGCGATTAGAAGCGAAAAGCGTAGGATAAGTTCCTATGGCTGTGTTTTTATTTTCTATTGATTCGTCGAGCCCTGGCTTGTACTCGCTTATTGCGCAGATTATACTGATTTTTAAAACAGTTCTGTGATTGCGTTTTATATGCCACTTTGACCGTGTGGTCTACACTCAAGTTTATATGTCGGGTGAATGGAGTAATCAGTATGTCATTAAATAGTTTTGCAACCAAAACAACCCTTAAAGTCGACGATAAAACTTTCGTCTATTATGATCTGCAACAATTAGCCAAAAATCATAATATCGATCGGCTTCCGTATTCTTTAAAAATCTTATTAGAAAATTTATTACGCCTAGAAGATGGAATATCGGTTACGCAAAAAGACATTCAAGCACTGCTGCAATGGTCCCCACAAAATCCGCCTGAAGATGAAATCGCCTTTACCCCGGCGCGCGTGATTTTACAAGACTTTACCGGTGTCCCTGCAGTGGTCGATCTGGCAGCCATGCGCCACGCCATGCATCAATTGGGCGGAGAACCGAGCAAAATTAATCCACTTTCTCCCGTAGAACTGGTGATCGATCACTCCGTCATGGTGGATTATTCCGGCAACGCAAAAGCGTTTGAAAAAAATGTAGCGGCCGAATATGACCGTAATGAAGAACGCTATGCCTTTTTACGTTGGGGCCAAACGGCTCTCCAAAATTTTCGGGTTGTGCCACCCGGCACCGGGATCGTACACCAAGTCAACTTAGAATATCTGGCCCGCGTTATTTTTACCCAAACGCAAAATGGCGAATGCATTGCCTATCCAGATACCCTGGTTGGCACAGATTCTCATACTACGATGATTAATGGCCTTGGGGTATTGGGATGGGGCGTTGGTGGCATCGAAGCAGAAGCGGCTATGCTGGGTCAACCTGTCACCATGCTGATCCCGGAAGTCGTCGGATTTAAGATCAGGGGGAAATTACCTGAAGGCACAACGGCAACTGATCTGGTATTAACCGTAACCGAAATGCTCCGTCAAAAAAATGTGGTCGGAAAGTTTGTCGAATTTTATGGTGAGGGCTTAGATCATTTACCGTTAGCCGATCGCGCCACTATCGCAAATATGGCGCCTGAATATGGAGCAACCTGCGGTATTTTTCCAATTGATAATGAAACCTTAAAGTTTATGAAGCTATCGGGTCGAAGTGAAGAACATATTCAATTGGTTGAAACGTATGCAAAAGCCCAAAATCTATTTCGAACTACAGGTAGCCAAGAAGCAGAATACAACGATAACGTAACGCTCGATTTAGGTTCTATTGTGCCTTGTATTGCAGGCCCAAAACGACCGCAAGATCGCATCTCTTTAAAAACTGCCCAAGCAGAATTTCAATCACTGCTGCAAGAACAAAACTTATCGGTTAGCTCAGAAGCCAAAAATCTTAACCAAAGTACCTCCTATTCTTTAACGCACGGTGCAATTGTTATTGCCGCCATTACCAGTTGCACCAATACTTCTAATCCTGATGTCATGATTGCCGCTGGGTTATTGGCCAAAAAAGCGGTTGAACTAGGTCTTACTTGCAAGCCATGGGTAAAAACCAGCCTTGCCCCGGGTTCAAAAGTCGTTACAGATTATCTTAAAAGCGCCAACCTTATGGAGCCGCTTGAAGCATTAGGATTTAATCTGGTCGGTTACGGCTGTACCACCTGCATAGGCAATTCAGGACCTTTATTACCGACTGTCAGTGAGGCCATAAAACAAGGGGATCTTTCTGCGGCAGCAGTCCTTTCGGGTAACCGTAATTTCGAGGGGCGAATACATCCGGATGTGCGTTATGCGTATCTGGCTTCTCCCCCACTGGTGACAGCCTATGCATTAGCAGGCACCATGGACATTGATTTTTACCACGAGCCCATCGGGATAGGCAAAAACCAAAAACCCATTTATTTAAAAGATATTTGGCCATCCGCGACAGAAATTCAAACCGTTGTCTTACAAACCGTTAAAGCCAAACTGTTTGTTTCACGCTATCAACAAGTTTTCGAAGGCGATGCGCATTGGCAACAATTAGCGATACCGACGGGTGAACAATATGATTGGCAAGACACTTCTACCTACGTAAAACTACCGCCTTATTTTACAAATATGGAACCGACGCCTTCTGCCCTAACCGATATTCAGCATGCACGGGTATTGGCAGTCCTGCCTGACTCTGTCACGACCGATCACATTTCTCCTGCAGGCGATATCGCTATCCATAGTCCTGCCGGTGAATACCTTCAAAGCTTAAATGTGTTGCCTAAAGATTTTAATTCCTATGGTTCCAGACGGGGGAATCACGAAGTCATGATGCGTGGCACATTTGCCAATATTCGCCTTAAAAATGCATTGGTCGCGGGCACTGAAGGAAATTGGACGCTTCACTTACCCAGCAATGAAAAAATGTCTATCTTTGATGCCGCAATGCGTTATCAACACGAAAACTGTTCCTTAATTTTAATTGCCGGCAAAGAATATGGAACCGGATCTTCCAGAGATTGGGCAGCAAAAGGGCCAAGGCTTTTGGGTGTAAGGGCGGTGATTGCAGAAAGTTTTGAACGTATTCATCGTTCAAATCTAATTGGCATGGGTATATTGCCTTTACAATTTTTACCGAATGAGAATCTACAAACGCTTCATTTAAATGGCCGGGAATTATATAACGTTCATCTTGCAACCCTAACCCCACGTGGGCAGGTAACGGTATCAGTCGCAACACCCAACACAGGCATAAAAACTACATTTATGACGCAAGTTCGCATCGATACCCCAAAAGAAATGCAATATTACCAACACGGTGGGATCTTACATTACGTGCTACGACAATTATTGATGAAAAAATAAGAGTAAATAATTTTTACAGATCACAGCAATCGTTAAGGAATGGATATGAATAATGATAAAATTCGCATTGAGAAAGACAGTTTAGGAGAGGTACAGGTTCCCATCCATGCACTTTATGGTGCTCAAACCCAACGTGCCATTGATAATTTCCCCATCAGTCATTTAACCCTTCCTCGCCCTTTCCTAAAAGCTTTAGCGGACATTAAAGCCGCTGCTGCAACAGTCAATGCGGATCTACAACTATTAAGCCCTGAAATGGCAACCGCGATTATTGAAGCGGCAGTTGAAGTGGCCACCGGCATGCACGACAATCAATTTCCAGTCGATGTTTTTCAAACCGGATCGGGCACCAGTAGCAACATGAATGCCAATGAAGTCATTGCACATTTGGCGAGTAAAAAATGCCAGCAGCCTATACATCCCAATGATCACGTTAATATGAGCCAAAGCAGTAATGATGTGATCCCTGCCGCTATTCATATTAGTTGTTGTGTGCAAGCCCAATCCCAATTATTACCTGCTCTCACATTGCTAGCAGATACCATTGAAGCACGTTCACATGAATTAGAAACCGTGATTAAAACGGGCCGTACGCATCTAATGGATGCACTCCCTTTAAGTTTTGGCCAAGAATTAAGCGGATGGGAAGCACAAATTCGCGAAAATATTCGTAGCATAAAATCGAGCTTGCAACGTCTTTATGCCCTAACATTGGGCGGAACGGCTATCGGAACGGCGGTCAATGCACACCCGGAATTTGGCCTGCGAATTGCAAAAGTCATCGCACGTAAAACAGACATTCCATTTGTTCCTTCCCCTAATTATTTTATGGGATTAAGTTCTCAGGATGCAGCGGTAGAATTCTCGGGAAAATTGCGAGGAGTAGCTGTTAGTATAACGAAAATTTCGAATGATTTGCGTTTAATGAATAGCGGTCCTTTAACGGGCTTTGCAGAAATTAACCTTCCTGCTTTACAACCGGGTAGCAGCATCATGCCAGGCAAAGTCAATCCTGTTATTCCAGAAGCCGTTTGTATGGCAGCCGCTCAAGTTTTTGGCTGTGATACAACAATTGGCATTGCTGGCATGTCGGGTAATTTTCAGTTAAATACCATGCTTCCCATTATTGCCTATAATATTTTACTCAGCATGCAGTTAATGGCCAACAGTGCCACATTACTCGCCACAAAATGTATTGCAGGCTTTACCGTGAATAAGTCACATATTGATAAACAACTTACTTTTAATCCCATTTTAGTCACTGCTCTTAACCCGATTATTGGCTATGAAAAAGGGGCCGAAATTGCAAAACGCGCTTACCAGGAAGGAAAATCCATTAAAGAAATGACGAAAGCCATGACGGATCTGAGTGCAGAAGAACTGGATAACCTACTCGATCCTAAAAAGCTTATATAAGGAAGCCTGGAAGGCAAACCGGTTCGTTAATAGAACACCCATTTTCAGGGTAATAGTCACCATCTGATAGCAAACTTGGTTTTTAGGATTATATAAAATGACTTTTTAAGATCATGATAAAAATTATTTAATCATTTCTATGGGTAAATCAGGATTATCTAAGGCACATCTTCCTATTTTTGCCCAGTACTCAGCTTTCTTTTGGATAGAGCGGTGCTCTCCCTGGGCCACTTTTTTTGTTGTTTGATATTCTTCGTCGCTGATTCTAATTGACATGCTCATAATAATTTCTTCCATATGTAGCGTAATTCTACAAGTGTTGTATAGCGTCTTTAAATACCCGTGACTACCCTTAAACTTAGTTTGTGATGGTTAACGTTCCTTATATGTATGTCAACGGCTCCCGGCATAAATCGTAAAAAGTGCTTATGTTCGCTATAAAAACCTACTTAGCTTTACGAAAATTATATTTCAAGTAATTTATAAATCATAGAACTCTATTTCTCCCATACGGGACGATATAAGATTCGGTCGCCCCCCGACAATTAGATCGATGCGGTAAGCGAAAGTTGTTTAATTGCTATATTGCTATCGAGTGAGTCGCAAGATGCCCATTCCTTCTCAAAGAGAAAAATGTTAAAACGGACTGTAGATTGATTGAGAATTTTTTCACCTAACCAGGTTTCATTGTTTTGTTATTCAATCAACTTTAGTCGAGACGCAAGACTAATGATACTCGGATAAGGATTTATAGGAGAAAGAGATGAGCATACCGGCCGAAAAGATTGTTAAGCATCAAGAAGGATTAATTCCTTATTCCAGCTTAAAGTTGGGGAAAAAGCTAGGTCAAGGTGGGTTTGGTGTGGTGTATCAAGGAACTTGGCGCATGACCGATGTGGCGATTAAAGAGCTCATTCCAGAAAAACTAACCCCAGAATCGAGCAATGAGTTTGAGATCGAGGCTCAAACCATGAAAAATTTACGCCATCCCAATATTGTGCAGTTTTATGGATTCTGTGTGAGTCCTAAGTATTGTATCGTAATGGAGTATATGCCAAATGGCTCTCTTTTTGATTTATTGCACAGTAGCCAAACGCTTCTATGGGATATGCGCATGCGTATTGCAATAGAGATGGCAAAGGGGCTGATTTATTTACATGAAGAAAATATTGTCCATCGCGATATTAAAAGTTTAAATGTTTTATTGGATGAGCATTATAGGGCAAGGCTTACTGACTTTGGCTTATCCAAGGTCAAAACCGAAACCCGCTCAGTTTCTACGAAGTCTTCGCAAGCGGTAGGGACTATTCCTTGGATGGCGCCAGAGCTTTTTTCTCGTCGAGCAGTGTTTAGCAAGAAATCGGATATTTATAGCTTAGGGATGACCTTCTGGGAGTTAGCATCCAGAGCCATTCCCTTTAAAGATGCCGCCAGCGCTGAACTCATTCCAATGTGGGTTGCCAAAGGAGAACGAGAAGATATTCCTAAAGATTGTCCTGAAAAACTTGCCTCCCTCATTCAAGCTTGTTGGGAAGGGATTCCTGACAATAGACCTGATGCCATCACGGTTACTCAGTTTTTATTATCGAAGGAAACAAAATTTTCTACCTTTTTACCCGTCTACCAATCACAGCAACCCCAAACGGTTATACAAAGTCATTATCAAGATAATTTACATTCAGTCGCTACTGCCAGTTCTGCTAATGCCGTCTCTAGTAGCAGCGGTTATTACGATAATCAACATTCAGCTAGCCCTATAAAGCCTGTGGCCTCTGCCCAAGATGCCTTAGTCACAGCCTTTCAGCAAAAAGTACAAATTGCTGCCAACCTTAAGCCTGCACCCATTGTCGATGCCAAAGCGCTTAGTGCATTCCTAAAACTCGTGGCTGAAGGCGAGCAAGACCAAGCAGAGGCTATGCTTAAGAAAAACCCACATCTCGCTTTAATGCCGACCGATGTAACAGATTTAAGCGGTCGTCAATTCCGAAACATCACAGGTTTCCAGTATGCAGTCTGGGCGCTCGATTGGCATATGTGGACAATGATTCGAAAATACCTGCCCCCTGAAGCGGCAAGTGAACAAATTCAAGGCATGAAAAGTGGTTCTTGGCTGCAACAACACAGGAGTTCAGTTTCTTGGCAAAATCTACTCACCGCATTGCAGACATGCATTGATTTGTGGGAACAATCTAAATGGGATGAAGGGGCCACCGCGTGGAACAAACAAGTTGGTGGAACACAACGGCTATTACCCGCACATGTCGTTAATGAATATTGCAGACCAGACAGAACTTTTGAACCAAGGCCTGACTTTAATTCAACAGTAACGCTTCCACGCACTCGTAATACCGATGAAGGTGATTGGTATACTGGAACCAAGTACGACGGAAAGTTGGGCGAGTCTTTTGCGTATGTACGTGCTGAGCCTAGTGTGTGGGCCGTGCGTGGCGGGACGCGCAGCATGTGGCGAGCGTGGGTGGTATGCGACCTCAAAGCTTGTCACGCTCTGTTGGATACCCGTGTGCAGCAGCGTGACCAGCTGTTCACCCAACTTTTAAATGATTATAAACCTCAGCGTAAAACGGGTCTAGGATAGCCGTAGAGAACCCCAGAACCCAACCAAGCAAGATTAGGTTGCTTGGTTTGGGCTATGTTAACCCAACACTAAATACAATCATTTTTAAAAATTGGCGAAGCTACACGGGACCACCACGTTGCCCAAAGAAGCAAGTATCGCTGAACTTTAGCGGGATGGACCATATCGACCAATATCGCGATAACGAAGGCCACGGCACGAACACAAGACCGCTTGTGAAGCCATCACTTCGGCATTCACTTTAAAATCGACACCAACCGTTCTCTTAAGCGATCGGCATATTGCCATAAAAACTCTAGTTCTAAACGGGCTAATTATACGGAAGAATTACTCTATTGCTTAAATTTTGATAACTTAAATTTGAGCTTAAATACCCGTGAACACAAAATAAAATAATATCTGGAAGATAATAGCGCCATTTAAAATCATTCTGTTTTGCCCTTTTTGGAGCACGCTTAAGTAAAATTGTATTATTAAACTAAACTCGCTAAACGTTTAGGTATTGCTTGAGAAAGCTTTTTCTTCAAATTTCTTGCAATGTAACCTTAAATAGGCTATTGAGCAAAAATGACTACCCTCACATACATTATATCCCAGAAATTAAGGGTTTGAACCAACCTCAAGCAATGTCGGCTGAGTAACACTTTTGACGGTTGCCGATCTGTAGTCCATTCTAAATAGAAGCATAACTATTAGGTCGTCAAGGGATATGACACATTTAATAAAAACCTTTCAACGGGTATACAAAAGCTGTTTATTCTGGATGGTGACTTTACTGATTACCGGAGGCGTCGAGGCGCACAACCTTCCAACAGAATATAAAAAAAAATGGGCTGAAAATTTCATTCAAGATATCCAACACGATTTTTCAAATTATCTAAAAAATGATAATTTGATTCTGTTAGGGGATACCTTTCTTGCTGCAGGGGTTTTAGCCAATACGGGTATTGATCGGGCAGTCGCTGATCACTGGCAGACTAATTTGCATTCCAAATCTCTAACCAAATTTTTTGCTTTTCCTGAAAAGGTTGGCTGCTTAAGTTTTTATTATGCTCCCATCTATCTAGGCACCATGGCACTTGGCCATTTTCGCGAGCATACCTTAGTGGGCAATGTAGTTTATCATTGGGGATATCGAAGCTTTAGAACATTTTTAGTCGGCGGGCTGCAACAAGTGACATTAACCAATCTTTTAGGCAGTGGAAGGCCAATTCGAAACGAAGATTCTAAATGGCAACCGCTTAAATATGAAACCGGCGTTAGTGGCCATGCATTTTATGGCGCCATTCCATTTTTATCGGCAGCGATGATGAGCGATCCACCCGCACTTAAATACGGCCTTTACCTTTTTTCAACGCTTCCAGGCCTTTCTCGTATTAATTCTCATAAACATTATTTATCGCAAGTGGTGATGGGGTGGTCCTTAGCCTTTCTTTCCGCGCGCAGTGTTTATCAATCGGATACAGAACGTGTCCCCATGTATCAAGTGGGATTATATCCTCGAGCAGATGGGGCCATGTTAGCTGCCCGCCTACAATTTTAACCTTGCAAGTTACCGTTTAATATGCACAATATATAGGTATTATACTTTCAGAAAATATTAAGGACTACCCACCATGATACGATTTATACTGTCTATTTTAAGTGTTTATCTTGTCTTGCAACCGGCAGCTTTTGCCAAACCAAGCGGATCCCCCAGCACCCCATCTGTTACATCTCAACCGAGAGAAACCTCTATCGCCGAGCGAAACCAAGCTTCAGGCAAAACCTTTTTAGAAGAAAATGCTAAAAAAGCGGGGGTGCATACCTTACCCAGCGGTTTACAATACAAAATTTTGACCGAAGGCGATGGGACGTCTCCCGGCCCCACCGATTTTGTGACCGTCAATTACCGCGGCACCTTGCCCAATGGCACTGAGTTTGATAGCTCTTATAATCATCATGCCCCTGCCACTTTTGCCGTGAATGCAGTTATTCTAGGGTGGTCTGAAGCGATCCAATTAATGAAGCCTGGTGCTAAATGGACCATCTATGTACCGCCAAATCTTGCCTATGGTAAAGAAGGTGCAGGACGCCTGATTGGCCCCAACGCCACCCTTATTTTTGATATTGAACTCCTCTCGGTTAAATCGGCTTTAGATGAAGATCCCGATGGCTTAGTGGATGCAACAGAAGGCGAAGGATAATTCAAGATCGACTATCCATGCAGTATACGCTAGAAAAAGCCCAATTCCTATTAGGCCTACCTTCTTTGGAAGACGCTGAGCACTATGCCACAAATTGGATCCAAGCTTCCCCAAATTCATTTGAAGCACTCCAATTTTGTGGCCTACTGTTTGCCAAGCAAAAAAAAATGCTAGACGCGCTTCATTTTTTTACAAAAGCTTTGGAGCAAGCGCCGCAACACGTTTCGACTTATACCAATTTATCTAATGTCTATTTAGCACTCGGCGATATTGAAGCGGCGCTGAAATATGTCTACCAAGCTTTGCGTTTACAGCCGCATCATGCAGAGTCTTATAATAATTTAGGACGATTATTCTATAAACAAGGTCGAATCGAAAACGCGATTCCAAACTTTGAAAAGGCATTACGGATTGAGCCCAATTACTGGGAGGCTCATTATAATTTGGCACATAGTCTTGCATCCCTTAATCAAATGAACAGAGCCGCAAGCCATTATCGAGAAGTGATACGCATTTTTCCCGAACATCCCGTGGCGCACTATAATCTAGCCCTTACCTATATTGAAGATGAAAATTATAGTCTAGCAGAAGACCATTTAAGCAAAGCGTTAACCCTTGATCCCACGCATGCGACTGCTGCAAATCTACTGGGCGAAGTGTATGTCACCTTGGGAAAAATTGCAGATGCAATTTCCTTATATGAAAAAACCATTGAACTATGCCCGACAATGGAAAGTGCGCATCACAACATTGCCATCTTACATCTTAGAAATGATAATCCAGAAAAAGCACTTAGCCATTTTACCCAGGCACTGGATCTAGATCCCAAAAATGATACCGCACGGCATATGATGATCGCTTTAAATCATTCACAAAACAGTGCAACCGCGCCAACCGCCTATATTGCCAATTTGTTCGATCAATACGCCGAATATTATAATGAGCATCTTAAAACCCAATTAAATTATCAAGTTCCTTTTTTGCTTCGAAGTGCAATTGGCCGTTGTCTTGGCAGTCGTTCTAAGGCTTTACGCATTTTAGATTTGGGGTGTGGTACAGGACTATGTGGGATCGTATTTCGAGATTTAGCGCTCGATCTTATCGGCATCGATCTGTCGCCTAAAATGATCGAAAAGGCCACTCAATTAAATACATATGAAAAACTATTGGTTGCAGAGCTAAATGAATATTTAAGTGCCCCTACCTTAGAAACCTTTGATTTGATCATTGCAGGCGATGTCATGGTGTATAGTGGCGATCTCAGCGCGCTTTTTAAAAATATCGAAAAAGCACTCGTTCCGGAAGGCCGCTTTGCTTTTACCACCGAATATTTATCAGCGGGCACCTATGCATTACAAACGACTGGTCGCTTTGCTCATGCCAATGCCTATATTGAGGCCCTTGCCACTCGACATCATTTCTCAATTGAATTAGCAGAAGACATCGTTCCACGGCAACATTTGGACCTGCCCATTCGCGGGCGATTGTATGTATTAAAATTATTGTTACAATAGAGAATATCGTAGCCTTTCTTTGTACTGTTATTTTTATCAGAAAAGTAAAGGTAAACACTCTTTTTTTACGGTAAATTTATATCACTATGCAAAAAATCAAACGGCTAAAAGCATTGGCTCTATTCACCCTATTGATGACAGGGTTTATGCCCATTGCGGCTGCTTCCCAGTGGGATACCTACTGGGCAGCGCGTTGGCAAAAAAAAGCCGAGCAGCAAGATCCAATAGCCCAATTTAATCTCGGATTACTGTATTACGAAGGCGAAGGAATACCGCAAAGCTATCAGAAAGCTTTAGAATGGTTTGAAAAAGCCGCAGCCCTAGGGAATGTGGATGCTCAATTTAATGTCGGACTGATGTATTACGAAGGGAAAGGCGTCAAACAAGATTTCAAGATTGCTTTAGAATGGTTTGAAAAAGCCGCGCGTAACGGCGATGCGGCAGCACTATGTAACCTGGGGGTGATGTATGCAGAAGGCCTAGGTGTCGCCCAGGATTTTCATACCGCAATGAAATGGTATCAAAAAGCTGCAGATTTGGGTAACTCCCAGGCGCAATGGAATGTTGGCATTATGTATTATAAAGGCCAAGGTACCTCGCAAGATCTAAAAATAGCCGCCCACTGGTTTGAAAAAGCCGCTTTACAAGATAATCTCCAAGCCCCTTTTGTTCTTGGCCTTATGTATTATGAAGGCTATGGGGTAGAAAAAAGTTACACTGCAGCGGCAAACTGGTTTGAAAGAGGCGCTGAGCTTGGAAACGCCCAAGCGGCGCAAAGCCTGGCTTTAATGTATTATGAGGGCAAAGGCCTCCCGCAAAATTATGAAATAGCCGCCGATTGGTTTAAAAAAGCCGCAGAACTGGGGGATATCGAAGCACAATTTAATTTAGCGTTAATGTATTACGAAGGCCAAGGCATTCCACAAAATTATCAAGAGTCCTTTCGCTGGTGCAAAAGTGCTGCAAAGGGAGGTGATAGTGAGGCCCAATATACATTAGGCTTTATGTATTATGAAGGCTTAGGAACAGAGCAAAATTATAAAAAGGCCCTTAAATGGTATGAAAAAGCCGCTGAGCTTGGCAATATAGAAGCAGAATTTAATTTATGTTTACTGTACTTAGAAGGAAAAGGAACCGCTATAGATTACGCTAAAGCATTTACCCTGTGTGAGCACGCTGCCAATCATGGGGATCTCGGCGCACAAACAACCTTGGGGTTTATGTATTACGAAGGGCTGGGGGTATCAGCCAATCTGGATCAAGCCATTCATTGGTATGAAAAAGCCGCAAAACTCGGGAACCGAGAAGCTCAGTTTAATCTCGGCTTAATGTATTACGAAGGCAAGGGAGTAACCAAAAACGTGCCCAAAGCCATCGAGTGGTACAAAAAAGCGGCAGACCAGGGAGATAAACAAGCGGCCTATAGTCTACAGATCCTTTTGGAAACGGAACGGCAATAAAATCGTGGCAAATCTAAAAAGCTGACTTTTCATACAACACTTACCCCGCTTTTAGCCAATTATCCAGAAAAGCTTAGGCCAATTATAGTCAAAGGCTTACAAACAATCGATTATCGCACAGGTAAAATGGCTGTTATCGGTGGATGTAATACGACTTGGATGCAAGCGCGTATTTAAAAAAGGAGTTCATCAAGATGACAACATTTATAAAAACTAAAGAGGTACTTGAAAATACTGAACTGTATGATGACCGGGAATTAATGTTTAATGTTTGGGATAAGCATCAAGAATTAGACAGTCATACCATGCCGGAAGTCGATTTGGTTCTACGCATATTAAACCTCCCCACTTTTACCACCTGTCGCCAGGGAACGTCTATTTCAGCGTAATGGGTTGTTGGGTGACGAACCGCGGCTTAGCGGTCGATGGTTGGCAAATAATCTAGGTCTATTGACATTCAGGGCGGACCGCCGTGTCCGCCCTTGTCTAACCAACACAATCCACCACCCGAACATGATTGGGCGTTACAATAAACGGTAGATCGATGCCTGGAGCCCCAATGGCACCCAAACAAAATCTAGTTAGCCATACAACATTTTTTATATTTTTTACCACTGCCACAATGGCAGGGATCATTACGACCGGCTTTTGGCCCGGCCACAACAGGATCTTTTTTAATCGGTTGGCCTTTTAGCGCTAGAGCTTTGTTTTTTTCTGCCACGAGCGCCTTTAGTTTGTCGATTATTTGCGGGCTTGGGATAAAAGTCTTTTTGCTCATCTAGCACCATAGGGTTTAGGATAGAATTCTGATGGAAATTTAGAGGGACGCCCTAAGCTTTCCCTTAACCTCAATCATAATGATTTTATCTCTTACATACAAATTCCAGATAGATTATACTTAACACCAATTTATTATTAATCTAGACTAAATCAGTCTTCATTTATCGAATGGGCAAATAAAGTGGTTCGAATTACCAAATTAACAGATTATGGTGTTGTCATTATGGCTTTAATGGCCGGTAGTCCCAGGCGTTTATTTCAAACCCAGGAAATTGCCGACTATACCGCGGTTGCCAAACCGACTGTTTCAAAATTACTAAAAATGCTAACCAAAAATAAATTTCTATCTTCACACAGAGGAACCAAAGGCGGTTACCACTTAGCTTGTACGCCTGATCAAATTACCATTGCTGATTTAATTGGGGTTTTAGAGGGCCCGATTGCCATAACCGAATGCAATTTGGGCCACGGCTATTGCAATACTTCAACCCAATGTGCCATCAAAGCACCCTGGCAACGCATTAATCAAACCATTACCGCTGCGTTACAATCGGTTAAATTATCCGATCTCGCAAATTCCTTTGGTCTTCCAGGAGGAAAAAATGACCAGCTCAACTGATCTAAATAAGTTGCTTGATCGCGAGTACCAGGCAGGCTTTGTGACGGATATTGAATCGGATACCGTTCCGCCCGGACTAAATGAGGACACCATTCGTCTAATTTCTGCTAAAAAGAAGGAACCCTCTTTTATGTTGGAATGGCGTCTTAAGGCATATGCCTATTGGTTAACCCTAAAAGAACCGGATTGGGCTCGATTAAATATTGCACCCATTGATTATCAAAAAATCATCTATTATTCTGCCCCTAAAACTAAAAAAGCGTTGAACAGCTTAGATGAGCTTGATCCAGAATTATTGAAAACCTATGAAAAATTAGGCATTCCTCTGAGAGAGCAAGAACGGCTCAATGGCATTGCCATCGATGCGGTATTCGACAGTGTATCGGTCGCAACGACGTTTAAAGAAAAATTAGCCAGTAAGGGGATTATTTTTTGCGCGTTTTCAGAAGCGGTGCGAGAACACCCTGAATTAATTAAAAAATATCTGGGAACCGTTGTCCCCTATACCGACAACTTTTTTGCCGCTTTAAATGCTGCTGTATTTACCGATGGATCTTTTTGCTATATTCCAAAAGGGGTATGCTGCCCGATGGAATTATCCACCTATTTCCGAATTAATGCAGTCGCGACCGGTCAATTTGAACGTACCCTAATTATTGCCGAAGAAGATAGTGTCGTTAGCTATTTAGAAGGTTGCACCGCACCGATGCGCGATGAAAATCAGCTGCATGCTGCCGTTGTTGAATTGATAGCCCATCATCGAGCACGCATTAAATACTCAACGGTACAAAATTGGTATCCGGGAGATAAGGAAGGAAAAGGGGGGATTTACAATTTCGTCACCAAGCGCGGATTATGCGCAGGCGTTGGCTCAAAAATATCCTGGACCCAAGTTGAAACGGGTTCTGCCATTACCTGGAAATATCCCAGTGTCATTTTACAAGGGGATTATAGCGTAGGAGAATTCTATTCCGTCGCATTAACCAATCACTACCAACAAGCCGACACGGGCACCAAAATGATCCACATTGGATCCCATACCAAAAGCACTATTTTAGCGAAAGGCATATCAGCAGGACATGGACAAAATAATTATAGAGGACTTGTCGATATCAAGCGCAAAGCGAAGCATGCGCAAAATTATACGCAGTGTGATTCCTTATTATTAGGCAATCACTGTGGTGCCCACACTTTTCCCTATATAGAAGTCAAAAATCAAAGCGCAAAAATTGAACACGAAGCCACCACTGGAAAAATTAGTGAAGATCAACTGTTTTATTGTCGCCAGCGCGGGATCAATGCGGAAGATGCCATCTCCATGATAGTCAATGGATTTTGCAAACAAGTTTTTAAAGAGTTACCGATGGAGTTTGCAGTAGAAGCCCAAAAGCTTCTCGCAGTCAGTTTAGAAGGCTCTATCGGCTAAGTTATTGAGTATAGAGGTAAATACATGACACGCCCCAATACAATTCTAGAAATTAAAGATTTACACGTAGGCATTAACGATAAACCCATCTTACAAGGTTTAGATTTAAAGCTTGAAAAAGGCAAAGTCCATGCTTTAATGGGACCCAACGGTTCAGGGAAAAGTACTTTGGCCAATTTACTGGCTCGAAAAGAAGACTATGTGGTGACTTCCGGACATATTCAGTATTTAGGAGAAGATCTTTTAACGCTTTCTCCCGAGGAAGCCGCTTGGAAAGGCGTATTTTTAAGCTTTCAATATCCCGTCTCAATCCCGGGGGTTACCAATATTCAATTTTTAAAGTCTGCATTAAATGCAACGTTAAAAGCTCAAGGAAAACCCGTTCTGGATGCGATGGATTTTCTAAAGATTGTTAAAGATAAAATGGCAGCGCTAGAAATGCCTGAGGCTCTATTATACCGATTTGTAAACGATGGCTTTTCTGGCGGGGAAAAAAAGCGTAACGAAATTTTACAGATGTCCTTGTTAGAACCGACCCTTGCCATTCTAGATGAAACAGACTCTGGCTTAGATATTGATGCACTAAAAGCAGTCGCCACTGGGATCAATGCTTTAAGAAATGAAAACCGCGCTATATTATTGATTACGCATTATCAAAGATTACTGAGCTACATTGAGCCCGATTTTGTCCATGTGCTTTCGAATGGAAAGATAATCAAGTCGGGGGATAAATCTTTGGCTTTGGAATTAGAAGAGAAAGGCTACGCTTGGTTGTAAGGAAAATGCTAAAATGAATCTACTCACCCCGAACTTAGACAGTGCATTTAAAAAAAGAGCCTCCCATATAAGCGCACTCTCCCCTGCTCTGCAAAAAGCACAATCGGATGCATTTTCGCATTTTCACACACTTTCTTTCCCATCGAATAAGCTTGACCATTGGAAATATACCGATCTGCCTCAACAATCGTTACCTATGTTTACCCCACCCATAGCCATTGAGCCAAACGTGCCTTTCCAACAGCTACAGTCATTATTAATGGATCCGCATTCATTGACACTGGTGCTTTTCAGCAACGAAGTTGCGGTTAAAACGCCGGACCAACCCTGGTTTTCTGCCAACCCAACAAGTCCTGATTGGAAATTTGATCCCTTACGCCATAGCAGCCTGGATGCCCTCAATATGGCTTTCTCTGGAAACGAGTTCCATATCCGAATACCTGATCATTCCATTACTGAAGCGCCTATTTATATTTACCATATTACAGAATCTTTTCAGGATCCGGTGCTGATCAATCCCCGCCACCATATTACGGTTGGGAAAAATGCCCAGGCGACTCTGATAGAAGTTTATCTAAGCGTGGGTCAGAGCCCTTCTTTTACCAATACCGTTACCGATATTACCCTTGCCGAAAATGCATGCTTAACCCATTTATTTTTGCAAAAAGGTAGCCCTCAAAGCTTGCAAATTGCCAAAATACATATTGATCAAGACAAACACAGCCAATATGTAGGCAATAGCATTATGCTGGGTGGAAGCGTGAATAGAGCCGCTTTTCACATTAACTTGAATGAATCGTTTGCGACATGCCAATTTAGCGCATTACAAATGGCAAAAGAAACACAACGATTAGATTTGGATTTTTGTGTTCAACACTATAAGCCTAATTGTGATAGCAAAATCATCTCCCGCAGCGTCATTCAGGGAAATGGGAAAAGTGCGTTTACGGGGAAAATTGCGGTGCAAAAAAACGCAACCAAAACTACCGCGCAGCTTGAAAACAAAAATTTACTGCTTTCCGCCACTGCTGAAGCCAATACTCGTCCGCAACTCGAGATAGACAACGATGACGTACAATGTACACATGGCGCCACCGTTGGCCATTTAGATCCAGACGCACTTTTTTATTTAATCAGCCGTGGGATCAAAACGGAAGATGCCAGACAGCTACTCATTCAAGCATTTATTTATCCCAGCTTACAAACCCTTCCAACGGTTTCTCTCCCTTACTTGGAAAACTTAATTCATGAATATTGAACAGATCCGAACTGATTTTCCAATATTGGCACATCCCATCCATGGCCATCGCTTAGCCTATTTGGATAATGCTGCGACTACGCAAAAACCCCTCTGTGTTATCAATGCTTTGGATCATTATTACCACCATACCAATGCCAATATCCATCGCGGGGTGCACCATTTAAGCGAACAGGCAACGGCTGCTTTTGAAAATGCCAGAAAAATCGTGCAAGATTTTATTCATGCAGAACATAGCCAAGAATGCATCTTTGTGAAAGGCACAACGGAGGCCGTGAATCTGGTTGCGAGCAGTTTTGGTAGCCGCTATATTCAAGCCGGTGATGAAATTTTGATATCCGCACTGGAACATCACTCCAACATTGTTCCTTGGCAAATGTTATGTCAAAGAAGTGGCGCGCGCTTAAAAGTCATCCCTATGAATGAAAAGGGTGAATTGGAACTGGACACCTTAGAGCAACATTTTAGTCCAAAAACAAAAATACTCGCCATTATTCATGCTTCAAATGCCTTAGGGACCTTAAATCCACTGAAAGAAATCATTCATAGAGCCCATGCGCATCAAATCCCAGTCTTTGTCGATGGCGCGCAAACTGCTGCCCATCTTAAAATTGACGTGCAGGATTTAGACTGTGACTTCTTTACCTTTTCTGGACATAAAACCTATGGTCCAACAGGAATTGGCGTCTTATATGGCAAAACACATTGGTTAGAAGCCATGCCGCCATACCAAGGTGGGGGCGATATGATTTTATCAGTTTCTTTTGAACATTCGCTGTATCAAGGATTACCGTTTAAATTTGAAGCCGGTACCCCCCCGATTGCTGAAGTCATCGCCTTAGGCCATGCATTGGAATATATCAATTCACTTGGGTGGGATACTATTTATACCCACGAACAATCTTTACTGGAATATGCAACGGAACGTTTAGGGTCCATCCCGGGCCTTAAGATTATTGGCAATGCTAAAAACAAAATAGGGGTTATATCTTTTACCTTGGAAGGCGTCCATCCACATGATATTGGCAGCATTCTTGACCAATACGGGGTCGCCATTCGAACCGGTCACCACTGTGCCATGCCCATTATGAATTTTTTCAATGTGCCGGCAACAGCCAGAGCATCTTTTGGGATTTATAATACGCTTGAAGATATTGATCAGCTCATAACCGCCCTCTATGAAGTAAAACGCGTATTTAAACGCTAACCTAAAAGAGGAACTTAAATAGAATGGATATTCGAGACTTATATCAAGAACTAATTATTGAACATGGAACGCAGCCTAGAAATTGCTGTGTGCTTGAAAATGCCAATAGCAGCGCTGAAGGATTTAACCCGCTGTGTGGCGATAAAGTGTGTGTTTATTTAAAAATAGATAATGTCACCATTGAAAAAGCGACTTTTACAGGTGCAGGCTGTGCCATTTCAATGGCATCCGCTTCCCTGATGAGCGAGGCTATCTCAGGAAAAGACATTTCAGAAATACTGGATTTATCTTTACGGTTTAAAGAATGCTTAACCTCGGATTCTGCCCCCCCCTTACCTGGAAAATTGGCCGCATTTGCAGGTGTGAGAGAGTATCCAGCCCGCGTAAAATGCGCAACCCTTGCCTGGCATACTTTAGAAGCCGCCATTAAAAAATCCGCTTCCACTATTACTACCGAGGCACTATGAGTGACATTACCCTTGAAACTTTTACCTTAAAAGAACGCATTATTGAATCCTTAAAAAATGTCTTTGATCCGGAAATTCCGGTAAACATTTATGACTTAGGCCTTATTTATTCTTTAGAAGTGGATGAGGAAACCCATGCGGTCAAAATTGAAATGACCCTAACCAGTCCAGGATGCCCGGTTGCCCAAACCTTCCCTGGAACCGTGCAAGATCAGGTTTTAGGGGTAGCCGGGGTCAGTAGCGTTAGCGTAGAGCTTATTTGGGAGCCCGCCTGGACTAAGGATAGAATGTCGGAAGTTGCCAAATTGCAATTAAACATGTTTTAATTTGCTGAATTTATACTGAAGATGAATTGTGGGTAGGACCGGGTATGGCTGAATGGTTAGATATAATGCGGGCATCCGAGCTGCCCCTGAATACTCGAAAGGCGATCGTTGTGTCTGGCACGCCTATCCTGATCCTGAACTACGAAAACACGTATTATGCGATTCGCAATCAGTGTACCCACCAAGACTTACCGTTAAGCGAAGGAGAAGTTGAAGGGGGTATCATTACTTGCCCCTTCCATGGTGCACAGTTTTGCCTTAAAACCGGTGAAGTAAAAGCCCCTCCCGCTTTTGAAGATATAGAAACTTACCCGATCCGCGTACACCAGGACATGCTTCAAATTGAAGCATGAATAAAAACTTAACACCAATAACCTATTAAGGATTTTTTATATGCGTGCATCTCATTTACTACTGGCTACTCTTAAAGAAACACCTAATGATGCCGAAATTATTAGCCATCAATTAATGTTGCGTGCGGGTCTTATTCGAAAACTAGCCTCCGGTTTATATACGTGGTTACCACTCGGTCTTCGAATCCTTCGTAAAGTTGAAAATATTATTCGAGAAGAGATGAGCAACATCCATGCTGCAGAAATTTTAATGCCCGTTGTTCAACCTTCTGAATTGTGGCAAGAAACTGCGCGCTGGGATCAATTTGGTCCTCAGCTGCTAAAAATGGTCGATCGACATAAAAGACACTTTTGCTTTGGCCCCACGCACGAAGAAGTGGTAACCGATTTGCTCAGACGGGAATTAAAAAGTTATAAGCAGTTGCCTTTAACCCTATATCAAATTCAAATCAAATTTAGAGATGAAATACGGCCTCGTTTTGGGGTGATGCGGGCACGTGAGTTTTTAATGAAAGACGCCTACTCTTTTCATCTAGATACTCCCTCTTTAGAAAAGACCTATAATGATATGTACACCGCCTATAGTCATATTTTCAGCCGTTTAGGGTTAAAATTTCGTGCCGTATTAGCCGATACCGGCAGCATTGGCGGTAGTCTATCCCATGAATTCCATGTGCTTGCAGACTCTGGAGAAGATTTAATTGCTTATAGTGATAAAAGTGATTACGCAGCAAATGTTGAATTTGCTAAAGCGCTGACGCCTGAAAAAATATCCCCAGAACCTATCCTGCAACGGTCAACGGTAACAACTCCCAATATACGGACTGTAGAAGAACAAGCCAAGCATTTGGCAGTTGAAACAAAGATGATTTTAAAAACCTTATTGGTGCGTGGCAGAACAGAGGAACATCCTATCATTGCGCTGTTAATTCGAGGCGATCATGAATTAAACCCCTTGAAAGCTGAAAAACATGATTTAGTGGCTGTTCCGTTAACCATGGCAAGTATTGAAGAAGTCATGGCCATTGCGAAATGCGGACCTGGATTTGTCGGCCCGCTTGAGTTAACTATCCCCATGGTTGCCGATGAATGCGTTGCCCAAATGAGTAACTTTATTTGTGGTGCCAATATAGAAGATACACATCACGCAGGTATTAATTGGGGGAGAGATAAAGCACTTTCCCATGTGTTTGATTTACGAATGGTGCAAGCAGGCGATTTAAGCCCGGATGGAATGGGCACGCTTTCGCTAGCACGCGGAATTGAGGTGGGGCATATTTTTCAATTAGGCGATAAATATAGCAAGGCCATGCAAGCAACCGTACTGGATCAAACCGGCAGACCAACGCCGCTTATTATGGGTTGTTACGGTATCGGTGTCTCACGGATTGTGGCCGCTTGCATTGAACAAAATCATGATAAGCGCGGCATTATTTGGCCTATGCAAATGGCCCCTTTTCAGGTTGTTGTCATTCCCATCAACCTAGAAAAAGCTCCCGCTGTGAAAGAAGCAACAGAGGCCCTATATCAAACATTCCTTGCGGCTAAAATAGAAACGTTAATGGACGATCGCGATGAAAGACCCGGTATTATGTTTAATGATTCCGAACTGATTGGGATCCCGCATCGAATTGTGATCAGCGAGAAAACACTTGCCAGCCAATCCATTGAATATAAAGCCAGAAATGCGGAGTCCAGTGAGCAGATAGCGCTATCAGACATTTTAGCGTTTTTACAAAATATCCTGCGTGCGAAAGGATAAGGGAAAACAGTCATTTTCGATTTATTGATTTAACTATTAGAGGATATCCAGCATCCTAGGCTAGGTGTCTGTCTCCCCAATAATATGTTATCATGATGGATCTTATTTTTAACTTACAGTGAGGGTCTATCCCGTGTATTTAGTTTTAATTTTATTTGCGTTATTTGCAAGCTTATTTGGATTAAGCAAAGCTACTTTACAATATTGTGAACCTTTCTTTTTAATCGGCTCCAGAATGTTGCTGGCAGGTGTACTCTTATTATTACAACAATTTATCTTTAACCGTAAGGCCTTTAGCATTAAAGCCAATCATCTGCTCTCTTTATTTTTGTTAGGATTTTTAAATATTTATCTGACCAATATTGCCGAAATTTGGGGCATTCAGCATATGATTTCGGCTAAAGCCTGTTTAATCTACAGCTTGTCCCCATTTCTTGCAGCCCTCGTTGCCTACATTGTCTTAAAAGAAAAATTGACCTCTAAAAAATGGTTGGGTCTTTGCATCGGATTTACCGGTTTAATTCCAATTTTTATGACGCAATCTTCTTCGGAAAATAGTGGGGGCGGAATTGGATTTATTTCTTTGGCCGAGATTTCCGTGTTGGTTGCGGTATTTTGCAGCGTCTACGGCTGGACATTATTAAAGAAAGTCATCAATGAATTCCAATATAGCCCTTTAATGGCAAATGCCATTAGTATGACCCTAGGTGGCATATTGGCATTGCTTCATTCCTATTTAGCAGGGGAAGCTTGGACGCCGGTCCCCGTGACAGACTTTAACCCATTTATCAAAAAGACATTACTGATGTGCCTTATCTCTAATATTGTTTGTTATAATTTGTATGGCTATTTATTAAAACGCTATAGTGCCACGTTTATGTCTTTTGCCGGATTAGTCACGCCTTTCTTTGCCTCACTGTTTGGTTGGTATTTCCTAGGGGAAACCATTAGCTGGCACTATTTTGCGTCTATTGCGGTATTTTCTATCGGGCTAACCATTTTCTACCAAGAAGAATTAAAGCGCGATAAATTATTTGTTCAATCTTAAGCCTGCAACAGCAGCCCCTACAATACAGCCGAATTGAAATAGCCATTAATCATCATTAATGGCTATTTTTTTAAAAAGCTCCGGCTTTCTGCCTTTTATCTAGTCAGTGCGTATCGAAGCCCTTTTTCTGCTTTATGCTTTTCTAATCTTTTGGCTTCCACTGCACGCCAGCGTTCTGCTAACATTTCTCGTTCTTCAGCAGCTGCTTCTGCTCTTTTTTGCTCCAGTGCTAATAAAAAGCTTATTTCATGATTGTCCAGATTATCACCCGCATTTGAAGAGATACCTTCATTTTCCAAACCTATTGTCAGATTTAACAAAAAGTCTGGACAACTCGCCTGTGCCGCTTGATTAAAACGGTTAAATTCTTGAATAATTTTGCTTACATTATCTGCAGTTACACGCATGTCAATCTCCAATTGTATATATATTTATACTTAAGCCAATGACTATAGCAGATGAAAAATAATAATTCTATGAAGTGCGTATACACACAATGCTAATAATTATCAGACAAACTGCAAACTTGTAGACAGATTTTTTATGCAGAATTCTTTGAGCGAAAGTTGTAATTACACAGTGTGTTTTCTCATACGCTTAATAAAAATGCAGGATTAAATATACGCCTAACAAAAGGCGATATAAAACAAAGGGAAATAGTCCAACTTTATCTAATAATTTTAAAAAATAATGAATACAACCATACCCACTGAGCCCAGATATAATTGCACCTACCCCCAAGGCCATCCAATCAACTTTAATATCACTATTCAATACTGAAAATAATTCAAGGCTTCCTGCCAATAGGATAACGGGGATCGAAAGCAAAAATGAAAACCGTGCAGATGCCGCTCGCGTTAACCCTCTCAATAACCCTGCACTTAGGGTAACCCCTGAGCGTGAAGCACCCGGAATCAGCGAAAGTGCTTGAAAAATGCCAATGATCCCAACATCTTGCCAATGCAATGTGTCCAATGATCGCTGTTGTTTTCCACGTTTTTCGCTATACCACAGTAATAATCCAAACAGAATAGTCGTCAACGCAATAACAAATGGGGAACGCAAATGTTCTTCAATAAAATGCCGCCCCATTAATCCCGTTAAACCTACCGGAATAGTGGCAAATCCGATCCCCCAGCCAATTCGTGCTGATACACTTAAAGGCTTATTGTTTGTAAAGGATTGAAAAAAATCGGCGGTCATTTTGCCCAAGTCTTGCTTAAAATAAAGAATCACTGCAAATAAAGTGCCTATATGAACCGCGATATCAAAGCCTAACCCTTGATCCTGCCATCCGAGTAATTCAGGAATCAGGATTAAATGTGCAGAGCTCGAAACCGGTAAAAATTCCGTTAATCCTTGTACCAGTGCTAATACCACCACTTGGATCCAATCTTGCATTTAAGGCCTCACTTCAAATTCAGTATGTTCTTCCCAGGGAACGTGTGTCACTGCTAGTTCAGTGACTAAAGCCGCCGGTGGCCCTTGCTTTAGCCAATGCTGCATCTCCTCGACGGCTTTTTCTTCCCCACATAGTAAAGCCTCTACTTGCCCATTCTCAAGGTTTTTAACCCAACCGGTCAGCCCAAGCGCTAACGCTTTCTGATACGTTGAACGACGAAAAAATACCCCTTGTACACGACCTGTTACAAAACAGTGTTTACAAATAACGGCCATTTATGATTCCTTATGTTCATTCAATGGGATCTACCCATACAGGAGTCCAGCCTTATGTTGCCCTATGTTTTAGTTTTATATTATAGCCGTTACGGATCAACCGCCACCATGGCAAATCTTATTGCGCGCGGGATCAATAGCGTTCAAGGGATAGAAGCAAAAATAAGAACTGTACCTGCTGTTTCTATGGTTATCGAGTCAACAGAATCTGCTATTCCCGCTAGCGGCGATCCCTACGTCACTTTAGAAGAACTTAAAAATTGTGCGGGGCTTACGCTCGGCAGCCCCACCCGCTTTGGCAATATGGCAGCCCCGCTTAAATATTTTTTAGACGGCACCGGCAGCTTATGGATGGCAGGTGATCTCGTCAATAAACCCGCCGCAGTCTTTAGCTCAACCTCCAGCCTACACGGGGGGCAAGAAACGACTTTACTTAGCATGATGCTGCCTTTAATACACCATGGTGCAATTATCGTCGGCATTCCGTATACAGAGCCTGCGCTTTCAACCACGCGCAGTGGTGGCACGCCTTATGGGCCAACCCATGTAACAGGACCCGATGGAAAATCCCCCATCAGTGAAGAGGAGAAAACACTCTGCATGGCTCTTGGAAAACGGGTGGCGTCCCTTGCCCTGAAGCTACTCGCATAATCCTAATGCACAATTTAAAGTTCTAGGACTTGTTTTACAAAAGGTACCGTTAGGCGTCGCTGTTCCGCCAAAGAAGCCCGATCCAATTTTTCCAGAGTAAGAAACAACTCTGACATGTTCCTGGGACAGCGACTTAATAAAAAGCCCCCGACGGCGTCGGGTAAATCTAAACCGCGCTGTATAGCCCTAAGTTGTAATGCCTTGATTTTATGTTCGTCGTTCAAAGCATGCAGTTGATAGACAACGCCAGAGCTTAAGCGAGACTGTAAATCTTGCAAAATTATTTTTAAATTTTTAGGGGCAACATCTGCGGCAACTAAAAGCCTGCTTTTTTGCATTTGAATTCGATTGAAAAGGTGAAACAACCCCTCTTCCCAGCCCGGTTGCCCGGCAATATTTTGAATATCATCAATACAGACTAAAGGGATCCCTTCTGCGCCCTGTAAGATCGTCGATGACAGGGATTTTGTCTGCAGCGGAATATAAAGAGAAGCCATTCCACACTCGCTGGCAGCATGGCTTGCCGCTTGTAATAAATGCGTTCGCCCCGCACCCGCTGGCCCCCATAAATATACAAATGGCTCTCCCACTCCTTGTGCCATCTGGGTAACGGCCAAAAGCGCTTCTGGGTTATCGGCTCCCGCGTAAAAGCTTGTCAGCGTCGCATCGTCTCGTAATTGAATATTTAAGGGCAATTGAGCACCCATGGTTACGGTTTGTCCCCAACGGTAAAACTCAATGCGCCGTTCACTTCAAGCGTTGGATTTGCTGTTAAAAAATGATCTTCTGTAATGGATTTGGCTATCGTTGCATTGCTTGTTTTTGTGTGCAAATCAAAAATAACTTTTTCGGGGAAAAGTTGCATGATTTCTACCTCACTCACCGCTGGCAGTCGACGCAAATACTCTAATACTTGACTATAAAGCTCTGCATTTTCAATGCCTGAAACCGTTAAAGTGACATGATTGGTCCCCTGGGTTTCAGTCACGGTGGCCGTGGTTGCTGTTGCCATATTGCTTAAATTTTTGGCTAGACTTTCTGCCGTTAGGCTTAATAATTCGTTGGTTTCATTGGCGCTAAACTCAAACTGTATTTGCTGCTCATTTTTTAATAAGATCCAACGCACCGTGGATAAAGCGCTATCCTCTTTTAAGCAACCGACTAAAATTGCATCTGGATGATATCGTTTTGAAGCCTGCCGTAGAGGCTCTATGCTTTGATCACAAGCATTCTGTTCAGAAATATCTTGGGTATCGGTGAGATCCAAAAGCGGAAATACATAAGGCATGGCGCGTTTATTCAGCAATTGTTCAAATTCTGCCCCTATAGGGGTTGGGCTGTTTCCCGCCCAACTTAAGATATTATTTTTTTCAATCGCCAACCATACCAACGTTAACGGGCGTGGGTTTTCCCATATCGGTTGTTTGGCCTTGGCTAACAATTGATTAATTAAGTTCTTGTTAAAATTGACTTTTATAGAGCGCTCTGTTGCTAAACGTTGATGATAGGAAAATTGCGTTACATATTTATCGGGGTTGCTTAGGGCATCGATTATTGGCCCAGACTCTAGGATTGTATGAGTACCACCCACCCGGATCAGTATATTTTTAAAGGCTTCAGTCATTAACTTAGGCTGATCTGAGGCGCCCCCCTCTGCCGCAATGCTAAGCTCTATTTCATATAAGGGCTTTGTTTCATAAGCGCTTGCCGTACCCATACAATTCATGAGTAGTCCAATCAATAACAGTTGAACTTTTAACCCGTGATGCCTGTGCCGCATTGCCCCTCTCCCTCTTTACTATGGTTCTTATGATTAAAACCTAAAAGTTTACCCAGTATAACGCGTTCTTAATGGGGATCTCTAGCGGCTAAGTTGCACACCAATACTATTCGCCTAGCTTATTTAAAGGTGCTGGGTGTTTTTACAAAGAAAAAATGTTGATGATTAACTGCCGCGCCGAAGTAAACGCTGGCCCAATCAATTTGGTCAGCAAATTAAAATACATGAATACAGCTAAAATGCCAAAACCATAAGGTTCGATTTCCGCATAGGCTTTTTGCAACCTAGAAGGAAGAAAAAGTGCCAATACCCGGCTGCCGTCCAATGGTGGAATGGGAATTAAATTGACGAGCATTAGCATTAAATTAATATGGATGCCAGCAATCCCTGCATGTACTAAAAATAATGCTGTAGAGACGCCTTGTAAAAAAAGAAGATCCCCAAGCTTGGCAATGGCTGCCCAGCCTAGCGCCATGCCTAAATTAGAAAAAGGCCCCGCAATGGCCACCCACGCGAGATCACGCTTGGGATTTTTAAAATTCAGGGCATTAACCGGGACAGGCTTTGCCCAGCCAAACACAAAACCACCCATGGCAAAGCTTAAACAAGGCACAATAACAGTGCCCAGCATATCCATATGTTTCAATGGATTCAATGTAAGCCTGCTTAACCTTTTCGCTGTGTTATCCCCCAATTGATGGGCAACCCACCCGTGTGCTGCTTCATGCGCGGTGATGGCAAATAATACGGGTAATATCCAAACGGAAATTTCTGCTATCCAACTTAACTTATTCATGTACTTTTTTCCAATATTGAAAGATATAAGGATTATGATTGCCTTGAAAATACTGTATTCGCTTGTTCCTCTCAATTTCCCAACTATCCGGTGGATGTTTTCTATTCCAAGCCTTATACAATTGCATTTGGCTTTTGCTAAGCGAGATCCCATATTGCTGTGACATATACAAATAGGCTCTGGCAATGGCTCCTCTTACCCGCAAGCAGGGCTCGACACGTTGCATTTCCTGATCAATTTTAATTTCGCAAGCACCAAACTTTCCTTGCGCAATAAAAGGCAAAAGCCCAAATTGATAATTAGCGCGAAGACTATTTAATTCACCAATTTCTGGCACCAAATTGTGCAGATCGGCTTCCATTTTTGAAAAATGACAATCTTGCTTGCGACAACAAGCGCGGCCTTTATAACACTTCTTTTTTTGACAACAAAGCGCATAATTCCAACACGGCAACGATTTTCCCCATAAACTCACGGGAACGATATGCTCCCACTCAAGTCTATGTGCCCGGCGTTTATTGTGTTGTATTTTATAGCCACAGGACTCAAGCTTGATTTTATGGTGTTTATCATATGAACAGCCACAATAAAAAGTCGTTCGGTGATCGCGATAAATATATCTGGCAATCATTTTGGCGGCATGGAAATTGGCAGGGACTTCTGCATTGGCAGAAAGAACAGGTAACCAGGCGAGGATCACGCCTCTTAAAAACCTACTCAAAATATGCCAGTGCATATCTTTCTCCAGCGTCATTCAACAAGCACGCTCGAATGGATGAATGGATTATTCAAAGGCAAGCGTATTTTCGGCTTTCAGATCTGACACAGCATTGGCGGCTACCAACAAAGTCTTTAACTCACCCTTGCCATGTAATTCAGACAGAATATCGCATCCCCCAATTAACTCTCCATTGATATAAAACTGAGGAAAAGTTGGCCATTTAGCATACATGGGGAGCGTGGCACGAATATCGGGATTTTCTAGAATATTCACATACGCATATTTCGCTTTAAGGTCTTCTAAAATTTTCACGACATGGCCTGAAAATCCACACATGGGAAAAGTGGGACTCCCTTTTAAATACAATAAAACTGGGTTTTTTGCAATTTGCGCCTTAATTCTTTCTAATGTAACGGTAGAATTCATGATATCCCTCGACTGCAACGGCTGATTAGTTTTGTCGTTTTAGAATTCTACAAGGATCCGCATTAAAAAGGAATCTAATAAAAAACCTGCAGGATCTTTGCTTTCAAAGTCTGCCACTGATACACTTTTTAGCAACAGCACATTCACCCACATAGGAGACAGGCTATGGCCATCGAATTACCTCCCCTACCATATGCACTCAATGCCTTAGAGCCCCATATTTCACGTGAGACCCTAGAATATCATTATGGTAAACACCATCAAACGTATGTAACAAATCTAAATAACTTACTTCCAGGCAGCGGCCTCGAAGGATTGTCCTTAGAAGAAATTGTTCAAAAGTCTTCCGGCGCTATTTTTAATAATGCGGCCCAGGTCTGGAATCATACCTTTTATTGGCATTGTTTAAGCCCTAATGGCGGCAATGAACCCGAGGGCGAGATTGCCCGTGCTATTGTCGCAAGCTTTGGTTCATTTGCAGCCTTTCAAGAACAATTTAGCAAAGCCGCCATTACCACTTTTGGATCTGGATGGGCATGGCTTATCAAAACCGCCGAGGGTAAATTGGAAATTATCAGTACCAGCAATGCCCAAACGCCGCTTAACCAAAATAAAAAAGCTCTATTAACCTGTGATGTCTGGGAACATGCTTACTATATTGATTACCGAAATGCCAGAGCTAAATATGTAGAAATGTTCTGGAAGCTTGTTAATTGGGAATTTGTCGCTCAGAATTTTCGCTAATTTTTTTGCCGCCCTGATGGTGTAAATGAGAGATTTTTCATGGATCATTTAATGAATGTATATAAGCGTGTCCCTGTCTCTTTCGAACGGGGCGAAGGTGTTTGGCTAATGGATCCGGCCGGAGATCGTTATTTAGATGCATTAAGTGGAGTCGCGGTTTGTAACCTTGGCCATGCCCATCCTGCAGTTACCGAAGCGATACAGCAACAAGCCGCAAAGCTAATCCATACCTCCAACCTATATCACATTACCAATCAGGAATTGCTGGCAGAAAGACTTTGCCGTCTTACGGGTTTAGCAAAAGCCTTTTTTTGCAATTCGGGAATGGAAGCCGTAGAAACGGCATTAAAACTCATACGTTTGTATGGCCACCAAAAGGGGATCGAACTGCCTCAAGTTGTGGTGATGCAAGGCGCCTTCCATGGCAGAAGTTTTGCAACCATAGCCGCAGGGGGGAGTGCAAAAGCGCAAGGCGGGTTCCAACCTTTAATGCCAGGATTTATTCGAATTCCTTATAACGATATTCCGGCTTTAAAAAATATTGCCCAAACTCATTCCAATATTGCTGCTGTATTAGTAGAACCCGTGCAAGGGGAAAGCGGTATCCAAGTGCCCGATCAGAACTATTTAAATGAAATACGCACGATTTGTCATCAGCAAGAATGGCTAATGGCCATTGATGAAGTTCAAACAGGCCTAGGGCGGACTGGAACCTTATATGCCTATCAAGCAAATGCAATACTGCCGGATATTTTAATGACGGCAAAAGCACTCGCGAATGGCGTACCCATTGGGGCTTGCCTTGCTACAGAAGCAGTGGCTAGCCTTTTTACCGCGGGATCGCATGGTTCTACTTTTGGTGGAAATCCACTGGCAACAGCCGCAGCCTTAGCGACGCTGCAAGCCATTGAACAAGATAAACTTTGGGAAAATGCGGCAAAGCAAGGTGCTGCTTTATTAACTGGCTTACAAGCAAGACTAAAAGATCATCCGCATATAAAAGCAATCCGAGGCAAAGGCCTAATGATCGGCATTGAATTGGATAGACACTGCCGCGATATTATATTGACTGGTCTAAAAAGGCGCTTATTGTTTACCGTAAGCCATGAAACCGTTATTCGGTTACTGCCGCCCCTGATTATCCAAGCAGAGCACGTTCAACAGATAATCGATACCCTTTCCCTTATCATAGATGAGTTTACGGTTCACCCTTAAAATCTTATTTTCTTTAAAGACTTGCTTAATTTTCCAGTACAGCGTGGAAATATTTTTAAGCTAAAATAAATATGTGTGCTTTTAGGAATTGGTTTTTATTTGTGTGTTTGGGTGTATTATGCGCAAACATAATCATCAAAGGAGCGCAAGGTTTGAACAAAGGACCTGACCGTCCCATCAATCCATTTAATGCGATGCATAAGGAGCGCCTCGAAGAACGACTGCTCATGGTAGAAACCCAAATACGCGCCAGAGGGATCACGGATGTTCCTTTATTAGATAGCCTACGCTCAGTACCGCGCCATTTATTTGTATCGGATTCCCAACAAGAATCCGCCTATACCGATTTTCCTTTACCGATTGGCTTTAACCAAACCATTAGCCAGCCCTATATCGTTGCATTAATGGCAAAAGAAGCTGAGCTTAAAAAAACCGATGTTATCTTGGAAATTGGATCAGGTTGTGGATACGCCTCGGCTGTATTTTCTAATTTGGTCAAAAAAGTATATGCGCTCGAAATTATCCCTGAATTAGCGCAGGCAGCAAAAAAAAGACTTCTGGATCTCAGGTATACGAATATTGAGGTTATTAACACAGATGGCAGTATAGGGGTTCCAGAATATGCCCCTTTTGATGCCATTATCGTCAGCGCTGGTGCGCCAGTCGTTCCTGCAAACCTTAAAAAACAACTGGCCCTTCATGGGCGCCTCATTATTCCCGTGGGTAAAGGATCTTTTCAAGAATTAATTAAAATTATCCGTTTAGATAAAGACCATTTCCAAGAAAAATCGTTAGGGGGGGTGCGTTTTGTTCCTCTCAAAGGGAAAGAAGGTTGGCATGAATAAAGGTAAATTAAAAAAATCAAAAATAATTTTTGTGATAGCTTAGTGCATATTTTTGTTGAAAATTTCATCTAACGGTATCACCCAAAATTTACAGTTCAATATTTAATCTGTTTTTAAAATAAATATCAAGCTGAGATACTACTAGTGCCTAATTCTGCATCGGCTTTTCATTTTTCAGCAATACGGAGGTCGCGTATAAATTCTTTTTGGTGTTTAGATCCAACATATTTAATCGAATGGCGAGTTTGATGCACAATACACAAAATTATTATCTCAGTCTAAGAAAAAAATGTCGCCGTCTCGAAATTATTTTTAATAAAAATTACAAAAAAGCAATATAAAATAAGGGTTTTTGATAATTTCTTTGCACGTCATTGCAAACTCACCCCTTAACTTATGCGCACATGCATACCTCTTGGGTCTATGCCTCATAAAATAGCCAACTATCTTGCTTATCATCTTTGGTATTTTCCCTTGCAATGAACTGCGGTGTTTCGTTGCCAAGCAAATATTCATGCTCCATAACCATGGGTGAAAGTGATTGGGCATCGGGTATAGGCAGCGATGTGGATTGGCCGACATAAACAAATTTTTCCTCTATCCTACCTGGCTGATAGGCTCTGCCAAACTCTAATTTTTTATTGTGCTTGTTTTTATTAAAGGCATGCACATCATAGGCTTGTAAAGAATAAATACTGTCGTGTATTTTCCTTCAAATAAACGTTGATGCAACTTATCCAGCAAGCGATATCCCCACCATTACAACTGCCCCAATGTTCGCCTTAGATGCATAAGCTTAGGCTTTTGCAAAGGCTTAACTAATAAGCGAGCATCTTCCCTCTACGCTTTAAATTAAAATAATAAAACACTACTGCTTTTATTTTTTTCAAGTTAATTTGATAGGCATCAATGCTATTTCTTGAAAGTTTACCCAAGGGTTTTACCAAGCGTTTAGCAATGACTGCAATTTTAACTAAAAAATTGGCAACTGCAGAATATGAGATATTGGCTTCTTGTACCGTCGAGTCAATGTCTAACTTCGCAGAGTTGGCGTATTTTAGTTTTACTGCAAGAACGGCTATTAAATTGGCAATCTTGCGTTGGGTTTCGGGTTTTAGGCGAGAACGAAACTCTTCTATTTTAATATGGTCTGGCACGTGCCAATTTTTAATAATGCTACAACCACAAAAAAGTCTAAAGGCAGCGTTATCCCTCAATGTATTCTCAGCTTCTCTATCGGTAAGGTTAAAGAATTTTTGCAATAAATAAATGCCTAGGTGAGCTCGTACTTTTAAAGGGCGTCCTACCCACCATCTTAATCGTTGGGTCTATTTTAAATCTGGAAGAATTAAGGTTAACAGAGTATCCCAAGGAAGTGCATTACTTAGTTTAATTAAAGGGTGGTTGTTTGCAATGGCTAAAGAAATAGTGCTACCTTCCAGCCATGCATCAAAGCCTTCAATATTTAAGCTCATGGCATAACCCCTAAAAAAAGCTTTATACAAGCTTATCATAGGGGTAGGGGTAGGGGTGGCCCCCGCCTCTGAAGTAATACAATATATTATTCCGTTTCTTAATCACAATAATGAAGTTATAGATTTGGATGTTCTCAATAACCAAATTGGTGATGCGGGTGCTGCAGCCCTTGCAGACAATCAAACCTTAACCATTTTGGATGTTGGCAATAACCCAATTGGAGAGATGGGCAGAAGTGCACTAAATCAATCTATTCAAGCCAGGCATGAAAATTTTAAGAAAGAAAAATTAGCTTTTCTTTCTGTTATGACTTTAACAAACACACAACACCTTGAACCAAACAAGAAAGTTCCTAATGAAGGAGCTCTAAACGACGCGAAACAACAAGACATTGAGAAGCCAAAGCATGAGCAGGCTCTGCTTTTTAAATATTGTAATGGTTTTAATAGAAACGGCCAATTAATACGATTAAATGAAGAAGTGTTAGGCCACATATTTGAATACAATAAACCAAACCCCTTAAAAATAGTGGTTTAAAAAATAGATTCTGGATTTAATAATCATACTTATCTGATTAATTTCACGACCATGACAAAGATAATTGTCGTTCAATATATCGCTTCAGAAAAGCCTTTAAGCCATCAACGCAGGTAATTAAAATATCCCTTACGCCTCGCGCTTTTAGATCATTTAAAACCGCTAGTCAGAAATGAGAACCTTCGCTCTCTGCTGTATAAAAACTAGGGGTGTTTTTATATTTCTCCCGGTTAATACCGAGGATATTGCAGGCAGTGTTAGAGAGAGATTTAATCACACTGTGCGTCTTAAAAAAATTGTTTAAATAGACTTTAACAAACGCTCAATTGCAGCGTGCAGTTATAAGCGGTAGCAATTTATCCGTGATTTTGTTCAATAGGCCTTCAGATATCTCCACCCATATCTTTCCTGCATATAAGAGCAGATATCGTGATGACTTACACCAAGACTATCTAAGTCAATGATATTTTCATCAAAGTAATCATGAAATATTCTTCTGTCTCATTAACCCAATAAAAAGCAGTTACCTACCTAGTCACATGGTAAGTAACTGCGACAATTTTTTACAATAATTCAATGATTACTCTTCTGATTTACCTTTCGTATTTCTGCCGCCCCCATGGCTATGTTGCCCCCCTTTAGCGGCAGCCTCCCGAGTTTTTTCTTTGGGCATTGCGGCGAAACCTCGTTTGGTCCCGCTTTTTTGGCCTGTTGTTTTGTTTGGCATGCTATATCTCCTATTTAAAAGTTAATATTCATTAATGAGAGGAAAATTTATTCTTCGTCCTCTTCATCTTTACGAGTATTACCTCGAGCTTCGCCTCCTTTCCGGCCACGTTCAGCCATTTCATCATGGCCGGCACGTTCCGTAGAAACTTGCCCACCTTTTTGTCCCATTTTAGAATAGCCTTCTGGCCCCAACTCTTCTTTTCTCGCTTCCCCGCCTGCTTTCCCTCTTTCCGACATTCCTTCATGTCCTGCTTTACTAGCGCTAGCTTCACCCCCTTTTTTTGCGATTTCTTCAACTTGTTCGGGAGACATTGAGCCAAAGCCACGTGAAGAGTTACCGCCGTTATCTTGAGTCGTGTTTCTGTTTGGCATGTTAACCTCCTATAAATTAATTAACACTAAAATTAATAATGCACAAACTTATTTTGCGCCGCGAATTATAGTTTTTCAAGAGGTTTTCGGTTGTTCCTTTGTACAGGGGCAAAGTGTTTTCGTATACTATTCAGCAATTAACAGCTGTTTTTACAGCTGTTATAAATTGTAACTTTATCCTATTCGTATATGTGCTTTGAAATTAAAAATTGAATTCATATTATTTATAGTAAATACTTCATTACATTCTTTAGGAGAAATGATGTTTATGGAAGCACTACAGTGCGCAGGACTTACAAAAATTTGCCAACTAAAAACAATATAATGTTTGGCGTTACGTAAAATGGTAATAATAAGGCGTTCGCCTCTAAAGGCCTACTAAATGCATTTAACGAATGGAAAAATATTGCCAGGACAAAAATAAGACTATCTGACTTTTTATACGGCTGTTCACGCGTGAGTAATTTATGTAAACATGTAACCTCGGATTGCTTTCAAGCAAGCACGCTCTATTTCTATAACGCAACAAATATGTTTGCTCACTTTTTGGTTTATTATGTGGGAATCTTTCATTAGACTGAAAAACCCCTTCCAGCTTTTCAAATATATTTTTAACTTCTTCAATACTGAGATTTATCCCAATACCCAACTCACCGTTTGAAATACAGGTTTTAGGATCAAAATTTTTTGAGGGTGTCAAAACAAAATTTTCCCCCTCGAGGCTTAACTCGTACCCTACTTTAATACATGCACTTATTTCTCTTGCGAAAGCAGAAAAATGTTCTGATTTTTTCACTTCAGCCCTATATCTATTTTCTTTTTTTGTCACATCACTAAGAATGATAAATTTATTACCTTTTTTGAGGTGTGCTAATAGCCAAGTTAAATTAGTATTCCAACAATGAAAGAACGTAGGATGGTCAATGGCATTTTTCTCTTTTAGATTGACAATTGGAATATTATTATAATTAAAAAAATGTTGTTCTGCTAGTTGTTCGATTGCCATGGCTAGATCCTTAGAAGTAAAATATTTATCAGATGTCATGGGTCTATCAACTATGGTTTTTATAGCTTCTAGCTTTATTAGTTTGTTAATAAAAATGTCAAATATTTTTTCCAGATTGAACTTTATTCCTTTTAGCACGCGAAATTATCGCCGTAGTTATCTACCAACCTTTTAGAAATCTATTCATTTACGCAGTAAAAAATCAGGTTTATCTCGCCCCAGACGAAAAATTACATTTAACGTCTCGTTTGTTTAAGATATTTTTAACATTTAGCAATCCCCTTTTTGATGCTATTATCATCAACGCTGGTGCGCCAGTCGTCCCTGCAAGCCATAAAAATACAACTGGCCATTTAGGGGCGCCTCATTATTCTCGCTGGTAAAGGATCATTTCAAAAAACGATTAAAATCGTTCATTTATATAAAGATCGTTACTAAAAAGAAACGTTGGGTGGGGTACGTTTTGTTCCCTTTAAAGGGAAAGAAGGCTGGCATGAATAAAGGGTAAACGAGAACCGAACCATTTTTAGATCTTTGGTTTTTTCTTCACATGCAGAGTATCCGAAATTTCCGATTCTGGGTTTTTGCGTATAGTAGACTGCCCTGTCTTAAAAGATCCGCTAAAAGCCAAAAAAGTTTTTTCCGATAACCGGGTACGTATTTTTTGTTTAGCTGCTTTCGTCAACGCCAATGGCTCCCCCTTTGGGATAGCTTTTTGAGCTGTCATTACACATTCTATCGCTTGTTGGCTTGCCTTTCTATAATCTGTATTCATTTTCAGCCCTTCCGCAGAGGTAGATTTGGATTGTAAATATTTTGCAACCTTATTAAAGGTTATTTTATCAAAACTTGGAATGGCGTAGGGGTGAGCGGCAAGTACCAACATGAATTTCATGAGCGCTTTTTTAGGATCGGTTTCTTGAATTTCAATATCTAAGTCTTTAATATTTTCTTTAGCCGCTTGGTTTTTTGCTTGATTAGATTCTATCTTTAATCGTTTTTCGAGCGAAAGTATATTCCTATTTTCAGCTTCAAGACTAAGCTCCGCAGCCATAATCTGCTTAAGATTAGGTTTGAAAAGCTTTTTAATTGGGTCGGTAATCAGCGTTTTGAAAGAAAATGGGAGTAAAGCCGGCAAGCTTGATAATAAAACAATTGGTCCAACAAATATAGCCGTCAGTGCTTTCAAAAGATAAGAATTTTTAGCTAAACTATACGCCATAAGTCCCATAGCGCCTTTGAAGGTATTGAGTGGATTAAGTGATTTTCGTGCAACAAACCCTAGCAGTGCAATTGGGGCAAGTAGGATTAAGGCAAGGGAAGCCGCTCCCTTTTTTAAAGGGTTTCCTTTCTTTTTCATTAAGATCCCAACTAAAGCTCCGCCCATTTGTTCGATGGGATTATAATCAAGCATTCGCTGCAATATATTAGGCTTATCCTTCGACAAAGCCGCTTGAAACCGAAGGGTCAAGTCTGACCTTTAACGCAGGCGGCCCTTTCAGCGCTGAAAATCAATTAGCCAATACTCAAGCTGGATTTCTCGTCCTTTTAGATTCCCTGTCTATTGGAAAAATCGAGAGTCTAAAATCTGATAACGACACTTAATCCTCTACCAGATTAAAGAAATACACTCGCTTGCCGCTTTGTGGCAAGCGAGTGACACTATTAAAAACTACAATTAGTCAAGGGTTAGACTTGACCCCTCTGCGAAAAGATGGTTGAACAAAAAAATTTCCACCAATTTTTTATTGGCTTCAAGAAAAGAATAATTTGAAAGTGTATTAATATCTACCCATTGGATTTGTTGCCCTTCTAAACCAATGGCTTGTCCTATATAGCTTTCTACGATGAAGACTTCTAATAAGACATCGTATTCTGCATAGCGATAAGGATATTGAGTGAGTTTATGATAGGTTAAAACGTCTAGATTAACTTCTTCTTTTAATTCACGAATTAGCGCCGCTTCTGGAGATTCATATTGCTCAATCTTCCCACCCGGAAACTCCCAAAATCCACCCCCGACTTTATTAGACGGTCTTTTGGAAATCAGAATACGATTTTCACTGTCGATTATCATGCCAACAGAAACATGCACCCTGTTGGGCAACGGATGCATGTTCATGTCCATATAGGAAAGCAATCCTTATACCAATTTCCCGTGGCAGGCTTTATATTTTCGCCCGGAACCACAAGGACAAACTTCATTGCGCCCAACCTTAGGCTGCTCCCGCGTATAGGTTGGAGCATTGATGGCTTCCTGATTCTCTTCGATTACCAAACTTTCTGTGGGTACTGCAACCATGGGTGCTTCTGCGTGGGTATATTGTAAATTTTGTGGCTCGTGATCGCGCCATTGCTGATTAATCGCTTCCACATCTGATTCAGTTTTGAATTGAACACGCGTAATCACACTAATGGTTTCACGCTTCAGCTGTTCTAACATATCGGAGAAAAGACCAAAGGCTTCTCTTTTATATTCCTGCTTAGGATCTTTCTGAGCGTAGCCACGCAAATGAATGCTTTGACGCATATAATCCATCGCAGCTAAATGTTCACGCCATTGGCTATCCAATACACTTAACATCACACTTTTTTCTAATTGCCGCATCGCTGGCGGACCCATGTCTGCCTCTTTGGCCTCATGGATTTGGCTAAACAATTCTAAAACCTTAGCCTTTATCCCTTCATCATCTAAGTGCGAATTCTGCGCGAGCAATGTCGCAACATTAAAGGGTATTCCATATTCGTTATCCAACTCGAGTTCCAACCCAGCCATGTCCCATTGTTCTTCGAAACTTTGCGGTGGTATATGTTGAGAAACCAACGCATCGACAACATCTTGACGGATGGCTTTGATGATATCAGCAACATCATTTTCTGCTAATAATTCATTACGCTGTTGATAAATCACTTTACGCTGATCATTGGCAACATCATCAAATTCTAATAATTGTTTTCTGACATCAAAATTATGCCCTTCAACTTTACGCTGTGCATTTTCAACCGCACGCGTCACCCAGGGATGTGTCAACACTTCGCCATCTTTTAAACCCAATCGGCTTAAGAGAGAGGAAATATTATCAGAAACAAAAATACGCATTAAATTATCTTTAAGCGATAAATAAAAGCGGGTGGATCCAGGATCGCCTTGGCGCGCTGAACGTCCTCTTAATTGATTATCAATTCGACGGGACTCATGCCGCTCTGTACCAATAATATGTAAACCACCGGCTTTAATGACCTCGTCATGCCGTATTTGCCATTCGCGCTTTTCTGCGTCACTGGCATCCGCGGTTAATTTACCGCCCCCCAGTACGATATCTGTACCACGACCCGCCATATTCGTTGCAATCGTTACAGCACCGGGTCGACCCGCTTCCGCCACAATTTGCGCTTCACGCTCATGTTGCTTGGCATTCAATACTTGATGGGCAATCCCTTTTTGCTTCAATAAATTGGATAAATATTCTGAAGTTTCGATAGAAATAGTACCCACTAAAACAGGTTGCTGTTTTTTCACACAAGATTCGATATTTTCAATAATAGCAGCAAATTTTTCTTCTTGCGTTAAATAAATGAAGTCTCCCTGATCCTGTCGCAGACTCGGACGATTAGTGGGCATCACCACAACTTCTAAGCCATAGATTTGCTGGAACTCATAGGCCTCTGTATCTGCCGTACCCGTCATCCCCGCCAACTTTTCATACAACCTAAAATAATTTTGAAATGTAATGGAAGCCAATGTTTGATTTTCGCTTTCTATGGCGACATTTTCTTTGGCTTCTACTGCTTGGTGAATACCTTCAGACCAGCGACGCCCTGGCATAATACGCCCGGTATGTTCATCGACAATCACAACTTGATTATCGCGTACAATATAATCGACGTCGCGCTTAAATAATGCATGGGCTTTAAGACCTGCATACAGATGATGCATCAAAGAAATATTGCCCACATCATATAAACTCTCCCCAATTTTGAGGAGTCCTTCATGTGCCAATAATTTTTCGACTTTCTCATGCCCCTCTTCCGTTAGGAACACTTGTCGCGATTTCTCATCTACGCTGTAATCACCGGAACTATCTTTATCTTTTTGTTTGGCAAGCTTTGGAATCACTTGATTAATACGGGTATATAATTCAGAGCTTTCTTGATCGGCGCCCGAAATAATTAATGGGGTTCGCGCCTCATCGATTAAAATGGAATCCACTTCATCCACCACCGCAAAAAATTGCCGTCGTTGTACACGCTCTTCAGAAGAGAACACCATATTATCGCGTAAATAATCAAAACCAAATTCATTATTGGTACCATAGGTGATATCGGCAGCATAGGCAGCTTGCCTTTCTTCCCGACTTAATCCGTGCACAATAACGCCAACACTTAGTCCTAAAAATTCATAGATGGGTTGATTCCATTCCGCATCCCTTTTTGCCAAATAATCATTCACCGTCACTAAATGGGTTCCTTTACCCGGAAGGGCATTTAAATATAAAGGTAATGTTGCGACCAGTGTTTTTCCTTCACCGGTACGCATTTCTGCAATTTTCCCTTCATGCAATACCATGCCGCCGATTAATTGGACATCAAAATGCCGCATATTCAGAATTCTTCTCGAGGCTTCTCGAACAACGGCAAAAGCTTCTGGCAGAAGTTGATCTAAGGTTTCCCCAGCGGATAGCCTGTTTCTAAACTCTACGGTTTTCCTCTGAAGCGCTTCATCGGATAAGGCCTTAACACTGGGTTCAAGGGCATTAATCACATCAACTACTTTTCTTAATCGTTTTAATAATCGATCATTTCTCGAGCCAAAGGTCTTTTTAACTAGATTGGTAATAAACATGGTATTTTGCGCCTACTTAATTTAAGATTAGCCCAATGAAGGGACATAAAAAAATCTCACTCACCGACATACTGATCCAATCGCCTGTCTTTAGCGAGATGGCCAGTAAAGTCGAACAATTATCCAAATTAAATTATATTGTACATCAGAAATTGGCTCCGGATCTTGCAAAACATTGCCGTGTTGCAAATCTACGCGATGGGATCCTTATTTTAACCACGACTTCTCCTACTTATGGCCATTTGCTTCGCTTCTCAGAAGTAGACTTACTTACTGAATTGAGAGCAGATCCACGTTGGTGTCATCTAAAATCCATCAAGACCCATGTTAGACCGCCGATTGGAGAAGCTAAGCATCCTAAAGATATTCTTCCTAAACCTTTCCTGTCTGTTCTCAATGCTGCGGTGATTGAAACCACAGCCTCGTATATCGCTCCTTCTTCTTTACAAAAAGCCTTACTACGGCTTTCTAAGCGGGTTTCCTTACCCATTCTTTAATTTTACGCCTCTTAACGAGGCGTATAGGATAAGTCAGCAAAAATTAAAAACGGTGTTAAGCTGCTGTTGCAGGATATAAATAGGTAATCGGTGAAATAGTCGTATCTTCAAAAGTGACAATTTCCCAAGCCGATTTTTTGGCCAATAATGCCTGCAATAGCTGATTATTTAAAGTATGGCCGGATTTAAATCCACGGAACGCACCGATCAGACCTGTGCCTAAAAGATACATATCGCCGACTGCATCTAAGATTTTATGCTTAACCAATTCATCTTCATACCGCAAACCATCTTCATTGATTACGCGATAATCGTCTAATACAATTGCATTATTCAAGCTACCGCCAAGGGCTAAATTGTTTGCCCTTAACCATTCATACTCAGATAAAAATCCAAATGTCCGTGCACGGCTAACTTCTTTCACATAAGCCGTCGTCGAAAAATCTAAGGTGGCTTCTTGCACACTATTTTTCAAAACTGGGTGATCATAATCTAAGGTAAAGGATACTTTAAAACCATCGTAGGGTTCTAAACTTACCCATTTATCCCCATCCGTCACTTTCACGGTATTTTTAATACGCAAAAATCGCTTTGCCGCAGTTTGTTCTAAAATGCCTGCAGATTGTAGTAAAAATACAAAAGGTCCAGCACTGCCATCCATAATAGGCACTTCAGAAGCACTCACTTCAACAATGGCATTATCAATGCCTAATCCGGCCATTGCCGATAACAAATGCTCAACCGTCGCTACCCGAACCCCATCTTTGATTAAAGTGGTTGAAAGTGTCGTATCTCCGACATTTTCTGTTCTGGCCGCAATTTCGACAACCGGATCTAAATCAACTCGTCTAAAGACAATTCCGGCATCAACAGGGGCAGGTTTTAACGTTAAAAAAACCTTTTCTCCGGTATGAAGCCCAACCCCCATTGCGCGAATGGTATTTTTTAGAGTTCGTTGTTTAATCACACTCTGTCCCCTCAATTGGTGCGCGACGACGTAAGAAAGCTGGAATATCAAGAAAAGGATAGTCCGTGCCGGGTTCAACGGCCTCTACAGCCCGTTTCACGATTGGCGCATTCTGACGACGCATATTCAATGAACGATCGGTGGGTGACAAATGCGATTGAGCAGCCAGCCCGCCTCGGGTCCCCATAACCGCAGAGACCATCGGTTTACCTAAACCGGTTGCGACTAACGTCACCCTCAATTCATCCGTCATGCTAGGATCAATCACAGTGCCCACGATGACCGTCGCATCTTCAGAGGTAAAGCTCTTAATCGCATCACCCACTTCTTCAAACTCAGAAATGGACATGTCTTGGCCTGCTGTGATGTTCACAAGGACGCCTTTTGCGCCTGCCAAACTAATATCATCTAATAATGGGCTGGATATAGCCGCTTCTGCTGCAAGCCTCGCTCTATTTTCGCCAGAAGCCGAACCGGTTCCCATCATAGCAACACCCATCTCAGACATAATGGTTCGAACGTCGGCAAAATCGACGTTAATAAGACCGGGCCTGGTAATGAGCTCAGAAATCCCTTGTACAGCACCCAGTAAAACGTTATTGGCCGCTTTAAAAGCATCTAATAATGTGACGCCCTTGCCTAAAACGCTCAATAATTTTTGATTTGGGATTGTTATCAGAGAATCGACAACTTGACTGAGTTGGTGAATCCCTTTTTCCGCATATTCCATGCGTTTTTTACCTTCAAACGGAAAGGGTTTCGTCACAACCGCAACTGTTAAAGCCCCTAATTCTTTGGCAACTTCCGCAACAACCGGGGCTGCGCCTGTGCCGGTACCACCGCCCATACCGGCGGTAATAAAGACCAGATCCGCACCTTCTAATATCTCACGGATTTTATCTCTATCTTCAATCGCACTTTGTCGACCCACTTCAGGGTTCGCGCCTGCGCCGAGTCCTTTGGTGATCCCGGTGCCCAACTGTAATACAACACCTGGCAAACCATCTTCTAAAGCTTGTCTATCGGTATTGGCGCGAATAAATTCCACCCCTTGAATATTGGCGGTTAACATATGTTTGATGGCATTACCGCCACCCCCACCTACACCAATGACCTTAATAACAGCATTTTCTGGAAAATTATCAGTCAATTCAAACATATGAAGTGCTCCTTAAACTTTAAAAATTTCCCTGAATCCAATGTTTCATACGACCAAAAAGGCCTTTAAAACTTTGGGTAGAGAGGAGTTCAGCACGACGCTGTTCCCGGCTATGATATCCGTACTGTAAGAGGCCAACGCCTGTGGCATAGATAGGGTTAGAAACCACATCCACCAAGCCAGAAATATTCCGTGGAATACCTAATCTGACGGGTTGATGAAATACCTCTTCTGCCAGTTCTACCATCCCTTCCATGCGTGCGCTGCCTCCCGTAATCACGATACCGGAACTCAGCAAATGGTCTAATCCACTACGGTGTAATTCTGCTTGTACTAATGAAAATAATTCTTCAAAACGCGGCTCTACAACTTCTGCCAGCGCCGCTCGAGATAATCTTCGCTGCGCCCTATCACCTATGGAAGCGATTTCAACGATATCATCTTCATGCGCGAGCCTGGTTAATGCACAGGCGTATTGAATTTTAATATTTTCTGCATTCTGAGTGGGTGTACGAAGAGCGACGGCAATATCATTGGTCACTTGATCACCGGCCACGGCAATGACCGCGGTATGTTTAATCGCACCATCGACAAACACGGCAATATCGGTTGTCCCACCGCCAATATCAATTAAACAAACTCCGAGCTGTTTTTCATCATCCGTTAAAACGGCATAACTAGAAGCAAGCTGTTCTAGTATAATATCGTCGACTTCCAAACCGCATCGCCTGATACATTTCACAATATTCTGTGTGGCGCTAATAGATCCGGCCACCATATGAATATTGGCCTCTAAGCGTACCCCCGCCATTCCAAGCGGTTCGTGGATGCCTTCTTGGCCGTCAATAATATATTCTTGCGGTAAAACGTGTAAAATTTTTTGATCTAAGGGAATAGCCACGGCTTTGGCGACGTCTAACACGCGCTCGATATCTCCGGCATCGACTTCTTGATCTCGAATCGCCACAATGCCATGGGAATTAAAACTCCGAATATGGCTTCCCGCAATCCCGGTATAGACAGAATGGATCTGACAACCTGCCATCGACTCTGCTTCTTCAACGGCTTGTTGAATGGATTGCACCGTGGTATCAATATTCACGACCACGCCCTTTTTCAGGCCTTTGGATAAATGCGTGCCTACCCCGATAATCTCGAGGGTTCCTTCCGAGGTAATACAGCCAACAATAGCAACCACTTTGGAAGTACCAATATCCAATCCGACAATTAAATTTTTATCTGTTTTTTTGGGCATTGTGAGTTATAGCCTCCAACTTATTTTTCGCCCTCTTTCCAACCAATCGCAAAACCATTGGTATACCTTAAATCTATATAAGCAATCCGCATGCTTTCAGCATGAAAGCTGCCTTTATATGCCAGCACAAATCTAGCCATACGTTCATGCAACCCTGTCTTTCCTAGTATAACGTCAAGACCACTATCTAGCCTCATTCGCCAGGATCCATCCATTGATAAATCTAGCTGTTGCACCGTTAAACCAATAGGGCCCAGCATTTCTAACAAAGTCAGATATTGCTGTAATACCTCTTTGGCTCGAGTCTCTGGGCCATTAAACTGTGGGATCCCTTCGGGTATATTGCCTGTGGGATAAAAAATAGCCCCATCAGTGCTTAATATGCCTTTTTCTCCCCAGCGGGCCTGCGCCCTTTTTTCTTGCACCACAATTAAAAGCTTATCTGGCCATATCCTTCTAAGCTCTACTGCTTGAACCCATGGTAAAAGCTGTAAATTTTTCTGCACCGCGCTCACATTTAGCCAAAAAAATCCTTTGTCTAAATAAGGCAATACCTGTGCTTTAATCTCATCCTCAGTCACCTCTTTAAGGCCCGAACGGATTTCAACCGTTTTCAAAGGAAAACGGTCCGGCTGTCGCGACCATACCACAAGCGACCCTAACCCTACCACTATTATTATAACAGGCACGGTGATAGATATAAGCCGTGTAAATGACGACATTTGTTATTTAACTTTCCTACATTATGGACAATTACATAAGTTGCCGATTATACTTCATTTTTTTCGCAGGCACACCTTATTCTATTATTAAAAAATGTGTAAGTTAGATGGTTATTGTTGAAAATGAGGCACTGCCCCCGCCTTTCTATTAGCCGATCGCTTTGAATGCGGACATATTGCCTCAAGCCGTTGAGGTTAAAAAAACAAAATATAAAAATGTGGCTTTTAATTTAGTGAGGAACTTATTTGGGGTAGCAAGGGATCTCTGTTTTTTTAAATAACGCTTTATATAAATTTAAATTTTCCCACAACGAACTTTATGAATTGCCCATGCCTTTTTCTTTTCCCGTGATATTGAAATAGGCTTTTAGGCAAGTAGAACATTCATCCATCCATGATTTGTTTAGCGCATTTTTTATTTAGGTTTAAAAATTACTTTATTCAGCACTTCTATCTCGTTGATTTCTGCCATGACTTTTTTCGTTGCGCTACCCACTTTATGTAAAAAAGTAAGCAGGTTTTTCTTTAAGGGTTTTTTAGTAGCCTTCACGGGTGTTGTCTCACCCGGCTCCTTTAAACGGCTATCCATCGATACAGGTTCAGCAATATCCAGCAAGGATCCAACAATACCCTGCTTATGATCCTCAACTTGATGACCAAGGCTTGTATTGTATTCATCTCGTTTGACAAGATAAAGATTTTTAGCGCACTCTGTCCAGGCTTTTACCGATCCCTCATTGCCTAGTTGGATTTTATCCCAAGTCGCCTCCAACTCATACAGTTTTCTAGACAACACAATCCCTTCATGGGTTGATTTATCAGACATTTTTTCAATTTTCTTTTGTGTCGCTATAATTTCTTTTACAAAAAATGCTCGGATTTTATTAGCTGTCTCTATGGAAAAGAATTTTTTTGCCTCAGAGCTTAACTCATATCTATCGCTATTATAGATACCATAAACTGTTTCGGATATTTTTTTGGATATCCACTTAGAAGCAGCAGCGGCAGCACTTCCTGCCGCGGCAACCACTGCAATGCCTAAAAGCGCAAAGGCACTAAACGGATTAGTAAGCCCTATTGCTAGCGCACCTAACACCAAGCCATAAGTGGCCACTGCTAGGACTCCCAAAATAGTGCTGGCACGAAATGCTCTATCAATATACGATTTAGGTTTGTTAAAAATATAGCCAATTTCGCTTATCAAGTACTTAAGGGGGCTTAAAAGTTTGCTTGCTTGAGCGTAATTATAACCAATTGCCGAACCAATTAACACGCCACTCGCCGTACCAAATAAAGGCAACACAGTACCCACAGCCCCCCCCAGCAAATCCGCCATCACAAAAGCAGATTGCACTTCAGGTTTTTTAAAATAATCTAATAATGTTTTTTTAGTCTGCTTCCAAAAGCCTTGCAACCCACCCACTTGGAATTCCTGATCTTTCTCTGAAAAATCATGCCTAGCAACATTCCCTATAGTGTCTTTAAGACTATTGGTTAATTCTTTCTCTTTTGCATTGTATTGAACAATCGCTTCGCCCTTAGCGGTTTGCAATAAATTTCTTGTCTCTCGTAGCGCCACCACCGTTGCGGTTATGGTTTTAAGCTTGGCTCTTATTTGATTAATATTTTGTGACAGATAAAAATCAGGTACATCAGCAAACTCTACTGCTATCCGAATCTCACTGCCAATAAATTTTGCTGTGTAATCATTTTTACCTGCAAAACCATCAGCAATCATTTCCTCATTCACAATCGCGTTCTGTAAATCTTTTTCTAAAGCACTTCTTAATGCCAAGGGCAACCTTTCAAGCCCTTGATGCAAGGCCAATTGACTCTGTAATTTAGCTGTCGTTTTGCTCCGATAATATTCGTAAACTGCATTTTCAATCGCCTTTTTGTTTTGCCATTCTTGTAAACAAATCTGGCCATAAGGCCCAGCCCCAAACTCCGTATCGAAGATATAATCAGCCATTTTCTGTAAAAGCCCTATAGCTTCCCCCTTCTTTTCATAAATCGAAAATTGCTCTTCAACGCGGATCATCGCCTCAAGATGTTTTTCTTTTTCTACTGGCAATAGAAGCCGACTTCCATTTATTTTTGCAAATTTTTCAAATGCCTTTTTAGTCCAATCTTCATAGGCTTCCGAGACTTTTGCAATATGTGAAATCTTAGCTTGTGCCGTTAGGGTTTGATAATCCTGTGCTTTCGCAGAATAAATGGCAGCCTGCATTTTTTGTCGTTGGTTATTCAGTGTATTTTGTGCGTCCAAAATACTTGCGGGAAGAGGTTCTGCACCAGGCTCATTAGTCCAATCACTGCTTTCTTCCATAATCACTTTATTAACATAAGCTTTACGAAAACCTGCTATCAACCCTAATCTTATTTCTGGATCAATAGTCTCAAGCCCTTGAATAGCTGCCAATTCAGTTTGTATGTTTTCCTGATGTGCTTTAAAAAAGACATCGTGAATATAATCGATTACTTCATGATGATGTTTTTCGCTTTCATCTGCATGGCTGTTTATCGTTTCTTTCTCAATGGATTCAAGTCGATGATATTCATCTTGTGCCATTTTTTTAATAAAATCATTTTTTTCAGCGAAGGGAATTTTATAGGCGCCGGGTATTTTATCAATATTTGCCTCTGATATTTTTCTAGACTCATAACTGCGCGATTTTACTTGATATCGACCGCGTATTGCTTGCATTTTTTGATCAATGACTTGCAGCTTTTCCTGAAATTTATCATTTAACTCAATGAGTTCTTTATTGTCGAAATACCCCCCAATCCCTGCAAACATTCTCCCCATCAAACCTTGTGCAGATTGCTTTACTTTCTTCTCTATTTCATATGCTTCTTTTAGCCGTTCTTTTTCATAAAAGACTTCATTTATCATTTGCTCAAGGTATGTTAGAGCCCAAGACTCTTGCTCAATAGGCCGATCTTGAGCTCGCTGCAATACTTCGATGGCTAACGCGCGAAAGATTTGCCGTTTTTCCCCACTCATATCATTCTTGGTTTCGCCTGGGTTCATGCCTATTCCCTGTTACTTCATTTACGGATCAAAAGTATTGTTCGCCATATGGGCCCTTAATGAGATGGATTTCTTTTAGGGCCAGTCGGGCTAGGGGAGGGGTCGGTCGCTTTTGCTTCTAAGGTAATCGTTTTTTGTGGATTAGCTAAAAAGGACCAAACTAAATTCGAGGCTTTACTGGCGACCGTTGATGCGATGGCATCCAGCTTTTTATTAGCAGCAGAATCAGGTTTAATATTCACTTGTTTAGCAAGATCTTTGCATCTGAAATGGACGCCCTGGCAAAATTCCCGAATAGACTCTGCTACTGAATGTAAGGCCCAAAAGAATTTCTGGCTTGCATGCGCCAGTTGTTCAGTTGCGGGGGCCATAATCGTTGCATCTATTTTTGCGCTTAATAAGAATAATTGCTGCATGCCATTGGCCGCATTTCCTAACGTTTTAACCGTTTCCCCAAAAGCCGTCACACAATTTTTAAAATTCCCGGTGGCTAAATGCTGACTAAATTCCATTATCCTGCCACCTAGGCTTTCTAATTTTTGCGCTGCATGTTGCAGATGAGGACACAACGTACTGATCACATAATGATTGGCTTGTGCGCGTTTAATATTCGCCTGAACCAGATAAGCACTGGCTTCTGATAACATTTTGCTAACAGAGGTGATAACCACCAAGCTTTCTCCTAGTAATTCCGTGAATTCGCCCATGTTTTTTATCGCAAAACTTACCCCCCTTGCAGGAACCGATAGCCCCTCGACTAGCGTTTCTTTCATCTTCGATAACTTAGCCCGAAAATTACGACTCAGACTGGGTAGCCCGTCTACCAAAGCATCTTTCAAATTCAGTTCTAATTGTTTGGCTAAATACAATGCTTGAGATTGTGTAATCTCTATTTGCTTACTTAATAGAATTTGGCTTTGGGCAAATAGGGCTTTGGCTTGTTCGGAACTCATTAGGGCTCTCCTGTTCATCAAGACGCGTTGCTCTATTACTAGAGTATAGGCATCCTGAAAGAAAATTTGGACCCGAAGAGAGAGTGAAAAATTGCGTAAATACACATGCCTATTTTTTAAGGTAAAATTCAAAATTGGATAAATGTCATAATGGGTGTTCAGTTTCTGCTTTGTAAGTTTTTAAAATCCTATTAATCGCACTTCTGTTTGCAAATCAATTTGGTGATCTTTTCTAACGACCGCTTGTATATGCTGTATTAATTGCCAAACATCTGTGGCACGTGCATTGCCCAAATTTATGATAAAATTCGCATGCTTTTCTGAAATTTGCACACTCCCAATCGTAAATCCTTTTAAATGTGAAGCCTCAATTAAGCGCGCCGCATGATCATTGTTTGGATTTTGAAAAACAGAGCCACAACTAAAAACGCCTATAGGCTGGGAAACATTTCTTTGTCGTAATAGGGCTTTTACTTTTTGCGTGGCTTGTTGCACATCCCCCATTTCAAATTGAAAATTGGCACTCACAAACCATTCATCTTGTGGGCCCGCTACTTTTCGGTAGCCAATGGTATAATCAGAAGGGTAACGAATATGCCGTTCTCCTTTGCGATTGATCACTTCTACTTGCTTGACCAAGGACCAGGTTTCCCCGCCCCATGCCCCTGCATTCATCGCAAGCACACCCCCTATCGTGCCTGGAATTCCCGCAAAAAATTCAGCCCCCAGCAATCCCAATTTGGCACAATATTTCGCCAGTTTTGCACAGGGGAGCCCCGCATCAATGTGGATGACTTTTTTTTCCTGATTTTCCGTTATAATCGTAGGCTCGCCTGCAGGCAATAAATTATGCAGCACCACCCCTCGGACACCGTTATCGTGTATCAATACATTGCTGCCTAATCCTAACCATACCAGGGGTTCTTCAATTGATACGGTCTTTAGAAATTCTGCTAGATCTTGGCTATCCGCCGGACGATAATATTTATCTGCAGGACCGCCTATACGCCAAGAGGTATAAGGCCCTAAGGGTTCATTTAATTTTAATAGACCTCTTAACGATTTATGCTGCACTGTATTTACTCTTTTATCGGCAAAAAATTGCCTTCGCTATCAACTAAGCCTTGGGCTGCCAATTCTGAAGCCAGCGCACCAATATCCCCTGCCCCTTGCATTAATAACATATCCTGATCCTGCAAAATGCTGGCTAAAAGGGTATGCAGTTCGGATAGATCGGAAACAAAGATGGGATCTACACGCCCGCGACTTCGAATACTAAAGGCAAGGGCTCGGCCATCCGCACCAATAATGGGCTGTTCACCCGCAGAATAAACATCCAATAGTACTAAAACATCTACCGTCGATAATATAGACACAAAATCTTCAAATAAGGCTTTGGTTCTGGTATACCGATGCGGCTGATACACCATTACCAAGCGTTTGCCTGGCCAGCCTAAACGGATGGCATCCAAAACCACCTCGACTTCTTTGGGATGATGGCCATAGTCATCAATCAATAAAACTTTTTTATTCTGTTTCTTTAAATCCCCAAGCATATTAAATCGCCTGCCCACACCTTGGAAATTTAACAAGGCGCGCTGAATGGCCTCATCCTCCATTCCAACTTCAGTTGCCACCGCAATAGCGGCTAATGCATTAAGAGCATTATGTCGGCCTGGAAGATTTAAGGTAATCGATAAAACGTTTTGATCTTTTCGCAACACTTCAAAATGGGATTGACCGAAATGCTGAGTAAAATTAACCGCTTGTATATCTGCCTCTGGACTAAAACCATAGGTAAGCGTTGGCCTTTCAATTTTGCAAAGAATTGATTTAATTTCCGGATCATCAATACAGACCACCGCCAAGCCATAAAATGGCAATTGGTGTAAAAATTGTAAATAGGTATTTTTTAAAATTGAAAAATCATTTTGGTAAGTCTCCAAATGATCTTTATCTATGTTTGTCACAACCGATATCATCGGCATTAAATGTAAAAAAGAGGCATCACTTTCATCGGCTTCGGCAACAAAATAACGCCCGGCACCCAATTTTGCATTTCTGCCCAAACTATTCAGCCGACCACCAATCACAAATGTCGGATCCAGCCCCCCTTCTGCAATTAAGCTTGCCACAAGACTGGTGGTAGTGGTTTTGCCATGGGTACCCGCGATGGCTATCCCTTCTTTAAAACGCATTAATTCTGCCAACATCGTGGCACGCTGAACAATCGGAATGCGACGTTCTTGGGCTCTTTGCAGTTCGATGTTATCCGCTGCTATCGCGCTAGAAACAACAAGCACATCACAGGTTTCCACATTAATCGCTGCATGTTGATCCACAACGGGGATCCCAATTTCTTTCAGATGTTTTATCATGGAATTGTCGGCTGGATCTGAACCTGTAACGGTATAGCCTAAATTGAATAACACTTCCGCGATGCCACCCATACCAGCGCCCCCGATTCCGACTAAATGGATACGACGAATGCGTCGCATATTCATTTTATGATTTTTTAGGGGCATAACAACTTGTCTCCTCACATACTGCGGTAACATCTATTAAGGCATTCCGGCACGCCGCTTGATAAGCAGCATTGGCCATCGCCAATAGTTGATTTTTATCATTTAATAACTCTAAAAGAGTCAAAGCTAATGTTTGTGGCTTAAGTATCGATTGCGGAATTAATTTTGCCGCCCCCAATTTTTCCAGAAATTGCCCATTCGTGGTTTGGTGATCATCGGTTGCATACGGGAATGGGACCAACACGCTTCCTATTCCAACCGCCGAAAGCTCGGCAATGGTTAAGGCACCGGCACGACATAAAACCAAATCCGCCCAGGCATACGCTTTAGCCATATCATCGATAAAAGGTTGAACGCGCGCCACAACATTGGCTTTTTGATAAAGCTCAAGTGTGGCTTTATCGTGTCCGCCTCCAGTTTGATGCCAAATTTCTGGTCTTTTTTCTAAAGGCAATTGTTCTATCGCTTGAGGACAAATTTGATTTAATGCAAGCGCCCCCCGACTTCCACCGATTATCAATAAACGCAACGGGGAAGAACGATCTGCAAAGCGCTCATTCGGAGGGGCTATGCTTAATAATTCCGCTCTCACCGGATTGCCGGTATAAATGGCCTGCTGGCTGGGCTTAAACGCGTTAGGAAAGGCCTCTAAAACCCGTGTGGCCAATAAAGCCAGACAACGGTTGGTAAAGCCCACCACCGAATTTTGCTCATGGATAATCAAAGGGTAACGCAGCAGCCAGGCAGCAACCCCAGCCGGTCCTGCAACATACCCCCCCATTCCGAGCACAACCATCGGCTTTAGCGTAAGGAGAATGCGTAAAGATTGATAAATGGCAGCGATTATTTGGTAGGGCGCCATTAATTTATGTAAAATTCCTTTTCGCCTTAACCCTTTGATAACAATATAATGCAGTTTAAAGCCTGCTTTAGGCACAATTTCTGCTTCTAAACCCGTTTCTGTTCCTATCCAATGAATTTCCCATCCTTTGGATTGTAGCGCGCGCGCCACGGCCAAGGCTGGAAATACATGCCCACCTGTTCCACCCGCCATAATCACTATCTTTGGTTTAATCACACTTGCCTCAATACGCTGCTGATTAAAGCAGCTTCACAACTGCCATTTTATTCAATAAAGACGGCCAGTTTAACAACCTCATTCTGTATTTTAAAGAAATTTATACGCCCATTTTGTAGGCACGGATAGACAAGGTGAATAATCAACGCTTAAAAATTAATTGCTAGCTAACTTAATTTATTGAAAATCGATTCAAAATACGCAAGCTGAGCTGATAGGTAGCAGATCCCCTCCTAAAGCTCGTATGATACGCTAAACTGTTTTAACAAAAAGATAGCCGCTCAGGAGACGATAGATGAACGACAAAAAAAGCTTGCTCACGAACATGGTGAGCATCAGTTTAATTGGATTAGGCTACATTTTGCCCCAGCATGGCGAAATCGTCAAAATGGTCGGTTTTTTTGCTTTTTCAGGGGCTATCACCAATTGGCTGGCTATCTATATGCTTTTTGAGCGCATTCCCTTCTTATATGGCTCCGGGATCATCCCGCTACAATTTGAAGTATTTAAGATAAATATTAAAAAAATGATCATGGAGCAATTTTTTAGTGAAATTAATGTCGCGCGTTTTTTCAATGCCCAAGCCATTTTGGGTGATACCGATCGATTCGTGGCGAATATCACTGAATCGATTAACTATGAAAAAATGTATGAAGGGCTGGTCGAAGAGATATTAAATACTTCTATTGGTGGCATGGTAAACATGTTCGGGGGCGGTAAAGTGCTCAGTTCTTTAAAAGAGCCTTGCGTACAAAAATTTAAAGTTATGATCCAAGATATCGCAACTTCCACCTTATTACCCAATTTATTCGACAGTAAATTAAGCGACACCCTTCACAGTAAAATAGAAAAAATGGTAGATGCTCGTTTAAATGAATTAATGCCAGAACAAGTTAAAGATCTTGTGCACGATATGATAGGCAAATATTTAGGCTGGGTGGTTATTTGGGGAGGGGTGTTTGGCGGCGCCATTGGATTTTTAATGGAAATTATCTTTAAGCTCAAATAATGCCCGATCATGTTCACGCGGTAATTGTGTTGGATGGACAAGGACAAGGGCGGACCGCCTGTGTCCGCCCGGGCAATCGAAATATGATCACCGCATTACAAACGAAAAATGAGGCGTGGCTACCGAAGGTTTCCTGTTCAATTGGCCGTTTTCACCCGTTGTTTTTTGCTTTAAGGGGGATTTCATATTCAACTCTGAGTAATATTCCAATCGCAACCAAGGATACCACTAGACTGCTGCCCCCATAACTCATAAAGGGCAAGGTTAGACCTTTAGTGGGTAAAACACCGGTATTTACCCCAATATTGATTAAGGTTTGTACCCCGAACCATAATCCTATCCCATAGGCAATAAATCCGGAAAACCGATTACCGAGTAACATGGCTTGTCTGCCTAAAGCCAGGGCACGCCATACAAAAAGCGCAAAGAGTAATAGGACGATAACCGCCCCAACGAGCCCTAATTCTTCGGATAATACTGCATAAATAAAGTCTGTATGCGGCTCCGGCAAATACAATAATTTTTGCACACTATTGCCTAAACCTGCGCCAAACCAGCCACCCCGACCAAAAGCAATCAGCGATTGTGTTAATTGATAGCCAGAATTAAATTGATCGCTCCAAGGATCCAAAAATGAAGTTAAGCGTTGCAGACGATAAGGGGAAGCAATCGATAATATCGCCATGGCTAGCAAAGCCAAAACCAGCAATACGATAAAGCGTCTAAGCGGAACGCCGCCTAAAAAGAGCATACCCATAACGGTAGTCACCATTACGACCGTTGCCCCAAAATCGGGTTCTGCTAATATTAAAACCGACGTAAAGCTCAAAACCGCCATTGGTTTTAAAAATCCGGCTATTTCAGTTTGTACTTCTTTATCTTTTCGAACCAAATATCCCGCCATATAAATAATCATGGCAAGCTTTGCACATTCGGAAATTTGAATAGAGATAGGCCCTAAAAACAACCATCTCACACTCCCATTAATTTGGCGACTCACTCCAGGGATCAATAACAGGGCAAGCAATACAATGACCACCCCTAATAAAGGAATACTCACTTTTCGCCAAAATTTCAAAGGAATGGTGGTAATAAAGCCACACGAAACCAAACCTGCCAACAAATACCCAACGTGTCGGACCGCAAAATGCCAAGCAGGTTTGCCTAAACCTTCCGAATAGGAAAGAGAAGAAGACACCACCATCACCAAACCGATACTTAATAGGCTCACAATAGAAAATAACAGCCAAGGATCAAATACGGGTTTACGATGTAGTATGGCGCCCATGCGTTTTTATGCTCCCTGTGCTATTTTTTCAAAATCGATTTTATCATTTTTCACAATGATCCGTATGGTATCATTTGGCATAAAATGAGCGGTTAATAAGCTTTCAGCCAATGGGTTTTCTAAAGCTTGACGAATAACCCGTTTTAAAGGTCTTGCCCCATAAATCGGATCGTAACCAATGGCAGCTAATTTATCTAAGGCCTCCGGCGTCGCCATCAGGGTTATATTCTGTGCGTGTAATCGTTCTTTAAGATGTGCCAACTGAATATCGGCAATATGTCGAATATGTTCTTTTCCAAGTGGCGAAAACATTACAATTTCATCAATCCGATTAATAAATTCGGGTCTAAACTGTTCGCTCACAACGCCCATAACCGCTTCTTTCACTTCTGAATAGTCTACTGTGCCGGTGAGTTCTTGAATTAATTGCGAACCCAAATTTGAAGTCATTACGATAACCGTGTTTTTAAAATCAACCGTTCTGCCTTGTCCATCCGTTAAACGGCCATCATCCAACACTTGTAGTAAAATATTAAAAACATCTGAGTGTGCTTTTTCGATTTCATCTAATAACAATACACTATAGGGCCTACGTCGTACCGCTTCCGTTAAATACCCGCCTTCTTCATACCCAACATAGCCCGGAGGAGCACCAATTAAACGCGCAACAGAATGTTTTTCCATGAATTCTGACATATCGATTCGAACCATCGCCGCTTCGGTATCAAACAAAAATTCGGCTAAGGCTTTACATACTTCGGTTTTACCCACACCGGTAGGTCCTAAAAATAAGAAAGATCCGACGGGTCGATTGGGATCGGCCAAGCCTGCACGTGAGCGACGCACAGCATTTGAAACTGCTTTTAATGCCTCTTCTTGCCCGATAACCCGTTTGCCCAAACTCATTTCCATTTGTACTAATTTTTCACGCTCCCCTTCCAACATTTTAGAAACGGGGATCCCAGTCCAGCGTGCCACCACTGCTGCGATTTCTTCTTCGGTAACCTTATTTCTAAATAATTTGGTTTCCATTTCTATATCGGTAGATGCGGCCAGGCGTTTTTCCAGTTCAGGAATACGCCCGTATTGCAGTTCCGACATGCGGGCATAATTACCCGATCGCTGGGCATTCACCAACTCTAGCTTTGCCTTTTCTAATTCTTCTTTTAGGTGTTTGGTTCCCTCTAATGCCGCTTTTTCGGTTTTCCAAATTTCTTCCAAGCCTTTATATTCTTTTTCAAGCTCAGCAATATTCGACTGCAACTCCTCTAATCGTTTTTTGGAAGCTTCATCGGTTTCTTTTTTAAGGACTTCGCGCTCAATTTTATATTGGATCAAACGCCGTTCTAACTTATCCATCTCAACGGGTTTTGAATCAATTTCCATTCGAATCACACTGGCGGCCTCATCGATTAAATCAATGGCCTTATCTGGAAGTTGACGATCGGCAATATAACGATGCGAAAGGGTTGCCGCAGCAACAATCGCCGGATCCGTAATGACAACCCCATGGTGCAATTCATAGCGCTCTTTAAGGCCCCGTAAAATAGCAATGGTGTCGGGCACTGTTGGCTCCTCGACCAAGATTTTTTGAAATCTTCTTTCTAATGCCGCATCTTTTTCAATATATTGACGATATTCATCTAATGTCGTTGCCCCTACACAATGTAATTCGCCGCGGGCAAGGGCTGGCTTTAGCATGTTCCCCGCGTCCATAGCGCCTTCTGCTTTTCCAGCACCGACCATGGTATGCAATTCATCAATAAAAAGAATGATTTCCCCTTCTTGCTTGGCTAAATCTTGCAATACGGCTTTCATCCGTTCTTCAAAATCGCCTCTAAATTTCGCCCCGGCAATTAATGCGCCCATATCTAACGCTAACACACGTTTACTTTTTAGGCCTTCTGGAACTTCACCGTTCACAATTCGTTGGGCCAATCCTTCCACAATGGCCGTTTTTCCAACTCCGGGCTCCCCGATTAAAACCGGATTGTTCTTAGTGCGTCGTTGCAAAACTTGGATAGTTCTGCGAATTTCATCATCCCGGCCTATCACCGGATCTAATTTTCCTTGCTCTGCGCGTTCTGTGAGATCAATGGTGTATTTTTGTAAAGCTTTGCGATGTTCTTCCGCATTGGGATTATCCACGGTTTGTCCTCCCCGTAAGTCATCAATGGCTTTGATAAAGCTTTCTTTTTGAATGCCTGATTTTTTTAAAATATTTCCAGCGTTGCCGCCTTCTTCTAGCACCGCCAATATAAACAATTCACTGGAAACATAACTATCTTTACGCTGCTGGGCATGTTTATCGGCTCGATTCAGCACTCGAATTAAATCGGGAGAGGCCTGAATATTGGATTGCCCACCCACAATTTGGGGTAAAGTTTTTAGGGCTTCGGCGAATTCTTTTTCAAGGGCTTTAGCACTTACCCCTATGCTTGAAAATAAATGGCGAATAGAGCCTGCAGGCTGTTCTAATAAAGCCTTGAGTACATGAATGGGCTCAACTGCTGAATTTTCTTGAGTAACCGCCAGGGATTGGGCTTGTGCTAAAGCCGATTGCAAAGATTCCGTTAATTTATCTAAACTCATATAAAACACCTCTTTCGCATTTAAGCGTTATTTAAAGGTTATGTGGGGGCTATAGAGCAAAATTCAAGTAGGGGTTAACCAAATTAATGTTGCCATACGACCTGTATCCTTTGAGCGACGATAAGAATAAAAACGATTGAGATCGGTGTAGGCGCAAAATTCTCCCCCGAAAATTTGGCGGATCCCTAAGCGTCTAAGTCTTTCAGTGGCAAGCTGATACAAATTGGCAAGCCATGTTCCTTGTGCGGTCGGTTTAAAGGCGTGTAAAGAATGTCCGGTAAATGCCACAAGCACATCTTCTTTGACTTCAAAGGCTTCGGGTCCAATTGCTGGACCAAGCCACGCCATTACGGTTTCGGGCGCACATCCCATTTTTTCTACCGTCGCCTCAATCACGCCATTTGCCAAACCCCGCCATCCGGCATGTGCCGCCGCTATTCGAGTCCCGGCTTGATTGCAAAAAAGGATCGGCAAACAATCGGCGGTTAGAATGGCGCATATTTCATTGTCATTAAAAGCCACAGAAGCATCGGCTTCTACGATAGGATAAGGTAAAGAATAATCGCTCACCTTAACAACATTTGTGCCATGGACTTGCGATAGCCAGAAAGGATCAGCCGGTACTTTGGCATGTATTTTTAATTGTTCACCCATAGCAATGGCTACTTGTAATTTAGGAGCTATTGCTAACGTTGAATACACGTTAGCATTCAACGTTAAGCTTTGCCCTCTCGTTCTTAACGTCGTTAATGCATGAACATTAACGGGTGCCGGCCAAGAGGGCGTTATCCAATTACAGTTGTTCGGCATATTCGGCCAAGAAACTGGCCACACCGGTAGGTGTTGGTTTCATCGCTTTATCGCCTTGTTTCCAGCCAGCAGGACACACTTCTCCATTGGTTTCATGATATTGCAGCGCATCGGCTAGACGCAATAATTCGTCAATATTACGGCCAATCGGCAGATCGTTTACCATTTGCGAGCGCACAATCCCCATTTTATCGAGTAAAAATGCTGCTCTAAAAGCAATGCCGGCTTCAGGATGTTCTATTCCGTAAGATTGACAAATACTATGGTTGGTATCGGCAACTAAAGTGTAACCAACTTGACCAATTCCGCCCAATTCAACCGGTGTATTGCGCCAAGCATTATGGGTAAATTGTGAATCAATAGAAACGCCAATGACTTCCACATTTAGCTTTTTAAATTGCTCAATGCGGCGATCCAGGGCAATGAGTTCTGAAGGGCAAACAAAGGTAAAATCCAGCGGATAGAAAAAAATTAATCCGTATTTATCTTTTAGGGCTTTAGACAATTGGAATTGGCTAACAATTTCGCCACTTCCAAGTACTGCTGCTGCTGTGAAATCCGGTGCCTTTCTACCAACCAAAATACTCATTTCATATACTCCAAAAACAATGTAATTGCTGGATATGATATCACAAAACTTGAATATTCAAGTAGAAGCAGCTGATCTATACCCCCTTTCATCTTGTGTTGCTAACTGTGATTTAATGCAGCCCTTTGGTGTTTCCGCTAGAAATATTTATTATTTCAAATGAAAAGCCAAAAACTTGCTATTATAATGGGACTTTTGAAATTAGAGTTAAACGATGTTAGTTGATAAACATAAAATTATAGCCACCGGCCTTTCTGTTTTAGAAATAGAATCCCGGACTATTCGCGAATTAACCGGTAAAATTGACGATACTTTCGTGGAGATCTGTCAATCTTTTTTAAGCTGCCAAGGCCGGATTGTGGTAACTGGAATGGGAAAATCTGGTCATATTGGTAAAAAAATTGCGGCCACTTTGGCCAGTACCGGCACGCCTGCCCTATTTTTACATCCAGCCGAAGGATCCCATGGCGATCTCGGCATGATAACCCCGCAGGATCGGGTACTTGCACTCTCCTATTCTGGGGAAACCAATGAAGTTTTAACGCTCTTACCCTTTATTAAACGATTAGGTGTGCCAGTCATTGCCTTAACCGGCGCGCGCCAATCCACATTAGCAAAATTAGCCGATATTCATTTAGATACCAGCATTCAACAAGAAGCCTGCCCGCTAGGACTAGCGCCTACGGCCAGTACGGCAGCCATGCTTGCCATGGGCGACGCCATTGCTTTGGCTATCTTAGAGGCCCGAGGTTTTACCGAGGATGACTTTGCAAAATCTCACCCCGGGGGGCGCTTAGGACGACGTCTTATTCTTAAAATTGAAGATATTATGCATATCGATGCCGCTATTCCACGGGTACCTCTAGACGCGGTTCTAACCGATGCTCTGATGGAAATAACGGAAAAACGTCTGGGATTTACCACAATTGTTAGCCCAAATGATCCCACTTGCCTCTTAGGCATATTTACGGATGGTGATCTTCGGCGCACTTTACATCGTGGTGTGGATATTCACCAGACAAAAATCAATGAAGTCATGACAACCCATTTCACCACGGTTTTTCACGATCTATTGGCAGCGGAAGCCATTGCAATTATGGAAAAATTAAAAATATTGGCACTCCCCGTTACCGATCATGCCGGGAAATTAGTCGGGGCCCTAAACATGCACGATTTATTTAAAGCAGGTGTTATGTGAGAAACACGATTATTGTAGTAATTGCCGCCATTTTAAGCATCGGCCTATTAGTGTTCGTAAAGTCTGAACAACCCCGTTTAGTCGCTTATACCGAGAAAAAGCCACAGGAATATATGAAGCAAGTGCTGGTCAGTATTTTTACGGAGCAAGGCTTTTTAAAAAGTAAGCTATCGGCCAACTATTGGGGCTACCTGCCAGAAATAGCGCTTTCAAACTTACAAAAGCCAAAGTTAATGATTTACAAGCCCGATGGCAGTGCATGGTCAATTTGCGCAAACACAGGGAAGGTAGAGCAGCCAACCTTAGGCAGCATTGAACAAATTATATTAGAAGATGAGGTGGTTTTAGAACGCCCTGCCACAGCAACGGTATTTCCCATTAAATTAGAGACCCGTGAATTGCGCTATCAGCCTAAAAAACAATTTGCGGAAAGCCATCAATTGGTTACTATGACCAAGCCTGGACTCACCATTACGGGTATTGGTCTGCGCGCCTACCTAGAACAAAATTCCGTGGAATTGTTACAGGATGTTAAAACCCATTACACGCTGAATAAAAAGACAACGGAATCGATCTAAATGAATACCCTCATTGTCTCCAAATTATCCAAACAGTATAAATCACGGTTAATTGTCAATAATCTTTCGCTGCAAATCAATGCAGGGGAAATCGTAGGGATTTTAGGTCCAAATGGGGCAGGAAAAACCTCTTCTTTTTATATGATGTTAGGCCTTATCCAACCCGATGCTGGAAAAATATTATTAAATGATATTGATATTACGACTTTACCGGTACATGCACGCGCAGCATTAGGGATAGGCTATTTACCCCAAGAAGCCTCCGTATTTAGAAAATTAAGTGTCGCCGATAATATCTTAGCCATCCTAGAAACCAGAACAGAACTGACCGAAGACGAAAGAATGGGCATCTTAGAAAATTTATTATATGAATTTCGCATTTCCCATATTCGGGATTCATTAGGATTAAGCCTTTCCGGTGGAGAGCGTAGGCGGGTTGAAATTGCAAGGGCCCTGGCCCGTAAGCCTAAGTTTATGTTGTTAGATGAACCGTTTGCCGGCGTTGATCCTATCTCGATTATTGATATTAAACAAATCGCTAATCATTTAAGTGAGCGTGGGATAGGGGTTCTGATTACCGATCATAATGTAAGGGATACCTTAGATATATGCCATCGAGCCTATATCGTCAATAATGGCGAAGTGATTGCTGAAGGCACTTCCGATCACATTTTGGCACACCCAGAAGTTCGCAAGGTGTACTTAGGGGAAGCCTTCGAACTCTAAAAGTAATCAATTAGCATTGGTCACTTAAATCCTCTCTGTAGCTGCTTTATTAATAAGCGACATTTCGCTATAGTTATTTTATGAGACCTTCATTACAGTTTACGCTCAACCAAAAACTCGCTATTACGCCCCAATTGCAGCAGGCAATCCGCCTTTTGCAGCTTTCTGCTGTCGAATTAGAAGCAGAAATTCGCGCCACAGTAGAATCAAACCCCCTTTTGGAACAAATTGAGCCAGAAGAAGAGACTATGATTAGCCCCAATCTGCCTATAGGGGCAGAAATGGATTATTCCATCATTTCTACTTTCCAGGAAGAATGGAGCCGATCTTCGGATAAAAAACCCGATCTATCGTTGCAAAGGCCTTCAGAAACCACCCTTCATCAGTACTTATTGGGGCAAATGGAGCTTGCCCATTTTTCTGAGCAAGAACGAGCCATTGCGACAGCTCTGATTGATGCTATTTCAGAAGAAGGATATTTACTGAGCTCAATCGCAGATATTCAAGAAACCTTAGGCTTTTCAACCCAAGAGGCAGACATTAATGCGGTGCTGAGTCAAATTCAGCAATTTGAGCCCACAGGAATTGGCGCTCGCGATTTAGCCGAATGCTTAAACTTACAACTCAACCTGCTACCAACCAATACGCCCTGGCTTACAGAAACACAGTTGCTCGTCAAACACCATTTAGAAGCCGTGGGAAAAAAAGAGTATGCGCGCCTTAAGAAAGATCTTGACCTAACCGATAACGAATTGCATGCTGCAATTAAACTGCTCACTTCTCTCAATCCCCGACCAGGGGCCGTTATCAATCCTAAAAAAAGTGAATATGTAATCCCCGATATTCTTGCTTGGAAGAAAGGGGAGCAAATATTCGTTGAACTTAAACAAAACTTTGTGCCTAAAATTCGGATCAATGCTCACTATGCTTCTGGCTTAAGCCTCCCTAATCATGCACACCCATTGATGGTTAAAGAACAGTTAAAAGAGGCAAAATCATTTATAAAAGGGCTGCAAACCCGCAATGAAACGCTATTAAGTGTCGCCCGCTGTATTCTTGAACAACAAAAGGAATTTTTCGATAACGGGGAAGAAGCCATGCTTCCCCTGAATTTGCGAGCGGTGGCAACTAAGCTGGGTTTACATGAATCGACGATTTCACGCATTACCAGTCAAAAATATATTTTAACCCCCAAAGGGCTTTATGAATTGAAATATTTTTTTTCCAGTTCCATTCCATCGATCCTGGGTGCGGAAGCTTCTTCAATTGCCATACGTGCCTATATCCGAAAATTAATTGCAGAAGAATCTAACACAGCCCCGCTTAGCGACAATAAAATTATGAAGGTTTTATTAGGACGTGGTATACATATAGCCAGACGAACCGTAACGAAGTACAGAGAAGCAATGAGGATTTCTTCCTCAACAGAAAGAAAGTTTAAGTTTTAATAGTAAAAAAGGAGTCTACGATGAAAACTCAAATTACCGCCTTGCATGAACTCACGCTAACCCCTGCCCTCAAGCAACAAGTGAATGAAAAATTCAAAAAATTGGAAAAACACTTTTCACACATTATTGACACCCATGTCACCTTAAGTGTGGATAAGAAATTTCAACAAATTGCCAAAGCGCATATGAATCTTGCAGGTGGCGGCGATATTGTGGCAAGTAGCACCTCCGAAGATATGTATGCAAGCATCGATATGCTTATCGATAAACTCGATGAGCAGGTTAGAAAACATAAAGAAAAATTAAAAGACAAGGGCCATGGCCATGGCCACCCCATAGATGGCGCTTAAGAATAAAAATCGTTAGGGAAAAAATGCTATGCGTCTTGTGATTATTAGTGGTCGATCAGGCTCTGGAAAATCCATTGCATTACATGCCTTAGAAGATTTAGGGTTTTATTGCATTGATAATTTACCATTGTCTTTCTTGGCGGATCTTGAAGATCAAGTAGGAGAACTGCATCCGACCGTTGCCGTCAGCATTGACGCCCGCAATAGCCCTACCGATTCAATACACTCTAAGAAGCTTATTGAGGATTTGCACAAGGTAAAGCAACACTGTGAAATTGTGTACTTAGATGCCGATGAAAACACGCTGTTAAAAAGGTTTAGCGAGACCCGTCGTCGGCATCCTTTAACCAACCCAAATACGTCTCTTAGAGAAGCTATTCGTAAAGAACACCATATTTTAACCCCGATTGCCAGTTTGGCCGATCTCACCATTGATACAAGCCCTTTGGCCCCGCAGGCCTTATATAATCTGATACGCGATCGCATCATCCATCATCAGGAAAGCCATATACAATTGTTATTGCAATCCTTTGGCTTTAAACATGGTCTACCCCCGGATGCCGATTTTATTTTTGATGTTCGCTGTCTACCGAATCCTTATTGGCAACCTGAATTAAGAATGCTGTCTGGGTTAGATACTGCGGTAAAAGATTACTTAGACAATATTCCAGAGGTCAAAAGCCTTTTATCCGATCTCGTGACTTTTATCGAAAAATGGATCCCCCATTTTGAAGCCGACAATCGAAGCTATCTCACCATAGCGATTGGCTGCACAGGTGGACAGCATCGTTCGGTCTATATGGTCGAAAGTATTGCAAAAAAAATCCGTCCCATCATTCTAAATACGCAAATTAGACATCGAGAGCTTAAACTCAATCATTCCGCGTCTTTGGAAATTGAGGGTAGACAATAGAATAAGCGCCAGCGTACAATAAAGGCCAAATTTCAAATAAATTGTATAAGATCTTAAAAAATGCCACTCATTCGCTTTGAAAATGTCTGTCTTGCCTTTGGGGAAGATCCACTTTTAGATAAGGTTAATTTACTGATTGAACCCAGAGAGCGTATATTCTTAATTGGCCGTAACGGCATGGGGAAATCTTGTTTATTCAAACTGATTACAGGTCAGCTGAATGCCGATCACGGGACAATTTTTAAAACCCCTGGTTTAAAAATTGCCGATTTATCCCAAGACTTGCCTCAATGTGATGATGAGTATGTTTATGATGTGGTTGCCGATGGCGTCAAAGAGGTTGGCGCGCTCCTTAAGCAATATCATACCCTCACACATAACCCCGATATGTCTGAAAATAGTCAATGGCTGAATACGCTTGAAAATGTCCAAAAACAATTAGACGCAAAAGATGGCTGGCAGCACCAACAAGTCATTGATTCTATTTTGACCCGTTTAGAACTCCCCGCCGATAAAAAAATGGGAACCCTCTCGGGGGGTTGGCAAAGGCGTGTAGCCTTAGCCAGAGCGTTGGTGAATCAACCGGATTTATTGCTATTAGATGAGCCCACTAACCACTTAGATTTAGAGGCTATTGAATGGTTAGAAAAATATATTGAAGGATATTCCGGTGCACTGCTTTGTATAACCCATGATAGAACGTTATTGCGAAAACTGTCTAAAAAAATTATTGAGTTAGACAGAGGCATTTTAACGACCTTCAGTAATGGATTTGATAAATATGTTAGCGAGAAAGAACATCTTTTAGAAGTCGAAAGCACACAAGCAAAATTATTCGATAAAAATTTGGCTAAAGAAGAAGCGTGGATAAGACAAGGCGTTAAGGCTAGACGCACCCGCAATGAAGGACGGGTCAGAGCCTTAAAAAAATTACGTCTAGAACGTGAAGCTCGCGTGAGCAAGCAAGACAAACCTAAATTTAAAGCCAATGAAACCACCCTATCCGGGGATCTGGTCATTAATGCAGAAGCCGTCAATTATCAAATTGGCGATCGTTATCTCGTTAAAGATTTTTCTACTCGCATCTACCGAGGCGACAAAATTGCCTTGGTTGGCCCAAATGGCGTCGGAAAAAGTACTTTTTTAAAATTACTGTTAGGCGAATTAGAACCGCAATCAGGTCTTATTCAGCGCGGCACAAGCTTACAGATCGGATATTTTGATCAATTACGGGCAGGCATTGATTTTAATCTATCTGCCATTGAAAATGTTGCAGGCGGCAGAGAAACCATTTCTGTCAATGGCGGCGAAAAACATGTTATCAGTTATTTATCCGATTTTTTATTTACCCCTAAAAGAGCACGTGTTCCAGTTAAAATGCTCTCCGGGGGCGAATGTAATCGCCTATTGTTCGCAAAATTATTTAGCTTACCGAAAAACTTATTGGTTTTAGATGAGCCCACCAACGATCTGGATATCGAATCACTAGAATTATTAGAAGATATCTTAATGGATTATGCCGGCACCTTACTGCTGGTTAGCCATGATAGAAGCTTTGTCGAGTCGGTCGCCAGCAGCACGTTTTACTTTTGTGGGGAAGGAAAAATTAATGAATATGTCGGCGGGTTTAGTCAAATTCCAGCAACCCTAAATACGAGCAAAAAACCGGAAACCAAGGCGGTTGCCACAAAAGCAACCCCTACGCCTGTTTCTGGTTCTGCTGCTATCCCCGCATTTACCTCTAAAATGAAAAAAGAATTAGATGAATTAATGAAAAAAATTAATACATGGGAAGCAAAACTGTATCCTTTGCAACAAGAAATCGCACACCCGCAATTTTACAATCAAGAAAAACCGACGATTGCCAAAACATTGCAAAGCCTAAAGGATCTCGAAAACGCATTAGAGCAATTGTATAAACGGTGGGAAGAGCTAGAAAAGCTAAAATCTTCCCCCTAATGTTTAATCTCCAGCAATGGTCATTTGATTGATCCAAAGGGAACCCGTTAAAATATTGCCTCGCTCTTCTATATCGTCTCCGATGGCAACCAATCCTGCAAACATATCCTTTAAATTGCCCGCAATCGTAATTTCTTCGACAGGATATTGGATTTCCCCATTTTCCACCCAAAATCCTGCAGCCCCTCTAGAATAATCTCCGGTCACAATATTGATCCCTGGCCCCATAACCTCGGTGACTAAAAGTCCCTTGCCCATCTCTTGTAATAGCTGAGGCAGATCGTAATCACTGACTGAAACATCTAGGTTATGGATCCCACCCGCATTCCCAGTTGTTTTAAGCCCTAAACGCCGTGCGGAATAGCTGCTTAATACATAACTTTGTAAAATGCCATCTTTAATAATATCGTGCTCTTTTGTGGCAACCCCTTCTTGATCAAAGGGTGCGCTACCATGGCCTTTGCGTAAATGGGGCATCTCTTTCATTTGCACAAAGTCTGGAAATATTTTTTTCCCTAAATGATCCAGCAAAAAAGTAGATTTCCGATACAGGTTGCCACCCGAAATAGCAGAAATAAAATTGCCCAATAGACCCCCGGCAATTTCAGAGGCAAAAATAACCGGCGCATCACAGGTTTTTATTTTCCGCGCATTGAGTCGCCGGAGCGTTCGAAGTGCGGCCTGTTGCCCAACCGATTTGCGCGAGTCTAAATCTTGGGCGTCGCGTGCAACGGTATAATCATAATCCCGCTGCATCGCATCGGAATGGGGGGATTTACCAATCACTGCACAAGACAGAGAATGCCGAGTGCTCGGGTACGCCCCAATAAAACCATGCGTATTGCCATATGCGCGATAATGGGTATGGGTTGAAAAAGTGGCCCCTTCGGAATTGATAATGCGTTCATCAAAGGCTCTGGCACTCGCTTCGCATTCTTTGGCCCACTTTTGCGCATCTTCTGCAGACACTTGCCAAGGAAAATAAATATCCAAATCAGGCACAGAACGTGCCATATGCGCAGGATCAGCAAGCCCTGCACAAGGATCTTCTTCCGTATATTCTGCAATATTACAAGCCGCCTCTAAGGAAGCACGGATGGCATCCGGGTGAATGTCGGTGGTTGAAACCGAACCTTTCCTTTTCCCTTTATAAATGGTAATGCCAAGCGCTTTATCTTGGTTGAATTCGATGGTTTCTATTTCACCCAGTCGAACGGTTGCCGATAACCCTTTGCCATAAGAAATTCCGGCTTCTGCGGTATCTGCCCCTAAACTTTTCGCTTGTTTTAAAACATCCTGAATGACTGCTTTTAAATTTTCCCATTCATAATTCATGCTCGGGTTCCTCCCACTGTCATCATATCAATTTTTAAAGTGGGTTGCCCAACGCCGACCGGAACGCTTTGCCCTTCTTTACCACAGACGCCAATACCCGTATCTAATTTAAGATCGTTTCCAACCATCGTAATGTGTTTCAAGATTTCAGGGCCACTGCCCACAAAAGTCGCGCCTTTTAGCGGACGGGTCGCTTTGCCATTTTCAATTAAATAGGCTTCACTGGCACTAAATACAAATTTGCCGGAGGTGATATCCACTTGACCACCGCCAAAATTCACCGCATAGATACCTTTTTCAACAGAACCGATAATTTCTTCTGGAGAATGCGCACCGGCTAGCATATACGTATTGGTCATTCTGGGTAGGGTTAAATGGGCATACGATTCTCTTCTGCCATTTCCCGTTGATTGGGTGTTCATCAAACGTGCATTTAATTTATCTTGCAAATAGCCTTTTAAAATACCATTTTCAATTAACGTCGTGCATTGGGTAGGCGTTCCTTCATCATCAATGTTTAACGAACCTCTGCGCTCAGGCAGTGTGCCATCATCTACCACGGTACACAGATCAGATGCCACCCGTTCACCAATTCTACCCGAAAATGAAGAGCTTCCTTTTCGATTAAAATCTCCTTCTAAACCATGTCCGATCGCTTCATGCAATAATACACCCGGCCAACCCGGGCCCAACACCACGGGCATCGTTCCTGCAGGCGCTGCAATGGCATTTAAGTTAACCAATGCTTGCCGCACCGCTTCCCGTGCATAATTGAGCGCCAAATCCCCTTCTAAAAACCGTTGATAACCAAAACGGCCGCCACCGCCACTACTGCCTTGCTCACGACGTCCCTTTTCTTCGGCAATCACAGTCACATTTAACCGAACCAATGGGCGAATATCGGCGCTAAAAGTCCCATCACTGGCGGCAATTAAAATAATTTCATGAACCCCGGAGAGGCTTACCACCACTTGTTTTATCCGCGGATCAATTCGACGTGCTTCCAAGTCCAATTTGCGTAACAATGCAATTTTTTCTTTATCGGCAATAGAGCGTAAAGGATCTGCCATGCCATACAAAACTTGAGGCGTGGGCACAGAATTCCATACCTGAATTTTATTCTGGCCCCCATGTAACGCGATTGTTCTGGCGGCTTTTGCCGCACTTTCTAATGCCGGCAGAATAATATCATCTGAATATGCAAATCCGGTTTTTTCGCCACTGATGGCGCGAACCCCCACCCCATAATCAATATTATAATTTCCGTCTTTAATAATGCCGTCTTCTAGCACCCAAGACTCATGACGTGCGCTTTGAAAATACAGATCGGCATAATCAACCGCATGCCCTAAAACATTTCCCAAGACTTGTTGCAACTCACGAGAAGATAAGCCCGCGGGCTCCAAAAGGGATTGGCATGCAATATCTAAATGGTTTACGACACCGGTGGTCATATTTAAAATTCCTTAAAACAATCTTTAGACAACGGGCTTGGCTGGATAAAGCCTAATACATTTCAGTAAGTTAGTTTAATAATGTTAAGCCTTATCCCTTCTTTTACCCAACATTTACCGCAAAGTGTTGGCCATCTCTAGAAAATTCATGGGCTCTATGGGACAATAGCAAATAATATGAGAACCGTACACTGTCCAAATTGCCAAAAACCAGTCGAGTGGTCGGAGAAATCCCGCTATCGCCCTTTCTGTAGCCAACGCTGTAGAACCATAGATATAGGTGCGTGGGCGGATGGCTCCTATACCATTCCGCTTCCCCTTAAGCCTGAAGATATGGATGAACTCCTATCGACTATAGAAGATGCAGAAAATCCTGAAGAATAACGGTGTGTAAAATTCGATAGTATGCCATCCCACTCTTTAACCTTGCGCTTTTGCGACACGCATGGAAACCCCCTTTGTTTCCAGGCCCTAGAAATTACCGTCAACCATCAAAAAATTGCTCTGTATTTAAATAAAGAGGGATATTCCGATCCCCTTGTATTGAGCCCTACCGATTGGGAAGGGACAGTGGTCATTGATCACTGCGAAACCCTGGATTTACAAACGGGATACCCGACACATAAACAAATGATTGCTTTACCCCTATATCGCAAAGCCGGTTTGCTATTATTGACGGTTATCCCCGCCCCCATTGTCATTCACTTGCAAAAAGAGCCTTTATTAAATGCAGAACAAATCGATTACTTTAAACAAAATGGTAATAATGCCCTGTTATTTATCCACGGCTATCATATTGATTTTGGGCAGTATGGCTGTTACCCAGATACTTTCGAATTCACCAACCCCATCAGTATTGTAGAGCCCCATTTTAAAGATGCTTATGAAAAAAACATCCATACGCAGATTGAATTTAAAAAAACCCACTATACCCGTACGATTTGTTGCGATCTCACCCATCCTGATGAAATTTCTGCCGCTTTTCCAGAACTGATGCTTCCCTATAAACAGCATTTTTCTCGCTATCGCGCAGGCGAAAACCCTGAAGGCATAGGGGCGGAAAATGCGGTATTCAATGGCACAGGGGCATGCCAATGGTTTGTTCATATGGAATATAATTTTAATCGGGCTGCCGGTTTGCCTATTCATCAGTATGGGGGATATACCAGGATATTAGGCGTACATTGGCCAGGCAAAGTAGGATTGGCGAATTTTCAACAGGCTGAACGGAACTGTGATGACTTTTCGGATCCCTTTCGCCGTTTACTTCAGCAACTGATCGAACACAATATCCAGATCAATATTGTCGCACACAGCTTAGGATGTAGGATTGTGCTACAAGCCTTAAAAAAGCTTGCAGAAAAAAATAAAGAGGACTGTATTGAACAAGTCATTTTATGGCAAGCCGCGCTTCCCAGCCATGCGTTAACCGATCATCCCGCCTTTTACAATGCGTATAAAAGCGCTAAATCCATGACCATCTTGCATAGCCTAAAAGATACGATATTGCGGACCTTTTATAGTTCCTCACATTTAAATACATTTTCAATCATAGATGCTTTAGGCTATAAAGGCGCCAAACAAGATCCCCTTTTTATCACTCTGCAAAAATCTAAAAGAGTACTTTCGGTGGATCACACGCCCTATCTGCATGGCCATTCTTTTATGAAAGTCCCTAGTGCTAGCTTGATGCAAAATGTTTACCAGGAATATATTATTGGGGGAAATTTTGGCATAAAAAGTTTTGGTCAGTATCCATTGGTCTAGGATTTGTCCAGTTAGTGCGAATAACTTCAGTGTATCTTCCCGCGCTTGCATTCACCGCATTTTAGAGTAGATATTTACTGTTAGGATCTTGTAATATGTCACTTAATCTACTTTTGGCTTCAAGCCAAGCATTTTATATTGAAGGCTATATTCTTAAGGAAGGCTAGCATGGCAATGACTTTTAAATTCCCAACCATCAATTTATCCATTAGGCTATTACTCGTTTTAATCGGTACTGTTTTTTTTGGCAGTTTTCTGCCTGAAAGCGTAAAGTCCCTTGCCTTTGCCATCAGCATTACGTTGAAGGGCCTATTATTATTTGTATTACCGGCCATTATTTTTAGCTGCCTTTTTTCATGCCTACTCGCTTTCCGGGGGCGGCAAGCCATCGGCTTTATGGTGATCCTGTTCACAGTCGTATTCCTCTCTAACTATGCTGCAACGCTTATCGCTTATGGCGTTGGATCATTTAAGTTAATAAGCTTGGCGCCTATGGTGCTCGATCACACACAAAATGGTCACGAGCTTTTACCTATGTGGCATATCACTTTTCCGCAATGGATGCCTTATGATTATGCCTTATATTTAGGATTTATCGTTGGCGCATTCTTTTCTTTCTTTCCAAGCAGCAAAGCTTATCGATTTAGCGATTTTAGCAAACACTATGTAACGCTCTTTTTAGAAAAAGGATTTATCCCCTTATTACCATTTTTTGCCTTAGGCTTTATTATCAAAATGCAGCATGATGGGATCTTAGCCAATATTATCCAATCCTATGTACCCCTGCTGTTATTGATAACCTTAACCTGTGTGCTCTACTTATTATTTTTATTTGCCATGGCGGCCAATTTCAAGGTTAGCCGCTGGGTGCAATATCTAAAAAATATGGTACCCGTCGCATTGATGGGTCTGTCAACGATGTCTAGCCTTGCCACCATGCCGGTAACGCTCGCCGCCGCTGAAAAAAACACCAATAACACCACTATTCCTCGCGCCGTTATTCCGGCTACGGTAAACATTCATATGGTCGGGGTAGCGATTACCATTCCGCTTATGGCATTGTCTATTTTAATGAGCTTTGGTTATGAATTGCCCAGTTTGGCAAACTATTGCTTATTTGCAGCCTATTTTGTATTAGCCCAGTTTACCATTGCCGCAGTGCCCGGTGGTGGCATTCTGGTTATGTTACCGCTACTCGAAAGTCATTTGGGCTTTTCGGCAGAAATGACAGCCCTTATCACAGCGCTGTATATTTTATTTGATCCGGTGATTACGCTTACCAATGTGTTAGGGAACAGTGCATTGGTGATCATGCTGGCTAAAATCTTTAAGCGCGAAGAAGAAAAAGAAGACGAGGAAGAAGCAGAGCCTACTATTTTACAGGAAGGGTAACACGCTACATAGCAAGCACATTTTTCTTACACTCCCCCATTCGCCTTGCGAACACCTTCACCCCAACAAATTAGGGGAAGGAATAACAATATGCAAGGTTTTTATAAATCCGTTATGTAACGTAGCATCAAGATAGCCACTCATCCGTTGCTTGTTTGAAGCTTTTGGTGCCCCGACACCACGAATACATATAAATCAATTATTGCCAGCCTTTGGGTATCAAAAACCATCGATAAGTTCTGGATACCAAGGTAGTTTAAACTCTTCACCGCCAAACAGCGCAAAAGCGGCTATCAGATTAACTTAAATTCTGCGATACCCCATAAAAAAATACGCAGGTTTTCCGTTTTGTTACAAGATATTAACACTGCTCAACAAAACAATTAGTCAAAGGTCAGACTTGACCCCAAAAAATGGCGGAGAGGGTGGGAGTCGAACCCACGGTACCCGCAAAGGTACAACGGTTTTCGAGACCGCCCCGATCGGCCACTCTGGCACCTCTCCTAAAACTCATATGGCTATATTTCAAACCTCAGGAATTTGATATTCCTCACTAAACGATCCTACTTGCAAATCTTTCGGGATCTGAATCGCGGGATATGACTTTGCTTCGACGTAATCCTCTGAGCGATCACGTAACCAACCCTGTTTTCCTTTCATACTGCAACCCATCAGCATCGTCATGGTTAATCCCACAACCACAATATTAATCATATTTTTCATTTGCATTTTATAGGGCTCCACTGACTTTCATCGCGTCCCTTACCCTTTCATGGTATTGTTCTGAAAGTGGCGTAAGAGGTAAACGTATTCCACAGTCTATCCAACCCAATTGTTGCATGGCCCATTTAACGGGAATGGGATTGGCTTCAACAAATAGATCTTTATGTAAAAGCATTAATTTGGTATTCAATACCCCTGCCGTATGCACATCATTTTCTAAGGCCGCTTTACACATATCGTGCATGGCTTTAGGAACAACATTCGCTGTGACCGAGATGACGCCCTTTCCGCCTTGCAGCATAAAAGCTAACGCACTGGCATCATCTCCAGAATACAGATCAAGCTTACCTTTAACCGCCGCGAATAATTCTCGCGCACGGACTAAATCACCTGTCGCTTCTTTTAATGCGATGATATTGGAAATATTGGATAACCGTTCCACAGTTTCAGGTAATAAATCACAGCCCGTTCTTTTAGGCACATTGTATAAAATAATGGGGATAGAAACGGTTTCGGCTATCGCTTTATAATGTTGATAAAGCCCTTCCTGAGTCGGTCGATTGTAATAGGGGGTTACCACCAAACACGCCTGTGCGCCTAAATTCAGCGCTTGTTCGGTTTGATAAATAGTTTCTAAGGTAGAAGCAGTGCCCGTACCCACAATAATCGCGATACGATCTTTAGCCGCATCCAAAGAAAGCTTAATAATTTTATTTCTTTCGGACTCGGTTAATACAGAAGCTTCCCCGGTTGTGCCCAATATAACGATGGCATTCGTTCCGGCTGTAATATGCCTATCTATCAGGCTTAGCAAGTTTTTTTCGTCTAGTTCCCCCGTTGCCGTCATTGGCGTTACTAGGGCAACCATACTTCCTTGAAACATAAAACCCAAAAACCTCTATAAACGTTAACGACTTAAGATAAGAACCCTAATTGTACTTAAAAATCTGATATCCCACAAGAAATTGAATAATGGGCATTGATTAAATAAATAGCCAATGCCCCTATTCCGTTAGCTCATTGCTTTAGGCACTTCCGCTCTTAGCCGAATACCCAATTCTTGCAGCTGCGCAGGGGAAACCTCAGAAGGCGCTGAGGTTAATGGGCAACTCGCGGTTTGCGTTTTTGGAAAGGCAATGACATCGCGAATAGAGCTAGAACCGGTCATTAACATTAATAAGCGATCAATGCCAATGGCAAGGCCCCCATGCGGAGGACAGCCAAATTTCAGCGCATCTAATAAAAAGCCAAATTTCTCTTCGGCCTCAATGGGGGTGATCCCCAACAGACCAAACACGGCTTGTTGCATTTCCGGAGAATGGATCCGAATAGAACCTCCGCCTAACTCAATGCCGTTCATCACAATGTCGTAGGCTTTTGCTGTGCAATGCCCAGGGGAAGCTTCCAAAGCTGCCACATTGTTTTCTTTAGGCGCTGTGAAAGGATGGTGCACCGCTTGCCAACGCGTGTTCTGTTGATCGCGCTCGAACATGGGAAAATCGACTACCCATAATGGTTGCCATTCGCTTTGCAATAAATCCAAATCTTGGCCTAATTTGTTGCGTAAAGCCGCCAATGCATCATTCACGATTTTTGCCTTATCGGCGCCAAAGAAAATAATATCACCGTTATTCGCCTGCGTGCGTTCCAGAATACCGCTAATCACTTTTTCCGGTAAAAATTTTAAAATAGGCGATTGTAACCCTTCTGTTCCGATTTCTTTCTGATTGACTTTAATATAGGCAAGACCTTTTGCCCCATACAAGCCCACAAAGTTTGTACAGTCATCAATTTCTTTACGCGTTAAGCGTTCGCCCCCACCCGGAATACGAAGGGCTGCAACCCGCCCTTCTGGATCTTTGGCAGGTCCTGAAAATACTTTAAATTCTACATCCCTAACCAAATCGGCAATTTCAACCAATCTTAAGGGGTTGCGTAAATCAGGTCTATCAATGCCAAATTCGCGAATCGCGTCCGCATAGGACATACGCGGGAAAGGACTCGGAAGCTGCACATTTAATAATTCCAAAAATAATTTTTCAATCATCTGTTCAATCAGCAGCATAATGCCCTCTTCGTCCATAAAAGAGGTTTCAATATCTAACTGGGTAAATTCAGGTTGCCTATCTGCGCGTAGATCTTCATCTCTGAAGCAACGCGCCACTTGATAATATCGATCCATGCCCGACATCATTAATAACTGCTTAAACAATTGCGGAGATTGCGGAAGTGCAAAAAACGTGCCTGGGTGGGTACGGCTGGGAACCAAATAATCCCGAGCCCCTTCAGGTGTCGCTTTGGTTAAAATCGGGGTTTCTATATCGAGAAAATCTTTAGCGTCTAAATAATTTCTCATGAGTCGAATCGCATCATGACGAAATTTAAATTTATTAAACATTTCAGGACGACGAAGATCTAAATAGCGATACTTAAGCCGTATTTCTTCACTAATCGTTTGGTGCTCATCTGGGTAAAAAGGCAAAGCTTCTGCTTTGCTTAAAATATCCACAGCACTCACGGATAATTCGATAAGACCTGCTGGCAGGCGTTTATTTTCTGTGCCCTCTGGCCGTGATCGCACTTCGCCTTGGATCTGAACCACATATTCTTTTCGAATTTGCTCTGCCAGAGTAAATAATGTTTTAGATTGCTCTTGTGGGGAAAAAACAGCCTGTATTAAGCCCGATCTATCTCGAATTTCTAAAAATATAAGTCCGCCTAAATCGCGACGATAATGTACCCAACCACAAACCGCTACCGTTTTGCCAATAAAAGACTCATTGAGTTCGCCACAATAATGGGTACGCATAAAAAATTCCTACTTTAATTTTGATAATTCTAACGTTTTAGACATTTTAAGAATCGGCAGAAGAAGAATTTCCGCTGTCTACCTTGCTCACAGGGGCAACACTATTTTCATTGGTGACAAGATTTTTCTTTTTATCGCCCGCTTTTTTAAAATCGGTTTCATACCAGCCACCGCCTTTTAAGCGAAATCCGGCAGCAGAGACTAGCTTTGATAAAGAGGGCTTCTCACACTTTTCGCATATCACCAAAGCAGGATCGCGTATGCCTTGAAAAACTTCAAATTGGTATCCGCATTCTGCACACGCATATTCATAAATGGGCATATTGTACACCTTTACTCAATTATCGAACCCTTCTGGGATAAGCGATGTTATTTTTTCAATTCTTCCCATATTTCTCGCATTTCTGCTTCTGCCGCACGACTTTCAGCTTCAACTCGTCGATGTCTCTGTGCCTCAATCGTATTGGCTGAAGAAGGATCGCTGTCTTTTCGACCGTTTACTGCAGGTACCTTTAACGCTTCTGCCAGACTTTCGTTTCGACAATTAATTTGTGCTTCTTGCCAACCCCTGGCATACAAAGCATCTTTATCAAATCGGATAGTATTTTTACGATACGCAAATCGCTTGTCACCGGCTAACCGTCTACCAGAAGAACAGCCTTCTATATAACCCAGGACATAGGCAGGTGGGTTCCCTTGATTCAGCATAAACGTCTGTTTATTCGAAAGATATCGATCAGGGCTTAAGCCCGTACAGCCAGATAATAGGACAATAATAGCCGCCACAAAAATATGTAAGTTAAATTTCATAAAAATACCGCGCTAAACAAACTGATTGAAAAAAGAACTTAAGAGTAGCAGTTTTTTACCTTGGACACAAACCATGCCCCCCTTATAAAAATAGGATAATTAACGCTTCCCTAAACATTTTCTAGGGTTTTATGATTATCCAAGCACACAAACAAAGTTGAACAGCTAATGAATAAGTTAGGCTATTCTTTATGGGAATTTTGCATCGCGCTCTGTATTATCGCCATTATGTTGGGTATGGCCATTCCGGCTTTCACACAGTTCTTAATGCAACAAGAGCGTAGCCTGATCCTAAACCAACTTAAAACAGCCATAGAATTCGCCAAACAGGAAGCGCATTTACGCCATACAACCATCACCCTGTGCGCCAGTCAGAATGGAAAAACCTGTTTATTCAATGACTGGAGTAATGGGTTTATGGTGCTTGTAGAACCCACTGAAGTATTACAGATTTTTCCAGGTCTACACTATGGCAGGCTTCATTTTGCACAATTTGGTCAACATTTACACATTCAACAAGACAGCAGCACGATAAATATTGGCACGTTTACCTATTGTCCTAAAAATAGAGACCGGCGTGAAGCAGAGGCCCTGGTTATCAATAAGGTGGGCAGAGTCTATAGCCCCAATGCCCGAAATACCCTAGGTATCCGATTGAAAAACGCTGGAACCTCAAACCCAACCCCCCTTATTTGCCAATAGACAATAACGGGCACTCATCGTCCGCAACAAAAATTTCAAAATTCGATTTAATTTGTTCATCTCTTGAACAAATTTCGTAAAGATAGCCAACAGATCACATTTTTCATGGTCGTCAGATCACAGACAGCATAGAAACAAGTCTGTATCCGCAGTGAAGTTGCAGTTGAGGTTGCAGAAGAACAAGGGTAGTTGTTTAGAAATTTGCATTTAGATACCACTCGTCTTACGTATACGGAGGATATAAGCAAACCTCATCAGAGCGATAGGCTCATTGCCCTGCCTCCCCAGGCTATTATCTACGAGGCTCCGCTAAACGTTCTTGCTTGTTTTGTTGGCGCTTTTCACGCAAGTTAACCAGAAAAACCTCAAAATCTTCATCTGTTGACTTTGTGATAAATTCCTCAACTGCCGGGACATTGAAAACCTCATCTGCACATCCTCTTCTGGGCTGAGGGGGGGTTGAGCTTGAATCTTTTAATGGGGTAAAAGGTGCATTTTGTACTTGAATTTGAGATGGCTTAGCCATAGGCTCATTTTCGACAAAATTACCAGAACATATGCTTGCTACAGATTGATTGGATAATTTTCCTTGAGCTGCTCGCAGGCCATCGTTTGTAATGTTATTAGATGCTAAAACCACATCAATTGTTCTAAGCCTTTCATTAAATTGCTCTGTATTGCCTTGTATTAATGCTTTAACATCATCATCGGAAATTTTGTTATATTCTAAACGAATAGATTCAAGAAGTGCATGTTCGAGAATGATTTTTTTGAGTGCAGGTATGGCTTGGATGTGAATATTGTCATTATAGGATAAGTCCAACATTTTTAAATTTTTGTGGTTGGATAAGACATTGGCTAATTTTTCGATTTCCTTTTCTGTTAAGCCGTTTCCCTTTAAAAAAATATATTCTAATTCCGTCTCTTTAGCAATTTTTTCAATTATAGCCTGGAACTTAACATCAAAACTACTTTCCCCTATGTCATCCATATCAATTTCATTTGAGTAATCTGCTGTTTTCATTCCTTAGCCTCTTTTGTTCTTTAAATTTTTTAACACCTATCTAAATAATACTATCGCTTGGCCAGTGGCGCAATATGGGTATTTTTTCGCAATCAGCTTGACTGGTGATTAGAACAGTCAATTGAGTAAGGTTATCAATTATAGTTTAAACTAAGATTTCACGAGTCAATTAAAAGTGGGAGAAAAATTTAAATGTCTGTTGCTGTTAGGCAAGTACATCTTATGTGTGTTCCGTCTAGAGAGCTTGAGCTAAACAGGGGAGCGGAGGCATGGGTGGATAAGATGAAGCAAAAAGGAAAGAGCTGTTCTAAAATAACACCTGCTGAAATTAAAACTATAGGGACAGAGGATATATTGTATATACATGGTCACGGTCTCTCACCTCTTGGGCAAAAAGGAAAAATTGAGCAGAGTTTGTTTGTGAGTAAAGATAAAGCAATGAGTGCTAAAGATTTTGCTTCGTATTTACAAGAAAAGGGTTTAAAAAAGAGCAAAAAGATTTATATATAGCGGCTTGTTATACGGATATGTTTTCAGAAAAACTATGTGATGCGTTGGCAGAGTTAGGATATAAAGACGTTAAAGTTAGGGGATATGAAGGAGAATTTAGTCTCACTCAAGGTGAAGATTGTGGGATGTTGGCCGGTTTAAAGCATGAGCCAGATGTTGGAAACCCTCCTGTTTTTATCAATAAGCGTAACAAAACAGATCCGGACTATAATCTTGGTTGGGAAATGGACTGGGAAAAGTTAAAAGATAAAAAAGTTAAAGAAATATATTCTGCCGAAAAATATGAAAAATGTTTCCACGCGGAAACTTATCTTAAACAAAAAGAAGCCTTGATTGCTTTGCCGCAGAAATCCAAAGTTAAAAAAGGGGAGCCATCGGCATCAAGTTCATCTGCAGCCTCTTCTTTAGCTGCCGCCGCGGCTTCTGCACCATCATCGAATGCTTTAGGGAACTCAGCAGCTGATCTGTTTGATAAAGGAAAAAAGATCACAGCCGATTCGATAGCGCTGGCATCCTCGGGTATTCTTTCATCTTCAGCTGCTTCCATGTCAAATCCACCACTTCTAAGCGGCTATCAGCGTGCTCGTCGACAAACACCCAACCTGGCATCTACTGCTGCCGCTGCTTCAAATGCCACGGCTGATAAGCCAATTAATAAAGATGTAAGCAGTGCCCCTAGGCATGGTGGTCACCAAAGTGACGATGAGGGATAAATTAATGTTTTTTGCTACTTATGTGTGGCTACTTGACCAGTGGAATCAGTTGTCATAAATAGAAGATTCAGGGCTTTTAGCCTTTATTGTTGAATAATTAGAGGGTTGGACACCATTCTTAAATGTTTTGATATTGGAACAATTAAAAGCTGTGGAATGACGATTTTTTAGGCTATTTTCATATCGTAATCAATTAGGCAAAGGCACTGCTTAATCATTTCCATATTTAAATCATATGACTCAACTCCTCAGCCACAGCAAAAATTTCAAAAATTCGATTTAATATGGAAGATTTATCGGGTAACAGTAGTGATAAAGCAAGCTTCCATGTGGCAGTGCGAAAAATGAACGCATTTTATAACGATATTCACGTAGTATTCAATCAAAAAAATGGGTTAGCATACTGCGGAATGTGAGGCGGAAAGTACGCTTTTAGAAAATATCCTATACTTAAAAAAGTAAGGGTTGAGTATGAAAGGAATAATAGATGACTAAATCAATCTCACACGGTTTTTCTTTAATTGAATTGTTAATTACAATTGCAATCGTTGGGATTTTGTCGTCTATTGCCATCCCTTCTTACAAGAGTTATCTTATAAAAGCCCGCCGTTCAGAAGCAAAAACTGTCCTCTTACAAACGCAAGCTTCATTTGAACAATTTTATTCCCAAAACAATAAATATACCGGCGCCCCATTTGCCACAACTCCCCCCGCCGCAACGACTTATTACACGTATGCGACCACGGTAACGGCTACCACCTATACCATCACGGCAACTGCGGTTGCAGGTAGCAGCCAGGCTTCGGATACCCCCTGTACTACCCCTACACCCATTACCATCAATGAGACGGGCGCCCAAACACCTACTGCCTGCTGGTCTTAATGCGGTTTTTTAAATAAAATAGGGATCAGTAAAAAAACGCCTAAGCAAATAGCCGTATCCGCTAAATTAAAAGCCGGCCATTCCCAGGCTTTATAATAAAATAAAAGATAATCAATAACATGCCCATAGCTAATTCTATCAATCAGATTACCAACCGCACCGCCTAATATGAGCCCTAATGCAAACCCTTCTTGTTTGTCTTTAGCAGAAAGCTTGCCTAACCAACTATAAATAATGCCGCTCACAATAAGCCCGAGTCCACTTAAAAACCAACGCTGCCAACCAGATTCGTTAGCCAAAAAACTAAAAGCGGCGCCGGTGTTATAGCGTAGTGTCAAATCAAAGCCCGGAAATACGTTCACCGACTCCATTAATTGCAAATGGGTGGTGCTTAAGTATTTGGTCAATTGATCAAAACCGATAATCACAACGGCTAGCAGTAACCACTTGTTTCTCAAAAGCCTATTTTGCTGTTTGTTATGCATATAATCGCACTTCCCCGTCGCCTGCAATGTTTTCAACACACCGACTACAAATGCCCGGATAGTCGGCATTTTGGTTTACGTCATGTCGGCGATGCCAACAACGCTCACATTTTTGATGAACAGATGCTGAAATCACTATCCATAAACCGGTAATCGCACTTTCAACCGCCGTTGTGGGTTTTTGTGTACTCTGAAAAACATCCGCTCTGGAGGTAATTAACACAAATCGTAATTCATCCTGCAGTTCTGAAAGTAATAGATACGATTTTTCATCGGCATACAGATCGACTTCCGCTTCTAAAGCGGAACCAATTAATCCTGCCGCTCTGGCCGTTTCTAACGCTTTATTGACTTCATCGCGAATAGACAAAATCGGCTTCCAAAAATCTTGCCTTAAGCTTTCCGATTGTGCAAAAGTCGGGAATTGATCATACCATCCAGATAAAAATACCGAAGAGGTGCGTTCCCCGGGGAGATTTTTCCAGATCTCTTCACTGGTGAAACTTAAGATAGGGGCAACCCAACGCACTAAGGCTTCTGCAATATGATACAACGCCGTTTGTGCGGAAAGCCTCGGTAACCCCGCTTTTTTTCCCGTATATTGCCTATCTTTAATGACATCCAAATAAATGCTGCCTAAATCAATCGCACAAAAATTATGGATAGCTTGATAAATTAAATGGAATTGATATTCTTCATACGCTTTCACAATCTCAATTTGCAAAAGCCTTGCCCGTTCAATAACAAAGCGATCTAAGGCCAACAGATCTTTTGCCGGCACTAAATGTAGCTTAGTATCAAAGCCGTTTAAGTTTGCCAATAAAAATCGAGCCGTATTGCGAATTCGTCTATAAATATCGCTGGCTTGCTTTAAAATATCATCCGAAACCGCCATTTCCGCTCGATAGTCGGTTGCAGAAACCCATAGTCTTAATACATCGGCACCCAGTGTTCCAACCACTTTTTCAGGGGCGACCACATTGCCTAAGGACTTAGACATTTTGCGACCCGCGGCATCAACTGCAAAGCCGTGGGTTAATACCTGTTTATAAGGGGCAGTATTTTTCATGGCCATTGCGCTTAACAGGGAAGATTGAAACCAACCCCGATGTTGATCCGATCCCTCAAGATATAAATCGGCAGGGAAGCCCAATTCTTTGCGTCTATCTAAAACGCTATAATGAGAAATTCCAGAATCAAACCAAACATCCAAAATATCCGTTACTTTTTCGTATTGATCGGCCTCTGTCCCTAATAATTCTTCAGACGGTAATTCATACCAAATATCTACCCCTTCTTTTTCCACGCGTAGGGCGACTTTCTCCATCAACAAGGGCGTGTCTGGATGTAATGCGCCTGTTTCCCGATGGACAAATAAGGCAATGGGCACACCCCAAGTCCGTTGCCTTGAGATGCACCAATCAGGACGTTCTGCCACCATGTTTTCAATTCTGGCTTCTCCCCAACTTGGGATCCATTGCACCGCTTTAATGGCCTTTAACGCAGCTTGGCGTAAATTACTTTTCTCCATACTGATAAACCATTGTTCAGTCGCTCTGAAGATAAGCGGGCATTTATGCCGCCAACAATGGGGGTAACTATGCTGAATTTTGCTTTCAAACAATAAATGATTGCGTTCTTTCAGGATAGCAATTATCTTTTCGTTTACTTTGTAAACATGCTCACCGGCAAATAAAGGAGTAGTGGCAAGGTAACAACCATGGCGATCGACCGGATTTTCTACGGGCAAATGATATTTCTGGCCGACAATAAAATCTTCTTGCCCATGCGCAGGGGCTGTATGAACACAGCCGGTTCCGGTTTCGAGCGTGACATGATTTCCCAAAATAATGGGAACCTTTTTATCGTAAAAAGGATGCTGCAATACCATGCCTTCAAATAATGCACCCTTCCCTTCCGCCAAAATTTCATAATCGCTAATGTCTGCCTGTTTCGCAAATGACGCGACCAATTCACTGGCAACCACATACAGATTTGACGTAGATTTATCAGAAACGATTGCATACAGAAACTCTGGATGTAGGGCAACGGCTTCATTTGCAGGCAATGTCCAAGGTGTGGTTGTCCAAATAACCACCGAAATAGGTAATGCACGCTGTTCTTTGGATAAGCCAAGAATAAGTGCGTAATCTTTGTGATCAATTAACGGAAAAGCCACTTGAATAGAGAAAGAGGTTTTATCTTGATATTCTACTTCCGCTTCTGCCAGTGCCGAGCCACATTCAATACACCAATGTACCGGTTTATAGCCCTTATGCAAATGTCCGTTTTCGACAATTTTTGCCAATGCGCGAATGGTATCGGCTTCATACTGATAATCCATCGTTAAATAAGGCTTTTGCCAATTGCCAATAATCCCTAAGCGAATAAATGCCTCACGCTGAATATCCACCTGCTTTAAAACATATTCTCTACACTTTTGCCTAAAGGTTTTCACATCTACTTTTACATTAGGCTTGCCAATTTGTTTTTCAACATTTAACTCGCTGGGTAAACCATGACAATCCCAGCCGGGCACATAGGGTGCATGAAATCCACTTAAGGTCTTCGATTTCAGAATAAAATCTTTTAAGATTTTATTTACGGCGTGACCTATATGAATGGCGCCATTAGCATAAGGTGGGCCGTCGGCTAAAATAAATTTCGGTCTGTTTTCGCCTGCTTTTTCCAATTGTTCATACAAGTGGATATTTTCCCAATGCTGTAAAGTTTCAGGCTCGCGCTGCGCTAAATTTGCCTTCATCGGAAAGTCTGTTTGTGGCAAGTTTAAAGTGTCTTTATATTCTATACTCATTTTATTTCACCTTATCGTTTCAATAAGTTTTGTGCTTCAACTGGATTACCCGTTGCCAATGCCTCTCGTATTCGTGTGCTGCTTACTTTTTGTCCATTGTGTAATAACAACGGGGCAATGCTCACCGAAAACCCTAATGATTGTCCTAATGTCTGTAATACCTGCCAATCGCCTGTGCGCTCTTTTCCAAATCGAAAATCCTGGCCGACAATAATATGCTGTATGCCAAAACTTCTGATTAAAATATCTTTAACAAAATCCTCAGCCGGCAAATGTGCCATTTTTAAATTAAAACGCAGCACACACAGGTAATCAATTTCCAATGCCTGCAAAGCTTCAAATTTTTCTCTAAATCCCATCAACCGCACAGGCGCTTTTTCTTGCAAAAAAAATTTGTTCGGCGGGGGTTCAAATGTGATCACCGCCGTCGGAAGATTATGGGCTTTCGCATATTTTTTTAGCGCCAAAATCAGGGTTTGATGACCTAAATGAATACCATCAAAATTTCCAATGGTGGCCACACATTTATACCCAGACTCAGCAGCCGAATCGCAGCTTTTCCGAATCAGTTTCATGATTCAACCGTTTTCACTAATAAATGGCGCAACCGCAAACCACTGGCAAACAGGGTCGCGACATAAACACTTCCCGCGCTTACAATCAGAGAGAACAACCTTAGGACCCGCTCCCCATTTTTCAAGCTAAACCATATTTCCATTGTTGGATTAAAAAGCAAAATAACTAAGGACATAGCCCCAAGGGCTAAGATTAATTGCAAGCTTAACAGTTTCCACCCGGGCTGCATTTGATAAATTTTTCGCTTGAATAACCCGATGCCTAAACAGCCTGCATTTAAAATAGCGGCCAATGACGTTGCCAGTGCAAGCCCTGTATGCGCAAAAGGGATCACAAAAACCGCACTCAAAACCGCGTTTGCAACAACCGTTAGCATAGCCACCCGCACCGGTGTTTTCACATCTTGCTTGGCATAATAAGCGGAAGCAAATATTTTCACCAACATAAATCCCATAACCCCTAATGCATAGGCAATCAGACAAGATTGGCTAAATAACACATCGCTGGCCGTAAAACGCCCGGATTGAAACAGGGTGGTTAATAACGGCCCCGCCAATAATGCGAGCCCAACCGCGGCCGGCATTCCCACTAACAGCACCCAACGGATCCCCCAATCAAGTGTGGTCGAAAAACTGTCGTTTTCTACTTTCGCGTGATGCCGTGATAATTTTGGTAATACAACGGTGGCCAGCGCTACCCCAAATCCACCCAATGGAAATTCCATTAAACGCTCTGCATAATAGAGCCAAGACACACTTCCGACCGGCAAAAAAGAGGCAAAAACGGAGCTTAACATAAGATTTAACTGATTAACCGATACCCCTAATAATGCAGGCACCATTAGCCCTAAAATGCGTCTAACCCCTTTATCTTTCCAACAAAATTGCGGAATGGGAAATAATTTTAATTGTGTTAAAAAAGGAATTTGAAATAATAATTGAACCACCCCCCCGCCAAAAATCCCCCAAGCCAAAGCGGTAATCGGATTACTTAATCTGGGTGCCAGGAAAATGGTGGTTAGGATCATCATAATATTCAAAAACACCGGCGTTAGCGCGGGGGCTGCAAAACGTCCATAGCAATTTAATATGCCGCCGGCAAATGCGGTTAAGGAGATGAATAATAAATAGGGAAAGGTAATTTTGAGCATTTCTGAAGCCAGTATTAACCGTGATCCTTCTCCACTGGCAAAACCGGGTGCAAAAATCATGACTAATATAGGGGAAAATACGATACCCAGAAGCGTGACAACTGTTAAGGCCATGCCCAAACAGCCAAAAACACGGTTCACAAATTCCTGAACTTCTTCCTGCGATTTATGTGTTCGATATTCAGATAGCAAGGGCACAAAGGCTTGAGAAAAGGCGCCTTCTGCAAATAAGCGACGCATGAAATTTGGAATTTTGGATGCCACAATAAAGGCGTCATAGCCAAGGCTTGCTCCAAAGTAATGGGCCGCGACCATATCCCGGATAAATCCAAGAATTCGAGAAATAAAAGTCATGCCACCAACTACTGCTGTGGACTTTAAAAGCTGCTTACTCATTATTTATACGCTTAAATTAAGTCTGGCCTCTTGTATCTAATTGCCCATTAATAGTAACCTCCAAAGCAACACAATACTAGGTAGAATACTATGCTCCCCATTATCCAAGTACAGCCAGGCTGTCATAAACGTTTTTTAGTAGGCTATCCGTGGCTTTACGCCAATGAGATTGTCCAGAGTCCCTTAACTAAAACTGCTGAGTCTGGGCAATTGGTTGCTCTTGAATGTCTAGGCAAAAAAGTGGCAACCGGATATTTCAACCGGCATTCGTTAATTGCCTTTAGAGTACTTTCTCATAACCCTGATGAAATCATCGATGCAGACTTTTTTATCAGACGGCTGCAACGAGCCTTGGACGTAAGAGCCCTTTTTTATACCACCCCTTATTATCGTTTAGTCCATGCGGAAGCCGATGATTTACCGGGCCTGATTATTGATCGCTTTGATTCAGTCTTCGTGGTACAACTTAATACCCAAGGCATGCAAAAGTTACAAAATGAATTAATCACGGCACTGCAACAACTGTATAATCCAGACACCATTTATATTAAATTGGACTCCCCTATCCGGCAACACGAAGGATTACCGATAGCGGAACCCATTATTATTGGAAAAGTCCCCACAGAACTTAGCGTATTAGAAAATGATACGCAATTTACCATTGATATGAAAACAAGCCAAAAAACGGGTTGGTTTTTTGATCACCGGGATAATCGCAATTACATCGCACAACTCGCTAAAGGCAAGACCGTGATTGATTATTTTTGCTATAGCGGTGGCTTTAGCGTACAAGCGGCTAAACATAATGCTTTGCACGTAACCGGTGTCGACGCCTCAGCAGGTGCGCTTGAAAATGCTAAACGATCGGCTGCACTGAATCAGGTGCAAGACAAATGCACATTTGTTTGTGCAGATACTTTTAAAGATATGGATGCCCGTATTCAAAAATCCGAAAAATTTGATATCGTTGTTTTGGATCCCCCAGCTTTTGTAAAAAGCAAAAAAGATCTAACGGTAGGCCTAAAAGGCTATGAAAAGCTATTAACCAAAGCCATTGCATTAATTGCGCAAAATGGCATTTTATTAATCGCTTCATGTTCATATCATGTCAAAGATTTTGATCTAAAATCAGTACTGGCACGGGCGCTGCATAAAAATAAACGTGAAGGCCGCATTCATAGAACCTTGGCTGCCGGACCCGATCATCCCGGTCATCCCATGCTTGAAGAGTCTAGCTATTTAAAAGGATTTTTAGTCACTCTAAAATAGCAAGTGGGTAGCAAAGGCGGGCCAGGTGTTTGGCAGGTAAGCGTCGATGGACGCCTACCTGGGCGCCACGGCTGTTGACTCAAATTAAGCCCTTCCATTTCCAACGGATCACTCTTTAGAAGCTTCGGCATCAAAAAATGGATCTAAAATAAAATTGGCTGCTATAACCTAAATTATTTCTGCAACAACGCCGTGCTACATTTCGTGTGTTCGCAATGGCGCCTGCCTCAGCAACCGCTCTATTGCTCGACCTTACGGATTTAAAAACCCGGGAAGGTTGTTGGCTCTCCGTTCAACTAATTTATCTATCTGTTTTTGCATGGCAGTGTTTTGTTTTTGCATAACCTCAAATTGTTTTTGCATAGCAAAGTTTTGGGCGGTCATTTGTGCTTGCATTTGTGCAAATTCTTTCCTCAATTCCCTAAAGCTTAATCCTTCCTCCATTTTCAACTCTTGTAATTCTATTCCTTGAGCGGCACGACTTGGGCTACGCGGAAAAGGAGAGCTTATTTTATTGGCTATGGCAAGGGTAACAGCTTCTGCAATGACTTCGGCTTTCGCTTCTATCAGCTCTGGCTTTACCTCAGGCCTACAAAAATTGGCTATTTTAGCCATAGAATAGAATGGCCTGTTAGGCACGGTGAGATTTCGAGTTTGACGCGCAATTTCATTAATGAGTTGACTGCGTTCATGAGGCGCCATATTTCTTAACGCCATATCAACGCCTTTGGCTCTTAGCCTTCCAATAATGGTTTCAACCGCGGTAATATAGTTTCTCGCATCTTCTAAGCTTTGATTTCCCATACATCCCGTTGTTTTAATCGATTCAAATATTTTAGTGGCAATCGGGCGAACGACTTCTTTCAGGTAAAGAGCTTGTTCTTTTTCAATATCGCTTTTTCCGCCTTCCAACGCTTTTTGTAAACGTTTTGAAGCCACATAGCCAATCCCTAATTTAGTCGCTAAAAAGAGTAAGCCTATTCCACCACTAACGGAAGCACCAATAATCGCATTGCGCACCGTGTTATCCGATGTGTGGGTTGAAATGCTTTGTGCTGTAGTCTTAAAGTTAATTTGAGCCACGGCTGTCTCTGAAACTAAACCACAGCTGTCTTGAACAGATATTGAAAAACCTGGCACATTCTCTGTACCATCATGAATGAACGAAACAACTCTATTGTTAACATCCTGTTGCGTGAAATGCGCTGGTATAAATTGTCCATGCTCCACACTCGTGATTGTAAAAGCAAGGTTAGTAGCAATATCACCTGGATCGGTTACATTGAGATTATCTGGGCTTAATACTATTGTTTGTCCTTGCGTTAATGCCCATTGATTAGTCACGATAGTGGGGTCAATAGGCGTAAAAAAAGTGTTAGCGCTAGCTGTTGCTGAAGCGGCTAATCTAGGATCCGTGGTTAACACAGAATAGGCAGGAGCTCCACAACTACCATCATGTAAAAACTGAACTTTATGATTGCTGATATTTTGTTGGCTAAACCGCGTAATAGGGACATTAGGCGTATCTGTCATTAAAAAATGTCCATGTTGCACATTGCTGACGGTAAATAGCAAACTATCGGGTAGATTATCCGGATCCTCAGCGCTCAGATCATTTGAATTGAGAATAACACTTTTCCCCTCAGAGATGATTAGACGATTATTGCTTAGCACCGGGGAGAGATTCAAATTCACATTTGCGGTCTGTGGATCCGTCGTTAATCCACAACTGTTTTGAACAGAGATTGAATAACTGGGAGACATTTGAGATCCGTCGGGTATAAATTGTATAAGTGCACTGTTAATTTGCTGCTGGGTAAATTGACTTATTGGTATTGTGGGGTTGCCTACCAACGTAAATTGTCCACGCTGTACACTACTGATTGTAAAAACAAGATTATTAAGCGTATCGCCCGGATCGATTACATTAAGATTATCTGGAGTTACTACCAAAGTTTGTCCTTGGTTTACGGCCAATTGATTATGAGTGATGGCAGGGTTAATCGGGATAAAAGTAATCATAGCGTTTGTGACCGGAACAAAGCTTAAGCCCCCATTGGTCAAAGATTTTTGGTATGCGGGCGCAAAACAACTTCCATCTTGCACAAATTGAATTTGGTTCGTGTTAATTTGTTGCTGGGTAAAATTGCTAACGGCTTGATTTGGCTCATGGATAAATTCAAAATGACCGTGCTGCAAGCCCGTAATCGTATATTGGATTCTACTGGGTTCTGAATTCCCATAAGTCGCATTTAAATAAGTTGCATTTAAAACTGACCGCCTTCCTTCCCTGATGACAAGAGACGACTCTGTTAGTTCAAATAATGGCAATTTTTCTCCAAACACCACATAGCTTGAACCCGCATTAACCCGCCCCTCAGGAGAAGCATTTGGTGCCCCAATAATCAAATCGCTTAAGCCATCACCATTGATATCCACTACAGAGGCGACACTATTGCCGCTACCGTCACTCGCTGCTGCCCCATTAATACTAAAGCCATTGGCGCCATTTAAAGTTGATAGCTCTAGCACTACTCCAAAAGGCACTTGTTGCCCAAATACTACATAGCTTGAACCCGCTTGAGATCGTCCTCCAGGAGAAGCAAAAGATGCCCCAATAATCAAATCGCTTATGCCATCACCGTTGATATCCCCTGCAAAGGCCACACTATTGCCGCTCCTGTCGTCTGCTGCGACCCCATTCATCCTAAAGCCATTGGCGCCATTTAAAGTTGATAGCTCTAGTACCACTCCAAAAGGCGCTTGTTGCCCAAACACCACATAGCTTGAACCGGCGCCATTCCTTCCCCCAGGAGAAGCTTGATTTGCCCCAATAATCAAATCGCTGAAGCCATCATTATTGATATCCCCTGCAGAGGCGACACTATTGCCGCTCCTGTCGTCTGCTGCGACCCCATTCATCCTAAAGCCATTGACGCCATTTAGGGTTGATAGCTCTACACTTGCATTGAAGGACGCGCCCTGCCCAAACACCACATAGCTTGAACCGGCGCCATTCCGCCCCTCAGGAGAAGC
>DAHXPC010000009.1 GCA_027364575.1 bacterium
TTGGGAACTTGCTATCTCAATGCCCAGGCCTTTGCTGTAACAAACTGCCAGGTAATATTGTGCCGTTGGATGCCCTTGCTTTGCTGCCAAGGTATACCAATCGACACCTTATTTTAAGTCTCTAGGAACGCCATGGCCATTGAGATAGCAAGTTCCCAACGTAGATTCTGCAATGACAAATCCTTGTTTGGCAGCGAAGGTATAGCATTGGATTGCTTGTTCATAATCTTGGCTAACACCCCAGCCTTCAAACGCTGCGAACCATGGATAGCGAAGCGATGGTGAGTAGACCGCAGTAGCCATGTGGTTCCTGAAAGGATAACCACACAGGGCGTTAAGTCAATCCGGAAAGAATTGCGACGCTTTTCTTGAAGTGGACGTCTGCGGCAACCAAATTAACCGTTGCGCTTTTGAAGAATATTTATTGGCAGGATGCCTTTAAATACTTACTGAAATTAGCAACGCAATCCATAGCAAACTCCTAAATTGTATTGTGCTGGCGGAAATTTTTGTTCGCTGGCACGCCTGTACAATTCAACTGCTTGCTCGTAATTTTGAGGAACACCTTGCCCCTTTTCGTAGCATTGTCCTAGTCTATATAAAGTTCTTGAATCATTAGGTTTAATTTTTAAGTCTTCTTTCAATCTTTCGACAGCCTTCTTAAAATAATTAACTGCTTCTTCATTTCTCTCCAATGCCAATAGTGTTTTCCCCATTCCTAACCTTACCATTACCCACAAATTATCTTAGGCAAGTTGAAGCTTTAACTTTATAATAATTATTTGTAGAATATTGCTGTCAATTTAACAGATTGGAGGATAAGACATGGCTACAAAACTGTCATCATCTCAATCAACTGAATGGGCATCCACTGAATTTAAAGGGGCTAATTTTGGTGATCAAAGGCTCACCACTCGATTGATTAAACTCGCTGACGACTTGGCAAGTTTGCCCGAATGTTCAATTAACCAAGCCTGTGGAAACTGGGCAGAAGCAAAGGCGGCTTATCGATTCTTTCAAAATGAAAGTGTTTCAGAATCTGAAATTTTAACCACTCATGTTGCAAAAACAATCCTCGATATTCAGGACACATCATATATTACTTATACAAGTCATAAAAAAACATCCGGCTTAGGAATTATTGCGAGTAGAATAGGTACTCATATAAAAAAAATACAGACGGACGGTGTGATTATGCATACTTCATTTGCTGTTACTACAGATGGATTACCATTGGGGATATTGGATCAGAAAATCTATGCAAGATCATCGCTTCCTGAGAAAATTAAAAAGTCTAAAAAAAGCAGCCATGGAAATGGTGTGTCTATTGAAGAAAAAGAAAGCATTCGATGGATAGAATCCTTGATTAAATCAAATGAAGCCTTTCATTCAACAGGTACTCAAGTTATCAGTGTATGCGATCGGGAAGCGGATATGTATGACTTCTTTGAATCTGCTTACAAAACTAAGTCTTCCGTTTTAGTTAGGGCTTGCCAAAATCGCAAGGCAAATCAGAGTTCGTTACATTCTCGCAAAGAGAATGAAACATTATGGGATTTCATAAAATCTCTATCTTCTCAAGGAAAAATACAGGTCGAGATCCCAACAAGAAATAATAAAATAGCCAGAATAGCCACCCTTGACCTTCACTTTGACTCATTTGTAATGAATCCCTCTAGAAATAATATTAGACACAGAACGGAAGAATTACCTGATTTAAATTTACAAGTAGTTTACATTATAGAGAAGCACCCTCCTAAAGGAAAGGAGCCATTAGAATGGGTGCTTTTAACAAATCTTGCTATTATGAATTTTAATCAAGCTTTAGAAAAGGTCCGTTGGTATTGTTTGAGATGGAGAATTGAGGTTTTTCATAAAATATTAAAATCTGGTCTTCGAGTAGAAGAATGTAGGCTTGGAACCGCAAAACGCCTAATCCGTTATCTTACAGTGATGAGTGTCATTGCATGGAGAATATATTTCATTACATTAATTGCCAGAACAAGTCCAAATATTTCATGTGATGTGTTATTAACAGAAATTGAATGGAAAGTGTTATATGTTAAAATGCACAAAACATCCCCTTATCCTAAAACACCACCTTCCATAAATGAGGCAATTCGATGGATCGCCCAATTAGGTGGATTTTTGGCAAGGAAAGGAGATGGAGATCCTGGGCCTATAACACTTTGGCGGGGATGGAAACGTCTAACTGATTTAGCTGAGGGGGGAGGGATGTCTCTTGTTTAATAATTTGTGGGTAATGGTAAGATTCCTAACAGGGCTTCTGCATTTTTTGGATCCATGTTTAGTGTTGCCTCTAAACATTTTAATCCTTCTTGATTTCTATTTAAAACTCTTAAAATATTTCCTTTGCCTCGTAAAATATCCGCATTATGAGGACTAATAATTAAAGCGAGCTCAAAACTTTCAAGGGCTTTTTCATTATATAGAGCTAACCAACACAAGGATTCACCTCTTCCATAATGGAAGTAGGCTTCTTTAGGATTATCTTCTAAAACCCTTTCAAAAAATGCCAATGCGTGTTGGTAATGACCTTTCATTAACAGCTCAGCGCCTTGGTTTTCTAGTGACAAACTAATCATTCTCAGTTTTTCCCTATATAAAGTTAAGGTGATTAATCCACTCAACGCCACTTTTTTTAAACAAACGTTAGGGATAATAGCTGTTTTAAACATCAACAATCTTATCTTCTATAAATTATCTCCATTCATAGCTTGACATATACCTTAAGGTTCATGTCAAGCTATGATTTATTTTCAGTATTTTTTGAAAAAGAGAGGCTGTTCAATATATGTTATATATTTAAAGTAAAAAATTATTAAGAAAATCCTGGTTTTTAAGATCTATAAAACGGAGACGTCATTTTTTTAAATGAGCACATTATGTCATCACAAGGTATAAATTTATACTTTTAATTGTCCCATAGTTAGGCAGTAAAATAATTTCTAGATTAGAAACATTCTCACATAGCTGGGGTTAATTTTTGAAAATCTTTAGCAACCTTTCCTGTTTGATGATCTTGTTGTACACAGTTAACTGCTTGGATATCCTGATCACTCATTAAGGGCTTAACTTCTTCTCTGGTGCGATGACAATGATAATAGGCTGTCATTCCCAGACTGTACAGGCTATTATAGGCCATATTCCCGAGAGACATCCCAACAGCCATATTGGCGGTTACTTTGGTCATTTTAAGCGCCATACTTTCTGCGACATCAGTTTTAAAAGTCTCTGTCATCATTCCTGCCGTTCCACCCGCTAGCATTGCAATCGATTTTCCCGCATAATGCAGGGCATGCGGAACATGATCGGTATGAAAAAATGCACAGTATAATCATTTAGAGGAAAAAACTCAAACTACAGGGTCGTCAATAGAAAATGCAATACATAAATAACTAGCAGCCCGACTTAACCCTTGACTATCATTAGATAGGAAGTTATAGAGAAAAACCAAAAAAAACAGCCAAAAGAACAGAAGGAGAGATAGGCGTAGGATTCTCTGGATGCTTATCCAAAGAATCATGTGTACTAAGTATTCTTTAGTAGTATACCTAGCAAGAAGCTCCCATCATTTTACAAAGTGCCTAATAGATTGGTTGAAGCAGAGACATTTCTCACTAAGCAAGAAAAAATATGTGACGTTGCTCGCTTAACAGAATCAGGTTTCACAGAAAATAAGGATTATGGAATGGGCATACTTGAAGATACTTATGGTATTTTGACAATCATCGCAGCCCAAAAAACGGATATTATTAAAAAAATCCATTAAAGGAAGCCGGGATATTACTAATAGGATAACAAAGTAGACGGTACTATTGTAGGTAGAAGATAAATCCCAGAAAATTACATTTCGTGAATTATCGAGCCGTTTATCGTGAGAATTGTTTCCCATAAAAGCTTAAGGTTAAGGTTGAGATTAAGGTTGAAAGGAAGATATCAACAGAATGGAAGGCGAACAATTTTTTCATATAGTGATTTAGTTAATTATGCGACATTTCTACCGAATAAAATTCAGAACCTATCATCAAAAGATTAAAGTTTATTATTGAAGGACAACTTTCGCTGTGGGCTCTCGCCTTTAGTCTTCATCTTTTGCAGCTCAAATAATGGGGTTAAAGGCCTGTCCGGCGTTTTCCTGTCATCGGGATCTAGAAAAGGATTTTTTTGCTCTCTTGCGTCCATTGCATCATTATTTTCAATCGCTTGTTCCTCTGGGTTGGCAGGTTGAAGAGGTAAAATTTGAGGTAGCTCAATATCTCTTTCTTGTATCGGCAAGAACTTTTTTAAATAATTTTTTGGATACTCAACTTTAGATTTTACTATGCAATGCCATCCAAAATGACGTTCATTCCGTTCTAAATAAATTTTAGTTCGATAGTATGCCAAGGTATCAACAATCCCTTCTTGAAAAAAACTAAGCGCATTTTCTAAGGCCGGATTACATAATAACTGCTGGATACATAATAAATCATAAAAATCAAAGCTTGAATCATTATTAGTGCCTATTAATCTATTCAACGTGGTTAAAAATCCTAAAAATGAGAACCAATCAGCCAGTCGCGATCCAGCATTGATAATGGTGGCTGAAATTCTAATGCTGTTTCTTACTTTAAATTGCTCTTTAATCAGATCAAACATTTTTTCGGGTGTTAATGTATTTTCTGCTTGTTGTTCACCAATACGTAGTTCGTTAATCGACTGCTTTAATTTAACATTCAAGGCAGTTTGGTAAAGGCGATTTTTATGTCGAACATATAAACCATGAACGGTCAAAAATAATCCAAGCAAGGTTGTTAAAAATATATTGACAGGTATATTCTTTGGACCATGGCGAAATAGCAAAGTACTGGCGGCTCCCGCTCTTAAGAGAGTCATGATAACATCTACCAAATTTCCCAAAAAGGAAACACGCGTGTTCTTTAATAATTCTGCTGGAAGTTCTGCAAATTGGGGATTAAAAAATTGTTTATGAACATTTAACGTTCTTGAAACCAGAAAAGTATAAAAACTGGAGGCAGTTGCATATGAGATTAAAGAGGTAACGACATTTTGACTAGTATTATTTTCATCAATATAGGCCTTTAAGACCTGATTCATAATATAGCCATAGGTAATACCCCTATTTAGTGCATTGACTAAAACTTGTATCAACACCTCGAGTGATTGTAGAGGGGTCTTAAAAGCTTTTATCAGCATTGATTCTCTTTTGTCTAATAGTCTATGGAGAAGTTGATATGAATGTTCATCTATTTTAGCGCGAGAAAGCATGTTCAAATAAATATGGCTAAGAACAGTGACAGGCACACCTAGGCCTAAGCGTAACCCAGTAGAGGATGATACATAAGTCAAAGAGAGGGCAGCTGAAGCAGAGCCTACTAAAAAAACAGAGTTCCCAACAACTTGATTAAAGAAGTTAAAGCTTTTAATAGCCCTTCTTTCACAGATAGATAGATTATTTAGCCGTTCGGTTAATTGGTTTTCACCTAATGCTTTGAGTAATTCTTCGGTTTCTTCTATTGGATTGACGACAATAACATCCGAAATGCCGCTTAGAGAAGAAATAGATACATTTAATAGGACAAAAAATATTTCCCAAAATTTATCTTCTAGATTAAGTTCACTGCGACTCTCATCAACCGCAGAAGAAATCGCCATATATAAAAAAATAGCAAATAAGGGGTTGAATAGAACAGACGCCAAGGTAATCCCTTGATATAATTCCCGTTTTCTTTTATCACTAAGAGCGTATAAAGTTAATATAGGCGCAGGGGGTTCGATTACAGCAATATTTGTCTGTTGTCCGCTTTGGTTATTAACTATATCTTGAGCAAATATTTGATGTGGGTTGTTTTCTTCCGCTAGTGCACTTGTCAACATATATCAAAACTCTGTAAATTTTTGATGAAAATATGACTAATCATTTAATATCCCCAATGTATAAAGTAATGCCATTCTGCGAGAATGATAAAACTTCTGTTCCCATACTATACCTATATCTTAAGCCAAACATTTTAACTGACCTTTCTGTCAGGCTTCTTCTTACATCGCAGCTTTTAAAAGAAGCTTTGCGCTGTTAGGTGATAATGGCTGGCTATTAATAGAGGCCGTTAAGGCAGATTGATTGGCTATCTTTAACTGTTCAAAATCTGAAGAATGATTTTGTAGCCAGTTTTCATTTTCTTTGAAATAGTCGCTCATTTCTTTATGAATAGTTTCTTCAAAGTTACGATCAAGGAGTTTTTCTGACAAGCCGCTTAACTCGGTCTTTTTCTGTTCAAGCGCTTGCAACCTAGGTTTGTTTTGCAAATAATTAAGGGTAAAAAGTGCAACGTATTTTGAGTTAAGTGATTGAATTGCTTGATTTAGATAAAATCTTATCGCAGCTTTATTTAAGATAACGTCATCCACACCTTCCGCTTCTGGTAACTTAAGAGGAAGTTCCTTCGCTGAGGGGTCTTTTTCCAATAAGGAAGGATTATGTTTAACAATATAATTGCCAATAAACAAGTGAATGTTCTTGCAAGCATGGTAAATTTGCTGTGGCGTCAATGAAAAGCTCATTCTTAATGAGTAATTAAAGAAATTTCCGCTTATTTCTCCAGGAACAGTATCAATTGCACAAATACTATAGATAGCATTTCTTACATCTGTTGAGGTTTGCAAGGGCGCACTCTGCCCTATTGTGGCACCAATGAGCCCTGAGATATCCAGCAGATGGAAAAAACATCCTTTTGGCTGTGTCAAGGTTCGTACCAAAGGCATGCCGGATAAAATTAATTTCAATAATTTTAGGTCAAAGGGCTTTCCTTCCTTATATTCACATTCAAGGAACAATTGATAAACTTTAATTGTATGCTCAAAGGGCATCTGCGTTTTTTGGAGTCCATTGACAAGAGCACCCATTAAATTGCGCCTGAATAAATACGCTTGGCTATTACTCCTTAAGTAGAGTTCTCTTTCGGCCTTTGGCGTACTAAAAACGGCATCCAGTGCAATCATCGCAGGTAAGGTTGCACTTGAACTTGAGTTCAATAATCGATATTGCATCTCACCTATTATTTCGGGATTTCCTATCGCAACACCCGTACGTAGACCTGGAACACAGTAAGATTTTGAGAGGCTTAACAGGGTGAGCGTTTTTTCAAACATAGTGTTAAGTGAGGAAAAGGTAGCAGGCTCGATCTCGCCATACAAAACACCCCAATGGGCTAAATCGTCTATTATATAGACGTCAGGGTGGGCTTGAAGGACTTGTGCAAGGGCTTCAAGATCTTGCTTTGTATAAACCGCACCGGTGGGATTATGTGGATTCATATGATAGAAAGCTCGAACACGCGGTGGAAATGAGAATTTTAATGTATCTTTATTGACCAACGGATCCGCAATTTGATCAATATAAGCATTAAGCTTTGTTATGTAGTCATCAAATTTTCTCAACTGGGTAAGTCCCTCGATATTAGGCATAGGCGGTATTGCGCTTCTATCTAACTCAAATATCTTTTGAGCGTGTAGAAAAGCTTTATATGATTTAAGAAAAGTTGTTAATATGTAACTATTAAAGGCTTTTTCGTTGTAAAAATGAATGGTCTCATGTAACCCTTTTGGCTGTACTTTCCAGCCAGCCTCTTCTTTTATGTCAATAAATCCTACCTCACCCTCTGCTGTATAAATCGGATCAATAAAGAGCCCGTAGGTAGGCCTTGTAATTAAGACAATATCCCCTTTGTTCTTAATCAGTGATTTTAAGGCCAGATAGTATAAATTAGTACTGCCATGCCCTATCACAACATTCTGGGGTTGCAATTTTTGTTGAGGCGCTAAAATTCGCTCTTCTTGGCAATACTGAGTGACTTTTTCAACAAAACTCGTTTCTGGAACTTGCATGTTATATCTAGCATAAGCTAATAGATTTTCCTGGATACTTTTGCGAAGTGCTTTAACAATGGGCGGAAAAGGCAGGAATGCGGGATTACCTGTATTCATGGGCGTTACCTTAGTCCCAGGAGACTTTCCATGGATGATATATAAATCGTATATATCAATATAATAACGCATAATATCTTGAATACTGGCGTTGCTATCTAAAGGTTTAACAAACCTTGGAATATGCTGGCTTTCATGAGACAAATGTTTTAAAGCCTCTGTTTCCTCCACAGATTGATGTTCGTGCGCTTCTTTTGACGAATAATCGGTTCTTTTATTCAGTGCAGCTTCGCGATAAAAATCGACAATACGGGTGGGGGAATGGGAAGTAAATTGCAGGTTTAATGATAATCGTTCCGCATTACGGATACTGGCATGGGAAGCCGTTACCATCTCTCTATTACTATGCACCAAATAAAGTGCACCTGTCGCTGGTAACGCTTCCCTATTCGTTTTATCAGGGTAATACCGATAGAAAGTGGGTAGGGTGCCTAATTTTAATAACTCATCTTGGCTATTGAAGCATAAAGTAAGTGAAGCAATATTTTTAAATTCTTTTTTAGTGAAAGAAGCCTCTGGGACTAATCCAGAGTGTACTAAATAACAAGATAAAGGACTATAGCCTACTACCCGTTCCATAATTTCTATTTGATTAGCATTCGGTAGGGCTAAATTATAATCTATGATCATTATGTGGTCTTTATCAAAAGCTAACACAAATTCGCCTAAGCCATGGCTCAATTGTAGTGTTTCGGCAAGTCGTTGGGCTAATGGTGATAGTTTATCTTGCGAAATAATGTCCGATTTTTTGAGATTAATCAAGACGCGTACGTCTTCTCGCACTTCCCCTTCCCTAATGAAGATTTTTTCATGCCACAAAGCTATCGTTTGGATCTGCTTATTAAAACTCGTAGTCTGTAAGCGATATAAGTTTGCCTGATAAGGCTGGAGCCAAAATTTTACACTTGGATCTACGTATGCCTTTAACTTTGTCAAGGTGAGTTCAATATCGGCAGGCGTGGCGATGAGGTAAGCTGCAAGTGTTTGTTGTGGGCTCACTACTTTGACAGTACAAGGTAGGCTTTGCGGTGATATTGATTTCATCAATTCTTCTAAGGAGAATATTTGAGTCACCATGCCAGTTTGTAGGGTCTTATTAAGCATATTAAGAGTGGAGGCTTTGTCATGATTAAGCTTTCGGAAGGTTTCTCCATTAGAAGGTTGGCCAAAAAAATCTCGAATAAGATCTGCCAGCCCTACATCTATTTGTTGAATAGCTAAAACTTCGTTTAAAGTGTACTCTTTGGTTTGAAGTAAATGTTTTAAAGAGGCTAAAGTTTCAGCATCACTATTTTGAAAAGCCACCATACTATCGTAATAACCTTCATGTTTGAGCATATCTTCATAGCTCGTTTTTGAAGTGGGGGTAACAAGATTAATCAGAGAAAATCCCTGTTTTTTTAAGGACCCCAATAAATAATTTTTAGTAGGTTGACCGTTCACTATAATAATTGCTTTACCTGGCATATTGAAATCCTCTGTGGGGTGAAATCATAAACATAGTGTGAAAGAGTTTGAGTGCGCTTTTATGAGATAACGAACCATTTGTAAGGTATACGAAGGGTAAGGCCATCTTTTACTTAGCTTATCTGGACAAAAATATCTTTTTTGGCTCATTTCCTATCCTCGGTTATTGACCTGTCCTAGCTCATATGCTATACCCCCCTATAGTATCAGTCAACACTATCGAAGTTTTTCTCCAGGGAATTGAAAATACTATATAAAACGAGCCGTAACTGCTGGAATATAAGGTTTTCTGGTAGAAGTGCTCAAGCTCGGAAAGAATTATCAGAAATAATTTAGTTTGCTTTCTATCTTTAAATCCTTTTAAAAATAATTTTTACATCGTGCTGAATTAGGATAAAATGTGAGTCATTTATTTAATCGAGAAAAAGCAGCGTAATATGGCACATCTTATCAAAGACAAAAAAAAACTACTAAACCGGATCCGCCGTATCCAAGGCCAAGTCGCTGGTATACAACGACTGTTAGAAGAAGATCATCACGATTGTGCTAATATGCTTCAAACGATTGCTGCCTGCCGGGGTGCTATCAGCGGGCTTATGAATGAAGTCATTGAAGGCCATATCCGCTCCCATATAATAGATCCTGAACAAAACCCAACTCCAGCTCAAGAAGAGGCGGCTGAAGAGCTCATAGAGGTGCTTAGTTCATACTTAAAGTAGCGTATTTTTAAGAATTCTATCTCAGTTTTTCTACTGCTTCATTTAAACAAGTCTTCTGCCTCGGATTTTTTGTTCAATAAGCCTTTCTAATTTACCCTTTTATACTATACCTGCGTATCGTATAATAACAGCTAAAGTAATTTTTGCCTGTCTAACAACCCAGGTTCTATACCGTTTGTGGTCCAGGGTATACAGCAAGTTAAGAATCTTGGCTGGAAAAACTGACCTGCTCTCAACAGATAAAGGTGAGTTATAATGTGAACAGCTTACAGATATAAAACTGTGCGATGAGAGCGCTAATTTGCATTACTGAGGAGCATGATTAGTCGATTTTTTATGGAATGTTTTTAGTGAATAATGCTTATTTTTCCAAGGTCAAAGGATATTGCTTTGCAATGATAGCCGCTGGATTATACGGTGCTAGCATTCCTGCCGCTAAATATTTGTTAAATGATCTAAATCCTTGGCTATTAGCGGGTCTACTTTATTTAGGTTCAGCCTTTGGGTTAACATTTATCTTGTTCTTACGCAAGTTTATTTTGAACACTAAAATAATACTGCATTTTACGCCTGGTGCTTGGAAATGGATGATAATAAGTGTTATTTTAGGTGGTGTTATCGCGCCCGTGCTAGCATTTTCTGGGCTAAACAAGATCAGTGCCACGACAGCTTCTCTGCTTTTAAATTTTGAAAGTGTCTTCACCATTATATTAGCTTGGATAATTTTTAATGAAAACACTGATAAACGGGCTATGTTTGGAATCTTCTTAATTATTTTGGGAAGTTTGCAATTGGCTTGGGTTAATGAATTTGGTTTTGATCCATTGCTGGGTCTTACATTAATTACGGGAGCTGCTTTTTGTTGGGCCCTCGAAAATAATTTAATTAAAAAAATTGCCACAGAAGATCCCGTTGTGCTCGCTTTAATAAAAAGCTTCGTTGCTGCTATTACAAATATAGGGCTGGGGATAATGGTAGGTGGAACGTTTCTTTTTGAAGCCAGAATATTCATTGGCGCTGGCCTTGTAGGAATATTTTGCTACGGAATAAGTATGCTCTTATTTATTTTAGCTTTACGATATATTGGCGCTGCCCAAACTGGCGCTTATTCTTCATTGACACCTTTTATAGGCGCTAGCTTATCGGTGCTTTTCCTAGGAGAAACGATTTCAATTCAACTTGTTATCGCAGGACTGTTAATGGGAAGTGGGGTACTATTGCATCTTTTTAAATCGTTAGAAAATCCTTAAACGATGATGTTCATGCTAATAGCCACACGTAAATCAAAACCCCATCAGCTTTTGCGTAGTTTAAAAAAAGAAAATATTAAATTTTTTACTCAGAATAGAGAAATATTTCTTTTCGACACAAGGATGCATTCTGAGTCAAGTGTTCTTCCTTCTAGTCGGGTAACAGAAAACAATACAACCAATACTAGATCTTGGTGGAAAAGGCTATGTTATTGTTAAGTGGAAACTTTCTTATACCATAACAGCATTTATTATTCAATGACGCCAAAATGATAGGCAACCTTACTAAACTATTTGTCTCTTCCTTGGAGATACTAAGTAATCCTTAGTATTTTATTTAGCAGAAAGTGGTCATTATTCCCAATAATCTATTTTATCCTGATCCTGTGTAAAACAGAATTCTAAATAAGGGTGTTCTATTATGGAAGCAAGAGAAGCTATGAAGGATAAAAAATATATGATAGTGCAATTAAAACATGCTTGTCATTTTCGAAATTCTCTTAACTATAAACATGCAGTCTAGAAAAATCCAACCTAACCCTTTATGTTCTTAGCCCTAGGAGGAAGTGTGAGTTTTAAAATAGTTTTTGGCTTAACCAACCAAAAAAAGATCAAGGAATTGAATGACATTGTTAAACTTTTAAAAGCTCTAAAGCTAGACCCCCGATTTTTACTAGATTACAACATTCCTGAACCAAGCGAGCTACATTCCAATTTTTTAAACAATGCCAGCTATCAGGCTAAATATTGTGCCGAACATACAAAGTTGCCTTGCATGATAGAAGTGATAGGTTTATCGATTGACGCCTTATATGGTTTTCCTGGCGTAAAGTCTAAAGAGTTCATCGAAGAATGCGGTGGAATATCAAATTCTATTAATAAATTAGAACTCATGTTAAATGGGTATGGCAACTACTCCGCTCATTTTGACTGTGCCCTGGCTCTATATATTCCTTCTCATGATCTCTTAATAAAAAACGAAGCAAGAGATATGGGCTCACTTTCTTTTCCCTCCCGAGGAGAGACTGATTTTGGATTCGATTCCATATTTGTCCCAAAAGGATATGATAAAATTTTTGCTGAATTTAGTATAGAATTAAAAAGTATAATCAGCCATCGAGTAAATGCTATACAGAAATTAATGGCTACGTTGCAAGAATTTCTTAATTCTTTACAGACTCATGCTTAATATTGAATTGATTATTGAAGCTATGATCCAATGAAAATGGTTTAAAAAATGAACCTCAAGACGTGACGGCAAGGAATTATATTGAACTGTAATATACCATTAATTTTTAATTTATCCTGACGTTAAGACTTAGGACTCATGCAAATCTTTCAAATCAATATTTGCTCTGTATCCAGAGTTTACATGAAAAACCAGGTAACATTATGTCTCATCATAATGAAAATATCTAAATCAAAAACTTTCTCTTCCCTTCAGCTAGACAGGCTCACCGGAAAATTACAAAAATTCACTTGATAACTATACTTATCTAAGAAAATTAAAATGGCAGCTCCGTTTCAGTGCCAGATTTAAAGATAGCACATTCCGTTAGACATCATCGCAACTTATCATTTGAACCACAAAGGTAAGTTTGTGTTATACATTGAATTAGTAATCTGAGAAAGGAGAAAAACTAAAGAAAAAGACGCATATGCTTCACTAGAATTAAAGGCTTATTTTTTTATATTTTTGAACCAGGCTTTCTAAACTTTCTTGTCCTTGCCAAACTAACTCTTACAAAAAACGTCTTCACAAAACGTGTTGAAGAAAATATAGATCTTTCATGCATACATATAAGGATGGTTAAATGAAGTTGTTGAATTAGTAATAATTCAACAAAGGAAATTTTACTGTATTGAGCCATTTTAGATTAATTGGTGAATAAGCTGGCGGATCGCTCCGCCGGCTTACTCACCAATATTAAGTTTTTATTTTTAAACTAAAAATTAAACTGGAAAAGCATATTTATAGTATTCATGAAATGAGGAAGCAAATATGCCATATTCTGATTTATTGAGACTACAATTTAAATAGTTATTTTTGTGACTTCCTTTGTTGATTGCTTTCATTTAAGTATAGTTATATAGTACCGACATTGAGAGTGTAGCGTATAACGCATACAATAGTACGTTAGTTAGATATTAGAAGTGCTATTCACGCGTCGGGTATAAAACTTTAAACAATTGGAGTACATTGATATGTGTATGAGCTGTTCAAGCATTATCTTAAGCTATAGCCTTGTAACGTATTTAGTATTAAATATAAAATTTATAATACGCCTATTACCTTCTTCTATACAGGAGAAAAAAAAGAAATACTTATTATGGGCAGCTGGATTAACTGCTTTTACAGGCGTTACCACCTTCCTTCTAGTAAGCGGATAAGAGTATTCTATTTTGCTTAAAGCTTAACTATGAGTAATGTGGAAGTTAGAATATAAACTCAATAGTCTTTAAAGAAATTGCACCTCTCCTTGCAAAATCCCACAATTTAGTCTAAAAATTTTTACCCACTTATAAAAAATAATGTTGACATCGGCATCAAGCTACTAGAACATACACTTATCCGCATATGCGTTTATGCAGACTTAACTTAGGATAAGGAAATATCCACGTATGTTATTTGTGTTACTATTAAATTTATTTTTTGGACAGCATGTTGCTTTGTTGCAAAAATTTCTCGCAAAATATAAAATGGAAAATTTGCTTATGTTTTTTGCAGTCTTTTCTAAATTTAAAACTGCAAAGAGAAAAGCAATTGCAAGGAACCTAATGAAAATGCTAAAACTTGAAGACTTCTTTTCTTTACTCTCCGATGAAACACGATTACGTTGTTTGCTTTTATTGCAAACCAAAGGTGAGTGTTGTGTCTGTGATTTGGCCTGTGCCTTAGAAAAAGCCCAGCCAAAAATTTCGCGACATTTGGCTATTTTAAAGGGAGCCGGGGTAGTGGTTAATCGACGTGATGGGGCATGGATTTACTATTATTTACACCCCAAGCTACCCAACTGGGCTTCTCGTTTACTCTCTGCTACGGCAAAAGAGACTGCTGAGCTTTATTCCTTAGATTTTATCAACCTCGATAAAAGGATCCGAACTCCGGCTTGTTGTGAAAAAGCTTCAAAAATTAAGGAAACTAACGAAGAAAATGCATTACAAGATACATTACATGGAGACTCATTCCAAAAGGCATTGTAGTAACACAGATATACAAAGTAAAAGGGAGAAGAAATTTATGTTAAGTTCAGTTAGAAAAAAGCACACGCATTCTGGAGATTGTCATGAGAACCACGGGCAGTCTTCTCCCTCAACAGCGAGTGAAGAAAAGAAACAGCACGAACATTCTGGAGAATGTCATGAAAATCATGGACCGTCTTCTGTTCCTGCAGGCAATATAGCAATTATTGAAACATCTCAACCTATGTTAGCAAATCCAAAAAAAGTGTTTTTTAAAATAGAAGGGATGTGTTGTGCTTCAGAAATAGAGAGTCTAAAGAGAGTAGTGAATCCTTTATTACGCGGCAGAGAGGCCTTCCTCACCTTTGATTTAATTAATGCAAAGCTAATATTAGAAAGCAAATATGATAATTTACCATTCAAAGATGAAATTATAAAAGCCGTTGCAAAAACAGGCATGACGGCTACTTTGTGGAGTGATCACGTCAAACAAGAGAAAGAGGAGAAAACTTTTTGGCAAAGATACGGGCATATTGCCATGAATGTTGCCAGCGCTGTCAGTTTGGCGGTAGGATTTATTACGCATGCGGTACAAAATGGAATAACCACCGCTTTTTCCGATGGTGCAAAGGGTGCAGACAATGAGCGTCCTGATTATCCTCCTATCACTTCAATGGTTTTTTATTCAACGGCTATCGTGACCGCTGGTTGGTTTATTTTTCCCAAGGCGCTTAGTTCCATTAAGCGATTGCGCCCTGACACAAATCTATTGATGGTTACAGCAGCGACTGGCGCTATAGCCATTAACCAGTGGTTTGAAGCCTCCACCCTGATGTACTTATTCTCAGCATCCGAGCTTCTAGAATCTTGGAATGTAGGCCGTGCGCGCAAAGCTATTCGTGCACTTATGGAGCTTGCGCCATCCACAGCCCAAGTGATTAATGAAGAAGGTGTCATTGCAGAAGAGTTGGTAGAGCAAATAGCAGTAGGCGCTACGATTACCGTTAGACCTGGGGAAAGGATCCCCATGGATTCTGTTCTCACTTTGGGAACCACTTTCGTTAACCAAGCCCCCATAACAGGCGAGTCCCTGCCTGTTCAAAAAGAAATTGGCGATGTGCTATTTGCAGGCACTATTAATGGTGATAGCGCTATTCAATGTAGAGTAACTAAAGCGGCTTCTGATTCTACCTTAGCTTCTATTATTCGAAAAGTAGAAGAAGCACAATCCCGTCGAGCCAAAAGCGAACAATGGACAGAAAAATTTGCCCGTTACTATGTGCCTTCCATGATGGGGGCTTCTGTTGTCGTTGCTATCGTTCCACCGCTTGCTGGCGCTTCATGGTATCCCTGGGTATATAAGGGACTTGAGTTTTTAGTCATATCCTGCCCTTGTTCATTAGTGATATCGACACCGGTTAGTATTGTAGCGGGATTAACCGCTGCTGCACGCTCTGGTGTCCTCATCAAGGGGGGCATTTACCTTGAAATGCCTGCCTATATCAAAGCTTTTGCCATGGATAAAACAGGGACAATCACCAATGGGGATCCTGTGGTACAGAATATTATTCCTATGAATGGATATAATGCAGAAGAATTATTAAAACTCGCTCTTGCTTTGGAAATACACAGTGATCATCCTTTAGCGCGTGCTATCCAACGTAAAGCGAAAGCTGATGGCATTATTGTGGATCAGCCCGCCGAGAGCTTTCAGGTATTTAAGGGTAAAGGGGCTGAAGGAGTTATAGATGGAAAATTATTTTGGATAGGGAGTCATCGATTTTCGCATGAAAAAATTGGCGATAATGAACCTGCAGCCGTACATGACAAAATTCAAGCGCTAGAAGATGAAGGCCATTCTACTGTTCTTATAGGCCAAGGCCAAGAAATTTGTGGTTTAATTAGTATTGCTGATACGATAAGAGCGGAATGTAAAAGTGCGTTGCAAGCGTTGAAGCAAGCAAAGATTAAAAGAGTTGTTATGTTAACGGGCGATAATGAAGGCGCGGCCAAGGCTATCGCAGAATCGATAGGACTTGATGAGTATCATGCCGAATTACTGCCAGAAGATAAAGTAAAACAAATTGAATCATTAATGGCAAAGTATAAACAGGTTGCTATGGTTGGAGATGGAATAAATGATGCCCCTGCAATGGCAGCCTCTAGCCTGGGCATTGCAATGGGCGCTGCTGGCTCTGATGCCGCTATTGAGACAGCAGATATTGCATTAATGGCGGATGATCTTAGCAAATTAGCCTGGCTTGTGAATCATTCTCGCCACACTTTAAATATAATAAAACAAAATGTTGTTTTCTCATTAGCCGTTAAAAGTGCTTTTATTGGATTAACTTTTGCCAATAAAGCATCTCTTTGGATGGCTATTGCAGCAGATATGGGAGCCTCTTTTATTGTTGTCTCGAATGCATTACGGTTATTAAATAATAGGGATGAAACTGGAAAACAGGAGAGAGCAACCACTCAAGCAACTACCCAAATTCAACCTATTCCCACAATTGAAAGAAGGCCTTCTCCTATTATGCTTAACCAGTTTGCAAGAACTCAAGCTGCTTCACCTCGATTACTAAACCAAGTTTCTTCTAATGTTGAGCTTGTTAGCCATAGTCATGATGGTCATGGTCCAAGCAATGGCTCCTCTTCTTCAATTGCCCAAAGGGACATCGTTGTTTCACTGGTTACGGCGCAAGAAAATAAAGAACAAGGTGGCATTGCGCCTCAACAGGGAATAGTCCCTTCTCCTTCATTAGTATTACAATTTGATCAATCGCGCCGCCAAAGTGAGGAAGAAGAGGTTCGGATCCCAACAATTCACCTGGATCCCGAACAACAAACAGAGCAACCTAAAAAAGCCTGTTGCAAATCTTGTAAGTAAAAATTAGGCCAAACGGAGGATACAATGTGTGCATTTTCCGTTTGTCCTTTTATTTATACGAATGACAATGAGACAAAAAAAATGTAAATACTAAGCAATAGATTTACTTAAAGAATCCTTTAGAAGTTGTACCTTATCCTCTGTCACTCCTGCCATGTCCAAAAAATTCTTGCCTAATTCAACATGTTTTTTAATAATTTTATGAACAATCCCGATCAACTCTGCAGCATCATCTGATGATAATTCATCTAAATCTTGTTCTGTCAGCCCCGTTAAAATTATCATAATATAATTCATGTGTTGCTCAGGCTTGATTGTCTGCATTGCTCTCAAATTTTTGTATTTTAACTCATTAAGTGGGAGTTCTTTAGTCACATAGGCTACATCCAATCCCTTAGCTCTATTTAAATCTGGAAACACCGTTCCATTCACTAATTTTAACACTTTTTCCATTTTTCTTGCTCCAAATAGATTTTTAACTTTTACAGGCAATTTTATGATAAATAGTTAATAGTGTCAATTTGTTTAAGCAAAGAATTTTAAATAGGACGGTAAAGTAAGATGTCTTTTTCCCACTTGAGTAGGTGTTGTGATCTACTCAATGTCAAATAGGCATCCTACATTTCATCACAAACAAAGGAGTGAAGTCTCAACCGAAGATTTTAAAAAAGGGAGATTATGGGACCGATCTTTATTGGGTGCGTTCCTGTGTTTGGGAATATTTAAGTCAAATTGCCAGTCGTTTGCCTCCTGGTACTCGAACATCGTTAGCGCCAGATGCTACAGGCGTTGGGTGAGTTTTTGAATATGCATTAGTCGATCGAACAAATCAACATGATCTTTCACAATTACGAAGAATTCAAGACTGGTTTTTGAAATATGAACTACAAAAAATCCCGGGGTTGCCGAAGTTGCAACCGCGGGAGGTATGGTCAAGCAATATCATATCACCCTTGATTCCAATAAACTTCGGGCATATGGATTAACTTTAAGGCAAGTCAAACAAGCTATAAAAGGTGCTAACCAAGAAGGTGGTGGCTCTGCAATTGAAATGGGTGAAGCCGAATATATGGTGCACACCAGAGGCTACATCAAAAATATAAAAGATTTTGAAAATATTCCACTAGGGCTAAGTAATGTGGGAACGCCCAGTCTTTTATCGAATCTTGCCACAATACAAATTGGTCCACAGATGTGTCGAGGAATAACTGAATTAAATGGTGAAGGAGAAGCCGTAGTCGGCATTGTTGTGATGCGTTATGAGCAAAATGCCTTGAAAACAATTGCAAGCATCAAAGAAAAACTGCAAGTACTTCAGCAAAGTCTTCCTAAAGGCGTTCAGATCGTAGAAACTTACAATTATTCAAATCTGATTAAACGAGCGGTTAATACATTAAGTGATAAACTAATTGAAGAATTTATCGTTGTTTCACTTGTTTGCATGACTTTTTTATCTAACTTTCGATCCTCCTTGGTGATTATTATCAGTCTACCGGTAGGAATTATGATGGCTCTTATCGTCATGTATTTTTAAGGGATCAACGCTAATATTATGTCGTTAGGTGGCATTGCAATTGGCGCAATGGTCGATGCAGCAATTGTGATGATTGAAAATGCACATAAGCATCTTGAAGATAATGGGAAAAACTCTAACAAAAGGCTACAAATTATTAAAAAGTGACTCTCGAAGTAGGCCCGCCATTGTTTTTCTCTTTATTAATTATTACTTTCAGTTTTTTACCTATTTTCAGCCTTCAGGCCCAGGAAGTTAGTAGCCCTTCCCTATTTATTAAGAGTTTCACGCTTTTATTTGTCTTCTAAAGTGATGAATAGATTTTTTTACCTCCCAAAAGAGGCCTTTTACCATGACCCTATATTGCTGCTTATTCCATGTGGCTAGCAGATTGATTTGTTGCAATTGCTGACATGCTAAGATGGTTTGAAAATACTGGGATTCGTCAGGTACCAAACCCCTAGGGAAGTGCTTAGGCAGTGTTGGAAACTTGGTCGCATTAGACCATAGAATTCGCCACACCTAGCAATTAAAAATGTTTATAAATCAAGCAATTAATTTTAGAGATTCTGCCTTTCATTCCTGTAATTGAGATTGCTAACCTAATATGGATCGCAAAATTACGCTTAATTTCAGCGCATTACAAGCGAATTTTTATTTTAGCCATTCAATAAAAACTGCAATTGTGGGCATTTTGAGAGGATGAGCTCTGCATGGATCCTACAGCTCAAGTAATTGAGTGGTATAGCCATTATTAAATTTTAGTTTGAATTATAACTATGTCTGCATACGTCTCCGATTCTTGATTGGAGTTAGGTAGAGTTGTATGGTACAATAATAAAATTATGTTTTTTTAAGGATTTTATAGTTTGATACTATAAATTAACACAAAGCAAGGGGATTTGAATTCCTGTGAAAATTGAGGTTAGATATGTTCTCATTACAGCGTGGGTTAGAAGACAAACCTATCAGCCAAACTGACTATGAGCTGTTTATCTCTCTGCTAGAGAATCGCGAGCTTTTAGATCGTGCGAGAGATCTAATACCCCAGCAACCACCCCTCCAACTTCCATCTCAAACTCAAATCTCTGCTTTAGCAAGCTCAAGTAGCTCTAGCGGACCGGCAATCCAGGCAGCCTCAGGATTAACCTTAAATTCTACTTTAGCTTCTTTGGAAGCAAATAGTGCTAATCAGACAACCCCTATAACTTCGAGGCCAAATTCAGCTCCTCCCGCTTCTTTACTCTTTTCACCCCAAGCCACTAATGCGGGCTCGAATGATAGTTCACGTGGAAGTTTACATAACCTTTCACATTTTTCCCAACAAAGTGGCCTCTCTTTGGCTTCTACTTTAGAAAGTGTTTTTCCCACTACCGCTAAAGAAATTTTATTAAGTTACGAGCTAAAAGAAGGCGGAATTACAATAATCGTAAATAAGGAGCAAAGACCTGGTACTGGCATTAGTGGATCGCAAGGGGATCATGTTACTGCTTATACTATTTTACTACAGACAATTTGCAATTTGTTAGAAGAAGATGTGCAAGATGCTCCTAATTTGCTTTATAAAGCAGCCATGTGCTTTTTACCAGATCTCAAGGCTTTCACATTTAAAAACGCAAACGACGAAACGAAAACGGTCGGCTTTGAAGAAAAATGCAAAGAAGTAAAAGATCAATTTTTTCCAAGGAAAGTTAGGAAAAATCTAACTAATTGTTTAAGAAGAATTCAGGGCATGGGTGATCTTGGCACAATTGAATCATTACCGCTTCAAGAAGCAATAAAATTTTTGTCCGCTAAAAATAGTGGTTCTGCTAGCGTAATGTCAGCGGGAGCAAGGCCTGATTTAGCCCTAAATGTAGAATTATTAAGAGATGCTATTAAACGCAGCAATCGGAGTCTATTTGCTCAATTTGCAGTGCAGGTAGGAGAAAAATTAATTAGAGAATATAATCAACTACCTACCGCTGCTTTTCCTAAATTATCTAAATCAAAAGATTCTAGTGAAGGAAATAGAGTTAAAAATTCAATGAAAAATCTCCGGTTGCTCAATAAAATACTTCAATTTAAAGAGAAATTAAAATACATTAAGGATGATAATGAACAACTGAAGGAAGAAATGGCTGATTTTAAGGAAAACTGTGAGCAAATTATCCGTGCTTCTAATCCAATCATAAGTAAACCAGAAACTTTTGAAAAAAATTTTGAGGAAGCAATACAAAAGATTTTTCAGGGAAATAAATTTAAAAAGAAAATTCAAAGTGTCATTAATAAAGAACGCCCTGTAGAAGAAGTTGTTACCTGGCTACAAGCAATAGAATATGAAGATATTTCCATAAACGTAGGGGAACTATTTAATGACTTGTTTGATTTCAAGCAAAGTAAGATTAGGGTGCTCGTTAGTGGTGAGATAGATGGCCAATTAGTAGATAATGGAGAAAAAATAGCACTGAAAGATCCATTAAACTGTCTTTATGAAGTGGCAGCTAGACATTTAAAATTCATGTTTACAGCTTTTGGCAGTCTAGATGATTTACCCAATGCAATTAAAGATAATCTTATACTTGGGTTTTGCAATAAAATTTGGGACATAAATGTCAATAGTAATGGACAAGGATGGAGTGAGTGGATAGAAGAACTTAAGCTGGGAGAGGTTCCTAAATCTAATGAAGAAAGGTTTCAAAACTTACGAAAAAAAATAGAAGAAAAGTATAAAAACATAGAAGATAAAAAAAATGAAAGTACAAAAAGCTATAGTAGCGGAGCTTCATCATCACTATAATTATAGGAGAAAATTATGCTTTTCCCTGACCATCTTAACATCACTGGATATTGTCAAAAATTACATCATACACATCAATGCTTGCTAGAAAAACTCCCAGAAAAAGAGATAAATCAGACGATGCTGTATATATTAACCAAGCTTAGTACGTTAATAGATGGAAACAAAGAAAATCCTAATGAACTGAGCAAAATCATTGAATGTCTATTAAACGTAGAACGACTATCGCAAGAAGAAAATATTCAGGAGTATAGCACAATAAAGCCAGAAGCACCTGTGGCATTATTGTATTGGATTTTGCGAGAGCCAACGAGGGCGGCTGATCTGATTGAAAATCATATGAAGATTTCTATTCCGCTGGGTTTGAGAAACAAATACTGTGAATTCCTTCAAAAATTTGTTATAAATTGTGCAAAAGAATTAGCAGAAGTTAATCAACCAAAACCCAAGAAAAGAGTAACTTTTGAATAGAGGGACCGTAAGGCATGCGAATGGACCCTCTCGTGCCAGGATGAGTTTTTTGTCTGAGAATGCTTAGGCTTTTTGCCGACAATGGCTTACATCCAAGAAAAAAGAAAATTGTCATACTGCTCGTGCTGTAAGGCAGGGAAGGCGTGAAAACCGTCGAGCTAAGGAGCCCACTAACAGAAATTGAGTGTTGCACCTCTGGCGTGTTTAAGACAAGGACGTTCTTAGACATGATGTAGAGGTGAGACCATGGGGTAATCGATGGAGCATTTTTACCAGCCTCTGATGGTGATACTGAGTTTCCTGAACCGAGTTGAAAGCAAGCCTTTTGAATTAATAGAGGAAGTTTACTCTGTTCAAAAGATATTATCAAGTCTTGATATAAAGACTGAAGAGAAATATATTTCTAGCTTCTACTAAAAATAGTTAGAAAATTACAATGAGAGACTGTCTATCAGGGGTTGCTAACTATGGAAACCATCAAAAAGTTGGGAATAATTAGTTGATAAACTTAATTTTTTAGTGAAATTCCGATCAATCATGGATAGAAAAAAAAGAGAATCAAATATTAGATTATCTGAATCAATCCGATTTGGATTGATGAGCACATTAAGAAAGATTACTGATTCTGGGTATCACAGTCTTTTGCATTCCAAGTGGGATGAGTTGCCTGATCCACAGTTGTTTAATAGAATGGCCAAAGATTTTATGACAGTATTGTAGGTTTTTGCTTGCGGGAGATTTGCGTATTTGGGTACGATATTGTTATGCACGGCTCAGCATATGTAGTAGTTTCCCGCGGCAAAAAGTGTAATAAAATCAAAGGTCTTTAATTTATAGCGCGGACTTTTAATCCGTTGGTCGATGGTTCGAATCCATCACGGCCCACCAATAAAGTGAACCGATCTTTTCCCACTTTCGGTGTATTCTCTGGTAAATTATTATATCTATCCAAATATTTCGAAAAAAAGCCTTTCTAGCTCTTCTGATTCTTGCTCAGACAGTTTCTTGAATTCTTTTTGACGTACCCTCTTTGATAGCTTTCCATGATTTTGTTGTAGGAAATTAACAGCAGTGGGGTCAAATCTGACCTTTGACTAATTGATTTTTAATATTATTGATATCTTCCAATAAACTTACATTTTTTTTTATTTTTAATAACACTTGGCGATAAATTCTCGAAACTCGCCAGTATGAAATATTGTTAAAAAATTTTGCGATAGTTATCTGATTCTCATCTAGCATCTGAACTGCAAGATAGATTGCAACCTTGTGGGGAAGATCTGTTAATTTGCTAGAAGCAAGCACGACTGCAGGCGTGAGTTTATAATATTTTGCGACATGCCGTACGATGTCCTCGATTTTTATTGTCTTGTTCTTTATGAGTTGAAAAGAGTCTGGGATTTCGGCGTGTCTAGAAGCGGAAATTTTTGTTTTTATTTCCTCAATAAAGTGGTGTGACCCTAAAATAGGTAAAGATTTTCTAGGATCAAAAAAGGTTTTAAGCTTTTCGTCTATTCCTTCGAAAACAAATTGTCTGTAATCCTGAATAGGATCTTTGCTATCAAAATTTTTAAGTATTTCTAAGAAATATAGCCAATTCGGTTTTTCTTTTTCGTTCAAAAGATATCTATAACTTGACCAAAGATAATCTTTAGGATGTTGCACTATACCCGCCGAGACAGGGTTGAGATGAATATAGCGAGTAAGTTGCAAAAAATAGCTTTGCGCCTCTACTAAAATTGCTTTATATCGACCTCTAAAAAGTGGACCATCTAGTTTCATCAAGTTATTGTATCTTTGTGTAAATACGCCATTTAGGTGGCGCATTGCTCTCCCTAAATTTGGATGGGGGGTTCTAAGACACAAATGATAATGATTCCCCATTAGACAATACGCGTGTACTTCAACTTGGTAGCGTATATGGATCTCATCTAGCAAGTCATAGAATAGTTGAGCATGCTCTTCGGCATTAAATATTTCTCTACGGCATAATCCGCGGTTCATTACGTGGTACCACGCGCCAGGGTATTCTATTCGTAAAGATCTAGCCATTTTGCTTTCTATTTAGTAAAAACAGATATTATAAATATCTCAAACAAAAGCGGAATTAAATCCGTTTTTTGTCTGGTGTAGGGTAAATTCTGATCTTTAAGTGATTTTTTTTAAGACATTGGTGTTTTTCGTTAACCTTAAGCATCTTTAGTTGGATAGAGGATTGTTTTTAAAGCCTCTGCTAAAGGTCAGATTTGACCCTGCAGATTTAAATAATTCTATAGGCTTTAGTCATTTATTAAATGCCGTCATTGATGAAGCTATGTTACAAGATCCGAGGGACAAGCAAGATCAAAAAAATGCATTTTCAAATATAAAATCCTCCCCCTCTACCAGACCAAATTAACTTAATGCTTTTTAGATAAGATAGCAACCATTAGGCACTACAGGCCAGCTCGTCGATAAAGCTGTAAAGTTGGCCTTATAATTTTTAAGACGCTTTCTCAATGCGGTCTACACCTCCGCTCCTCATTAATTGTAGCCAAATGGCTATACACGCAAATATATCCGTTGCAAAATGAAAGCATATTTGGTAAGGTTCCTATATAACCACAATAAATACATACTCATATAAAATTTCCGGAGGATTGACATGTCACATACACTAGAAGATGCAATACAACTTTATAAAAATAATAACGTAAAAACAGTATCTCATTCGATTGACATCGAAATTAACGATAGCCACTATAAGACGGCAAGCATTCGAAATTTTGCGTTGTTCTTGCAAGATCCCACTGTGCATATTAAGTCGGTGACGATACAGTTTTATTACTCGCGTGACTCGGTCCACTCGTTTAAAAAATTTATTAACCAACTTCTGCCTGTCTTTGATAAACATCATATTTATTATTCATTTATTTTCCATACGGTCTTGCCTAAATATCTACCCAAGAAGGACTCGGAACTTAAACAAGTATTCATTAAAGAAATATTTACGCACCGTCTAAACTTTTTAGACTTAAAAGCAAACACGTTAAATACATTGTTGGATGGTTCATTTGCATGGTTTTTAAAAGCCATTACCACTGCTAAAAAATTACAAAAAATAGAGATGTCCGCTTGCCAGGTTGAGCTATTATCCACAGGCGTTCGCCTAAAGGCCTTGCAAAATTGCATCCTCAAGCATCCTTCTCTTTATAGTATTTTTGCCAGCACCATAATAAACGGTAAGACATTAAATAAAATAGAACTTTTTTTATTTTCCGCATTAGAAAACAAATCCATTCCCGCTTTTGACCATATGCAAGAACCAAGAGTGCTTCGTGTGCAGAATAGTGGTATGCCACAAACCATAGACGAACAAGCGCGTGACGTTATAACGGGAAAATCTAGCTTTATTCCACCTTTTCTATTCAGCAGGCCAGCGAGCGATAAAGATTTTCAAGCAAGCGATACCTGCAGTGAAATAACTAACCTGCAAAGCCATAAGTCCAGGCTTTTAAAAACCTCTTCCCCCTCCTTTCTTATCACACATCGCGCGGATTTAATAAACTCAAATCAATTAGCAGGGCTGCAAAACAGCCAATCATCCTTTAAAAACATCTCCGTAGCAGATAAAGCCGATCTGAATGCCTATGACGCACTTTATTCATGTAACCCAGGCAAATAGAGCATCATTTAATTGGCTTTAGAAAAAAAGTGATGGCACCTTATAAGTTAAATCCGGCACAAAAAAGACTTACAAAAAGATAACGTAACGCTTAATCTTTTGCGGTTGCAAGTGTGTATATGCTCTAAATTATACAGGATTTTTTAATCAGCGCTCATACGTAAAACCTAATGCTTGCACAAAATAAAAGAAGCAGTTAAGCTCAGAACCATAATAATAAAATTATTTACTTGCATAAGCACTTTAGAACATTTCCTTGAACATTACGTGCAAATAAACGATTCTATAGTTAAATATTGCAGATAATTTTCGTTAACAAATAATAATTTATACATTTAGAAACGCCAGGAGTTGATTATGACCATGAGAACCAATCCCTCTTTAAGTCCATATTTGTTAGCGTCTTCTGCAGCAACCTCGATATCCACTCCTCCGCCTGTACGCATCTCTCTTTCACCCTCCCCTTGTTCTGATAGTGCATCTGGCATTGAAAAGGATGAGGTATCACGCCTTATTAAGGAATATGAAAAAAATATTCAAGCTTTTGAGTCTATCAATGCGCTTCGCAATATCACTGCGGCTTTGCAAATACAGCCAGCAAATTGGCATTATTTGTTACGAAGAGCAGAGCTTTACACTTTTCTTGGTCACACAGAAGGTACATTAAACGATTTAATGCGAGCGTCTACACTTAACCCCCAGCTAGAAAAAGATTTCACTTTTTTACAAATGCGAATAAAAGCTGCCAATGCTGTTAAAAACCCAGAACAGGCTTTAAAAGATTTTAATAACGCCTTATCTATTAATCCTGCACTCATTAAAGACCCTGCATTTCTGCGTAACGTGGGCATTCAATATTGTCGTGTGAAGCAATGGAACAAAGGCTACATACATTTTTTAAAATTTCTCAGGATCGAACCAAGGGCAGCAGGGGAAGTGCTAAAGCAGTTGGCCTTTTTTTCAGCACAAAACAAAGATTTGTCGCTAAACCCTTTGTTTTTGCACACGCGGGGCCGTGCTTATTCACTAAGACAGCCAAAAAGCGTTTATAACACAGAGCAAGCTTTAAAAGATTTGAATATAGCTTTGTCTGTTTATCCGGCATTCAATAAAAATCTCATGTTTGTATCAGAAATTGCAACTCTATGCTGTCAATTGAAACAGTGGGATTTGGGGATAACGCATTTTTCAAGCATGCTTAAAGTCAACTCAGAAACGGCAGAATATGTGTTAAAAAAGTTAATCTATTTTTCAGAAAGGAATAGGGAATTAGAGCAAAACCCCTTCTTTTTATGCACTCGGGCACAGGCTTACAGTATTCTTAAAAAAACCAAAGAAACTCTAAAGGATTATGCGAATGCACAAATTATTTATCCAGCATTGGCGAAAAATTCTCTTTTCTTAAGAAGACAAGGGGATGCTTATAGCGAGCAGAATGAAGCAATGAAAGCGCTACTAAAATATGCCGATGCACTAGATTGCAAACCGCATTTAAAAGGAGATGATACATTTAGAAAAAATTGGTCAATCGCCTATACGTTATATATTCAGCAACAAAATATAAAAGAAAACACAAAAAAAGAAGCCTTAGAAAGGCAAGCCGTTGGAGGAATACGTTCGGTCAGCCCCTACAGCGGACCCATTGATTAATTATTTATAAAAAACGTCAAAAGTTAAGCTTTGGCATCACCCAATAGCAAAGGATAGCCTTATAGAGAGTGTTCATTAAACCGTGTCAGCACTAAAGTTTTGGACCAACTTTAACCTACCTTCAAAATATACCTCTAATTGCGAAATAATGAAAGCCCAATTACGAAAAGGTGTCACCTATAGTGGACCCATCGTTTAGACCACCGATCTGCAAAATTAAGGTGGGATCTTCAGGGGTTTAAAACAATTACTTCACCTTTTTGTCTAGGGTAGGGTAAATCTGATCTTTGAGTAATTTTTTTAAGACATTGGTGCTTTTCGTTAACCTTAAGCATCTTTAGTTCAATAGAGGATTGTTTTTAAAGCCTCTGCTAAAGGTCAGATTTGACCCTGAGGAATCCCCATAATTTTTCTAAAAAATATTAATGTTTTCAACGACATATATATTTTTTGAAAGGGATAGACACGCATAGTATTTTATGATCAGATATTAGTCGACAAAAACGTTATCTTGAAAAGGAAACACTATGCGCGTCATGAAAATATTACACGATCTCTTTAGCTCTTGTCGACTTTTTACTGATTTAAGAGTCTTACATACTTTATTTGGCTCGGTAGAAGCACTGACTAAGTGTCGAAAGCTTAGTATTGCTGGAATTGGGAGGTCGCTCGAAAGAAATTGTACTGTTAAAATAAAATTAAAACCATTGATAGGCTATTTGGTAATTCTAATCTCCAAAAAAGGATCCCATTTTTTTATAAGGCAATTTTGCATAAAATAATTGGTTCTAGCCAAAAGCCTATTATTATTGTTGATTGGTCTGGCCTGACTTATTGTGGGAAGTATCACTTCTTACGAGCTGCAGTACCTGTTAATGGCAGAGCATTGCCTATATTAGAAATGCCCTTCAAAGAAAAGGATTACGGAAGTCAAAATGCACATAAAATATTTTTAGAACAGTTGAAAGAAATACTTCCAAGAAATTGCCATCCTATTATTTTAACAGATGCGGGCTTCAGGAATTCTTGGTTTAAATTGGTTTCATCTTTTAATTGGGACTATATTGGAAGGATCCGGCATACAACATTATGTTCTAAAATACAAGATGGTGTATGGATTTCAACTAAATCTTTATATTCAATCGCAAAAAGAACTGCCCAGCATTTGGGTTGTTATTTACTAACAAAAAGCAATTCTTTGAGAGTAAATTTTTACCTTTTTAAAGAGGAGAATAAAAATGGGGTTAGAAAGAACTTAAGAGGTAAGAAAATACAATGCAGCGTCAGTTTAAAACATGCAAAGCGTGAAGGGGAGCCATGGCTGTTGGGAACATCATTAGCTTCTACTTCCCATAAAGCTCACGAGATTGTTAATATTTATAAAAAAAGAATGCAAATTGAAGAAGGGTTTAGAGATCTAAAGAATGAACGTGCGGGCTTAAGTTTTAGACAAATTCGAAGTGAATCTCTAGGTAGATTAAGTGTTGCATTATTGATTGGCGCTTTGACTATGTTTTTACTATGGATTATAGGTCTTGCAGCCAAGCGTAAAAAATTACACTATCAATATCAAGCAAACACAATCCGTCATCGTAATGTACTGTCAAACTTTATAATTGGTTGGCAAGTATTAGAAGAAAAGAAATATAAGTTTTCAAAAACCGATATAAACCATGCAGTTAGATCTTTATAGGCATTTATATATTTATCACGATATCTACAATAATGCATAAGTGCTGTTACAGTACTTTTCTGTAATGGTACCAAACGTGACATATTAAATTTTGTTTGCCTGATCGTCAATATTCCCTGCTTAAGATCAACATCTTTCGGTGACAAATTAAGAGCTTCAGATATTCTTAATCCTGTAACATATAACAAGCCAAACAAATATCTAAAACTAATTGGCCGCAACCCATCTTGTGGAGCAAGATGCTTACTCTTCTCTAAAGTTTGTTGAATTTCATTCTTAGAAAAGATAAATGGAATAGTTCGACGACGTGATTTGCCAAATATCCCTTGAGCAGGAATTTGTGTATTAGGATCATTAATACAACAATATTTAGCAAAACAACGAACAACTTCAAGTCGAGATGGTTCGAATCCATCACGGCCCACCAATTAAATTAACCGATTTCCCTTTCGGTGTGTTTTCTGGTTACTTATTATATCTATCCAAATATTTCGAGAAAAAGCCTTTCTAGCTCTTCTGATTCTTGCTCAGACAGTTTCTTGAATTCTTTTTGACGTGCTCTCTTTGATAGCTTTCCATGATTTTGTTGTAGGAAATTAATCAATAGATCTATCAAGTAATCTGGCATATCAAATCTTTCAGTAACCGCTATTTTCATTCGATCATATTTTTCGAGGTATTCTATTTCTTTTGGTAAAATGTCTTCTATAGTTTGGAATACACACTCATAGAGGAATTCTGTTTCCCGAGTTGCATCAAAATATCTATAGAGATCGATTGTTTCATTTAATACTTCTACATTCCCATCTTTAGTGGGACGCCATTTGATAAATTCTAGACGAGGTTGTGAAAAGGACTCTAATACTTGTTTATATTCATCAATGCGATCTAATAAAACAGCAGATATTGGGAAAATAAGATGTTTTGGGGAAAATCCTTGTTCAGCAAGAATGTGGTGTATAAGATAACGATGAATTCGCCCATTTCCATCTGCAAGAGGATGGATATAAACAAACCCGAAAGAGATCATAGCTGCCAAAACGATTGGATCTATATTCTTCTCTTTAATGAGGCGTTGATTAGTATTAATTAAGCCATCCATCAGTAATAAGAGATCATCGGGTCGTGCGGATATATGATCGGGCATCGGTAAATGTGTTGTTCGGTCATGCATGCCGAGAAACCCACCCTCTGCCCTTAACCCTAAAAAAATAAAGCGATTATCTTCAATTATTATGCTTTGAAGACGTACAATTTCGTCAATGGATAGTGAATGAAGTCCAGCCTCGCCAATAACTTTTCCCCAACGTTCAATTCGATTACGAGTAGGGCGTTCTTTTTCAATTTCAAAAGAAGCACGTGAATCCTGCAGTAGCAAAAATGAAGCTGCTCGGTTTATTATATCTTTATGAACAGCCTTTGTTTTTTCAATTGTCAGTTTATCTAATTGGAGTTGAATGAATTTTTTTAATTTTTCCGTCTTGCGTACTAGAGGACAAAAATCTTGCCCTCCTGGAAGATTATTTCGAACTCGATGACGCCTGGAAATCTGGATTGGCCCAGCAAATTGTTGATCTTCATCAATGATATCAACAAAATTACCCTTTATTGCATCCGGTAATTCAAGTATGGTGCCTGTGAGCCATTCATATAGAAACCAAATTCTGCGGCTGTATTGTCCAACGGGTTCTGACTTTATCCAAAATTCTAATTGTTCTGAGCCAGCTTTTTTAAATAATGCGCGAAGAACAGCGAGATCAACGCCTTCATATTTTAAGGCAAACGTGAGATGACCTGCGAGGGTATCGTTAGGTTTATGACGAGGTGTAAAAATTGACCATCTTTCAGTTTCATATTTTTTATGCCGATGCCCGATAGCGGATAATTTTATAGGTAGAGGAACATTGAGTTGATATGCACTTATTAGAGCTGAATAGCCGATTAGCCAAGCATCCTCAGGTAATGGTAATTCTTGAAAAAGGCTTGTTTCACTTGAAATTTGCATATAATTCCTAATTCCCATGAAAAACTTTTTTAATTTATGAGTATAGCTTGTAAACCATGCTTTTTGTGAAAAATGCTTACAGTTCGTGAAAATAACTTATAGATAGTTTATTCCATGAAAAATAGTTATATAACACGCTGTAAAATTTTGCAACTGTTTTGCTAAAAGCGGAACGCTGAATAATTAGTTACATAACGAACAACCCTGGAGGAATATTGGTCGTTGTGTTACAGGAAAATCTAGATCTATCCATCTTTCATGGCAAGCTCTGCTTGCTTTGCCAGATGGATAGATAATGCTTTGTGAAAATGTATGTTGTTTTTCGATAAGACGATGCGCTCGAAAGTCTCTGCTAAAGTTCAGATTTGCCCCATTAACTTGACCCCGTAACTTTATTGTGGTAATTACTAATAACGATTGATATAGGAATTTTTTCATGAAAACAGGCACCGTTAAGCGTTTTAATAGAATTAAAGGGTATGGATTTATCGTTCCCGATGAAAGTGAAACCGAAGTATTTGTTCATTTTTCGGAACTCCAAGTTTCGGGCTACAAAGACCTAAAAGAAGGCCAACGTATTTCTTACGTACCTGAAAAGGGTGAAAAGGGCGAATACGCAACAAAAGTGCAAATTATTTAGATCCTTGTCGAACCTAAGAATGTGTAAACAGAAGTGGCTTTTTTTTTTTTTCGAGTAGCCCAATATCTAAGCGGTATATTTAAGACATTGCAACAGCCACTTTTCTCTCTCCTCTATAGGCTTCTCTTCCATGGGCCATAAGAAGATTATCTAGCATTAAAATATCTCCTTTATTCCATTTAAATTTTATCTTTTCTTGCCTATACACTTCTCGGATATGCTCTAAAACGTCATCTTCTAAAGCTTCCCCATTACCGTAGGCAGCATTACGAGGGATATTGTCTTCTCCCAGTTCCTGAATAAGGGACTGGCGGGAACTTTCATCTAAAGCAGAAATATGAAAAAGATGGGCCTGATTGAACCATACAGATTCTCCAGTGGTTGGATGGGTAAGGGTAGCCTGACAAATTTGTTTTGTGGTCAATTCAGGGATTCCTGCTTTCCATTCAAATTCAATGTCATTTTCTTTACAATATTTTTCAACTTCAGATTTTTCTTCGGTTTGAAAAACCTCTTGCCAGCTTAGATCAATCCCTTTGGTATAGTTTCGAATGTACATGATGCCATGCTTTTCAAATTTCTTTATAATGCGGGGATCTATTTTTTTATACATTTTCCGACTATCTGTAATAGGCGTTTCTCCGCCTTCAGCTGCAACGATCACACTAAAAAAGAATATTTTTTTTGGCCAGGATTTGGAATAAGAGTTTTCATTGTGCATAGGTATAATCTTATCCGCAGGATATTCCGTTGCAGTATATATTTTCCCGCCTAATCGTGTTCTCGGTGTGGAGCGGTAAACATAATCCAGAAGATTGGGTGAGAGACTTTGTACAATGCGGTTAAATTCTGAAAGAGAATATGTATTAAAATTTCGAAGTAAAATTCCCCCATGCCTTAGTAAATAATCTTCGAGAGAGGATTTGTTTTCATGAATCCATTCAAAAGGATCAAAGGATATTTTCCCTTGAGGTTCAAATACAAGCGGTCCATTTTCTTCGGGCGTTAAAAAATAAGATTTCATCTGAGCGTCAGACAGCATGTCTTTATGTCCTTGATAAGGGGGACCCTAGTTTCAATAGTTTACCGTCACCTAAATTAGATTGCAACATACTGGGTAGTAAATGCTTTAAAAGATCCAGACAGGTATATCTTTTCCTTATAACAACTTTTTCGCATTGCTTCAAACTTTTAATAGCGCTGTCTGCGCTGACGTTTGATAAAATAATTATCTAAGGTAGTCCTAAAGCTACCCTATTGTGTCGATAATAGGAGTGAAAAGGGTGTTTCCCGCTCGTCTATAGTAAAAGCCTAGATATATACATTGATCGTTGAAAATTCCTATATTGAATGTTAGAATTCTGCTGCATACACTACGTGTGCCAGCTTGCGGATATCTATAGGATTGCAGATAATTACAGTAAATGAAGCCCGTGGAGCATAAAAATTCCTTCGCGCTTGCAAAGTGCCCAAAAGTAAGATCAAAAGGATTCATCAAGTTTGACAAGGGATAAATATTTTACGGGAGACAATAATAGATGATTAGCGATGAAGCTTTAGAGCAACTCTGGAAGGAGCATCTACATAACTCAAACAAAGAAGAGCGGAAAATCCATAACTTCATGCGAAGTACATTTCATAAGCTGCGAATCGGCGAAATACTGTTCAAATTTTTTAAAACTTATCTTAAAGCCTTTGAGTCTGATGGGTCACAGGTGGTGGTTACCCAGCAATTAACGAGTGACCTCTTAGGTCAATTAATAGAAAAAAATCAAATTAGTGCGATTCATGTGCCTGGCTTTTGCCCGCCAGAGGTTGCCGAATCCCTGAGTCAGAGTGCGCTCGAGGAGTATACGCATTGGAAGCTGGGTGGCGTTGTAAGTACCGATATGTTCTACGCAGGCGGCAGCGTTCCAAAGGAAGTCGCCGATCATAGTTGGCCAGACTTTCGTCGCTATTTTGGTGAACGAAAAGACTTTGTAGGCAAACAACGGATGATGTCTAAAGGAACTTGGCCTGTCGATCGTCTACGACTCGATCTTGATGATACGTGGCCATTTGGCGCATGCCTAGGGCAGTATCTAGGAGAAAAATTAAGACCTGCAATTATGCGTATTATGTGTGAAAAGAATGATCTTAATTTTCCCATTCCCAAACATGGATTCATTCACACCGATGATTTTCCAAAACTTAAATCCGCACAAGGCACGTTTAGTGCAAACATTTATCTTAAAATCCCTGAAGAGGGCGGAGAACTTTATATTTGGGGCATAAATCTTAATCGCCTAAAAGGAATGCGCAATTATTTGAGTGCACAAATTCTGACCATGATTATGACTCAAGGCTATGTTTTTGACAGTGAGTGGCAGCAGGAAATTTTTAAGTTATTACCCGCTCCACATATCATTAAGCCAAAACGTGGGGATTTGGTTATTTTTCATTCAGGCAGACCCCACTCGGTAGCACCGGTTACAAAAGGAGTCCGCGTCACAAATCAATTGTTTATACGAGCGAATGGATGTGCGCCACTCGCTGTCTTTTCTTGAAGGCGGTAAGGATTTCAAAAAAGTTTTTGCTTATTGCGTATTCTATTATAACCCAGTAAGGTTATTCTTGAGGCAGCAAGCTTTTAATGGGTAGATGTATATAGACAAGACTAGACGGGGAAAGCGAGTGGATAGATTAGTGAAAAAACTTTCAACGGGGACACACCCGGTGTTATTTGAGCCCAAAACAACTACGCTCAATGAAGTTAAACAAAGATTAAATCAAGGTTTTGTGTTTGTACGGTTTGCGGAAACGCAAGGGGGTACAGAGTTAGGCATTACGGTCGATAATGCGTTAACTTCTTTACAAGACGCGAATTTCGAAATGGGCAGCGGTACTTTACATGTGGCGGGAACTTGCACCTTGAACTTTCAAAAAGTTCGTTGTGTTGCTGATATTGATCTAGCCACTCGTCATGGGATAGGATATCTTGAATTGTTGGATGCACAAATGGATGCATCCATTTCAAATATTCTTCAGTAACCAAAAATAGGAATGGCATTATGGAAATAGAAACAAAAGGCAATATTCAGCAAGTGGAACCGCAAGAGATGTACTATGTCGTAAAGAACATTGAGGAGCAATATTCCATCTGGCCAAGTTACAAACAAATTCCTGAAGGCTGGGAAGCGATAGGCGGGCCTAGAATAAAATCTGAATGCCTAGTTTACATTGAAGGGGCCTGGACTGACATGCGCCCTCTAAGCCTTAGAAAAAAGATGGAAGAGTTAGCTTAAAAAAGCCAAGGTGTAAAACTAATGAGTAAACAATCTGTTTAGCCATCACAATAGAAAGCTTAATCTATTCTTACAAGCATTTTAAAATAAGGTGATTTTGCTTTTATGTACACCTCATACTGCTTTCCCAGAAAATGCATTTGAATTTTTTTAATGGAATGAGGAAAGAATGAGGCTACCCAATTTTTTAAATAAGATGTTTGATAATCCGCACGTTCATTTATTAAAAATGCTCTGGCCTTTTTTATGGTCTGTAGAAAGAGGTATACGCAGTCGATTTATTTGGGCGTTTTTAATCATCTTGTTTTCTACAGCGTTTAGTATTAGTGTCCCTTTTCTGTTTAAAAAAACGGTAGAAATTCTTAGCCTTACCGTGTCAAGAAATGAAATCATTGTGTTTGGAATTATAGCTTCGTATGGCTTGGTTTGGACTTTAACTCGAATTTCTACCAATCTTCGTGAAGTGTTTATGTTTCAAGTAATGGAAAAGGGGGTGACTCGATTATCCGCGCATATATTTGAGCACATCCATTCTCTTTCTTATGATTTTCATATAAAACGCAAGACAGGTGAAATCACCAGCGCTATTGAAAAAGCTCAGGAAGCTTTTCCCGCTATCCTGTGGCCTTTGTTTTTCCTGATTATACCAACTTTTTTAGAAATCTTAATTGTTTCTGTATTGTTGTCGTCTTTCTATGGCATTTCTTATGGCCTTATTATGTTAGCCACTACGGCACTGTTTCTCATTTATTCGACTAAAGCTTCAATATGGTCACTTGAAGCGGTTAGGCAGAGCAATGAAAAACGTTATGAATCCAATAGTAATATTGTGGATAGCTTTATCAATTTTTCTACCATTAAACTGTTTAATAGCCAAAGTTTAGAATTTGAAAAGTGCCATAATATCCTTCAAGAACGAGAAAAATCCATGATTAAATCGTTGGTGCGAGGACGCTATGTTTTTTTAGGGCAAGACCTTATCTTAGGGATTACACTTATATTATTTAGTTTAATGACTGCGTATAGGGTACTTTATCAAGGCTATGGTGTAGGCGACTTTGTTTTAATTAACTCCTATCTATTGCAATTTTCAATTCCACTTGGCAGTTTAGGCTTTATCTTAAGCAGTTTTCGTGTTCAACTCACCCATATGGAAAAGATTGTAGAACTTTTAGGCTACAGTTCCGATGTTAAAGAGGGTAAGGAATCACTACAAATTATTGATCAAGAAATGTCTGTTACTTTCAAAAATGTTTATTTTGGCTATGAAGCAAAAAGACCAATCCTTAAAGGTATTTCATTTAATTTATTACCGGGTAAAACCCTTGCTATCGTGGGACCTACGGGTTCGGGAAAATCGACAATTACGAGTCTTTTGATGCGTTTCTACGCATGTCAGTCTGGAGAAATATTGATTAATGGTCAGGAGATATCTACTTTAAAGCATGAAGGATTTTTAAAGCACTTCGGCGTTGTTTCTCAAGATATTACCCTTTTTAATGATAGCTTAAGAAATAATCTGACTTATGGTAATCCGTCGGTTACTGACAAAACTTTAAACGAAGTGATTGAACTAACTTTTTTGAATTCTTTGATCCACTCACTGCCAGAGGGACTGTCAACGATTGTTGGGGAAAGAGGATTAGCGCTTTCGGCAGGTGAAAAGCAAAAGGTTGGCATTGCACGTGTTCTTCTTAAACAGCCTTATTTTTACATTTTTGATGAAGCTACCTCTTCGCTGGATGTTGAAACCGAGGAAAAAATCATGCAAAACATTCGATCGAATACTAAAAATGCGACAGTCCTCATTATTGCCCATAGACTTTCTACCATTCGATCAGCAGATGAAATATTGGTTTTTGAGAATGGAAGGATCGTGGAGGTGGGTACACACATTGCATTATTAAAAAATGCAGGTCCTTATGCGAGTCTATGTGCGGTTCAAACTGGGAGCTCTGCTGTATAGCGTAGCGTGTGGCTATAAAATTAAGCGTTTGTAAACCTCGACTTCGGGTGCTTATGTGAATGAAAGGGCTATTATATGCTTGAATATTGGATTTTGGTTACCGTAAATGGTCAAGGGACGACAGTCTCATTGTATTCTCCGGATTTAAAAAAAGAATTATTGGGAAATGCAGAAGTTATCAGTGACTTCCGTTTATATACGAGGAAAAAATTAACGGACTATCTTGAGTGTGAAAATAAAATTTTGCTTCCTAAAAAATTTGAACAGTTGGAAGATATTCTGATTACCCCAGTGCAGCATTGGGAATGTTTTAAGATTAAGCCAAATAAAAAATGTGGGATTTTTGAAAAAACACTTCCTGCTCTAGGTTATATCTTTAATGTCACCTCAATTTTAACCAGTGTATTTATTACCTACATGGCTTTGAAGATTGCAGGAAATGCGGATAATAAAAACAGCTCTACACAGTCGACTGCTTTAGCAATATTTGGTTCTATCTTTAATTCATTGATTATTTTCTTTTTGTATATTTTGTCTGAGGCGAGCAATGTATTAGTTGAAACTGGCTATGTACTCGATAATCTTTTCAGAAAATCCGATACTACATTGTTAAAAACCCGTAAATTGCCTTCTGGCAAAATCCAAGCTTGTAAATTGATCACGCTTTCTCTAACGGCTGGGGGCTGTATTTTAACGAACGCATTTATTATGGCTGTTAGGCAATATATAGAATTTGGATTACTGAGCGAAAAATATTTAAAATTAAATCCTGAAATATCCGATGCTGAATATGAACAGTTTTCTAAACTAATTAAATGGTTAGATATTATGCCTAATGTTTTTGCAACGAGTTATTGTGCCGTCGCTTTTCAGGGTGGCTTTGCCCGAAAACTCATTATGCGATTTTCTGAAAAGTCTACGCTATTAGAGAAAGAGGTTAGGCCGGATTTAGAAGATTCGAGATTAATGACACGTTTTAAAAATGTTACGGATGAATTATTACTTTCTCAAGCGGGCAAAAATCTACAAGATGCAGAGCCGCTCTCTCCTGAAGCAAGTGAATTGACATTAAGTCATTTTGTTGGGGTAAGAAACAGCCAATCCGATCAGTACGCGCCATTGTCCCTGGATCCAATGGATGAGGAATGTAAGGTACAACCATATCGATAGGGAATGGCGTCTTATCCCCTAATGTCTCAGCGGACATGGTCGCGCATTCTATTCTGATTTTTTAAGAGAGCATCTCACGCAAAGGTTCAACGAGAATTTTTTTAAGCTTCGTGTTTAATTGTAATCTGTTCTGACTATCTTTAAGGGCTATGAAGTTTAGTCTAACAAATTTAGCAAAATTATAGACTTCTTCTATTTCGCTCAGATCGATTTTTCCCTCTATTGCTGTTTTTTTACATAAACTTAAGTCTTCTTCAAATTGGGAAGCATGATTTTTATAATAAGCGTGTACAGCTTGATGATAGATTGACTCCTTAGAGGCATTTATCCCAAAACCTGCACCCTCATTCATTCCGGTTTTCCGTCGATGGGTGATACTTTCAGGTAATTCATTCTTAAAAGCTTGCCTTAATAAAATCTTATTGTCATTTCCATTAACGCGAGCATTCGAAGGTAAGGATAAACAAAAATCAATTAAGTCTTTATCCATAAATGGAACCCTTGCTTCTAAGGTGGCATACATAGAAGCCCTATCTGCCATTTGTAAATAGGTTTTATGAATAATAGATAAAGAATGCCAGATAACGTCATCTTGCAAATGTACAGGAGCTTCCCTGACAAAATCATAACCGCCAAAAAGCTCGTCTGCGCCCTCACCATTGAGGCAAAACTTAAACCCATCACTCACAACCCGACGACAGAGAAAATGATAACTGACGGCATTACGAACTAAAACAGGTTCAAATGATTCGGTCATATATACCCCTTCCGCTAAATAAAACTGTTGCATTTCTTGAATAGGCGGGGAGACAATAATATGTTCTATATCAAATTGCTGGCAAAGCGTTTTAGCTGCAATCAAATCAGCGGATGGCATATGCGGCGCGGCTAAGGTATAAGCGACCACTCGGGGATGGATAAGCTTAGCCAAATAGGTAATAATAGAACTATCAACCCCGCCGCTTAATAAGCAGGCGATTTTCGGCGATCCTTCTGGGATGCGTTTTTGAACGGCTTTTGTTAGATAATTTTTAAGCTGTAGTGAAGAGTCGGTGGTTGATAAATCAGATGCTTTTTGTTTTGAGAATTGCTTTAACCTAAAGTAAGGTTTAGCGATGCCATTTTTCCAAAGAGAACCGGGTTCTAGTTCAATGAGGTCTAATGAATTGTTTTCTAAGGTTACTAATGATTTTAGTTCAGAAGCAAATGCCCAGCCTTCATTCAATTGGGTATAAAACAGAGGTTTAATCCCCATCGGATCTCTGGCAAGGAGCAAAATGTTTTTATTTTCGTCAAAAATAGCAATTCCATATTTTCCATCTAGATGCTGAACAAAGTCATCTCCCCATTTTAAATAGGCATGCAGGACCACTTCACTATCGCACTCAGATAAAAAGGGATATTCTACTGCTAAGGTTTTTCTTAACTCGGCGTGATTATAAATTTCACCGTTAAAAACACAAAATACTTTTTCCCGTTTGGCCTGAATAGGTTGTTTCCCTGAGGCTTCATCCACGATAGCCAGTCTATGAGTGCCAATTGCCATGCCGGGTAAAATTAACATCTCATTTCGATAATTTTCCTCGCCCCGGTGCGCAATGGGGAGTAGTAATTGTTTTAATAAAGACTCACTTGCTTCTGTTCCGATAATTCCGGCTATTCCACACATACTTTAAACCCCTGGTTACTGTTTATTTCATTTGCGCTGTTTGCTGAAGGCATGATGCTAAATATTTTATCTTGTTCTAATCGACTAGCCAAAATCACTGCCGATTCTGCCACGATGGTGTTAGGATCAAATAAATTCACCCCAATTTTTTTAAGATTGATATGGGGTAATATTAAAGGAAGCTCCGTACATCCCAGGATTACATGTTGGCAATCCTGACTGGCCAGATACTGAATGGCTTCTTTGATTGTTGTCAATGGATTTGGAAAAAACTTTTCTAATAAAACTCGCCGGTACGGGTGGCTTTTAATATGGGGATATTGAATTTTGTTATGGATGCAATATTGATTGTTTGGTAAAGTTTTGCCTCTTTTTATAAAAGAAGCACCCGTCTTAATAATATAAATAGCTTCCATCATTTTGCTTTGTAATTCAGTGGGTATGCTAACAACTTGAATATCATAAGGCGCTAACGCATTTTGATAGAGTTGTTTCTTTTGAGTCGCTTCTGTAGAGAGTAGTCCCACCTTAGCAATGCGAGGGGAAGACTTAACAACAGCGCTTACCGTTTCTTCAATGATATCTATGATGGGTGGCTTAATCGCAGATTTTAATTCAGGTACATAGACATGGGCAGTTTGACAGGCAACCAGTAATAAATCGATCCCAATCGATTCTAATGCTTGAGCACAGCGTAAATACTGATCAAAAAGGGTCTGATTATTGAGCGCTATAGCGTCATTTCTATCAGAAAACTGGGTATAATTATACACCAACATATTAAAGTAATTTTGATCAAGTAAAGGGTACAGGTGACGCTGCGTCGCCTGCAAAATTTTATGCTCAATATCTACTGTCGCCAAGGGTCCACATCCCCCGACAATGCCAATTGTAGGTTTCATACATCCTTATAGCGATCTTAATGTAATTTTCAATTGAATCATAAAAAAACCTAATTTTCAACAGTTTAAATCAACTTTATATTTAAATTTCAGTGTTTAGTAGCACAGCTGTGATGTGTCATTACTGATTGAATGGACACGTTTGCAGACTTCCCTTGAATTTCATTAGGTGAGAATGGTAGGATTGTCCTTCCTTATTGTTGAACCGGCTATAAAAGGACATGCATATGAATGCCTGTGGAAAGATTTATTTTTCATAAAAGATAATTAACCAAAAGGAGGTGGAAGAATGAAAATGTATCTTAAAGATAATGTTAAAATGGAGCCTTTAATCTGGCAATGGTATGCTTGGACTCACACAATTTCCCCCCTCAATGCAGCCTGTAATTTAGTGGAACGCTACATAAAAATTATGGAATCTTATGTGAAATTTCCAAAAATCCATATGCAAGCGGTTCAAAATCCTAATCTGATGGGTGGTCCTTTTATTGATTTAGAAGGAGGCCATGTTGAAGAAATCAAAAATTTGTTACTAAGAACGAAAGAGGATTGCAAAGATCTGATTCAGTTGCACACCGTTTTTAAGGCGTTTGAAAAAATGCTCCATAGAGAGGCAACTGGAAATACGTTAGAAACCTTTTATGCCAAACTTCCAGACGAACTCAAGGGAATGGTTGAATTGGTCTATGATACCAGTAACCATCCTTCCATGCGATTCATAGAAGAATTTCTGTATAAAAAACATTACAAAGATACTCAGCAAGGGATTTCTTTATCTTTTATTCACGAAGATTACCGTCCTTTTATCATGAGTACCCCTAGAGTAAAGATTGAAGACGAAGTGTACTTCAATATTCCTTTTTCACATGAAGCCATTGATCAGCTGTTTCGTTCAAGACAGGAACCGATGGATGTTATGCAGTTTATGAACAGTTTTGATATCCCTAAAAACAAGCAGAATCTTTTTTTATCGTTTTTTGATGAGAGCCCCTCTGTACCCGCTGTCGATCGAAATTATTTTGGTGAAGATGTTAGAGCGCGTTTTTTAGGCCACGCGTGTATATTGTTGCAGACAAAAGGACTTTCTATCTTAACCGATCCCGTCATTAGCTATCCTGTAAAAGGCGAGCCTCGATATACCTATAAAGATCTCCCAGACGTTATTGATTACGTATTGCTCACGCATAGTCATCAGGACCATGTGCTATTTGAAACGTTATTACAACTACGGTATAAAATTAAGAACATCGTGGTGCCAAAGAATCGAAAAGGAGCTTTGGAAGATCCTTCTTTAAAATTGATATTACAGAATATTGGATTTAAAAATGTGATCGAATTGGAAGAGTTCGAATCTATAGAAATGAATGGTGGCAAAATAGTTGGCTTTCCCTTCTTTGGCGAGCATTCCGATCTCAATATTCAATCAAAAATTGCGCATTGTGTTATTTTAAATAATAAAAAATTTCTTTTGGCAGCAGATTCCAATAACATCGATCCCTTTTTATATGATCATGTATTTGATTATTTCGGAAAAATCGATGTTTTGTTTTTAGGCATGGAATGTGATGGTGCCCCTCTTAGTTGGCTTTATGCCCCCTATATGCCAGCAGCCCTCAATAAAGCCCATGATGATGAAAGAAAGCTTTCCGGTTCAAACTTTGAAAAAGCGTGGTCGATTGTCGAGAAGTCTGGATGCAAAGAAGCGTATGTCTATGCGATGGGAATGGAACCATGGCTTCATTACATAATGGCCTTACAATACACGCCCGAGTCAATTCAAATAACAGAGTCTGCTAAGTTTGTTGCAGCATGTAAGGCTAAAGGCATTACTTCTGAAAGATTATTTATGAGAAAAGAATGGGTCGTTTAGCAGCAATTTAACATCCCAAAAGGCAACCATGATAAATAAAGACAAGAGCATTCATCAATTATTTGAAGAATTGATAAAAAGCGTTCCCGATGTTATTGCCGTTACCTATGAAGATCAACACATCAGCTATGGCGCTTTAAACGAACGAGCCAATCAATTAGCCCATTATCTCCAAAGCATTGGTGTAAAATTAGAAAGTAGAGTCGGCATTGCTTTGCCAAGAAGTATTGAGCTTATAGTCGGTCTCTTGGCCATACTGAAGTCAGGGGGCGTTTATGTCCCACTCGATGTAGATTATCCGCAAGAGCGCTTAGGCTACATGTTAGAAGACAGCCAGATTGAGTGGTTATTGAGCCTGAAGAAAGTAGAAATTCCAAAGAGTTATCGCGGAAAGGTTATTCATTTGGAAGAAAAAACCGTATATTTCAATCAACCGATCGATAATCTCCACCTGACGGTGTCTCCAGAGAATCTTGCTTACATCATCTATACCTCAGGTTCCACCGGAAGACCCAAGGGGGTTGCGTGCCACCACGCAAGTGTGATTAATCGTTTATATTGGGGTTGGAATCATTACAGTCTTAAAAAAAATGAAACCTGTTGCTTACAATCCAGTATAGCCTTCGTAGATTCTACCTGGGATATATTTGGGACTTTATTGGTTGGCGCAAGACTTGTTTTATACAAAGAAGCGGTGAGTAGAAATGTTGAGGAACTTCTCCAAACTTGTTTGGCTCATCAAATAACGAGAATTACGTTAATCCCCTCATTTTTGAATACACTCATAGACTTTAGTCCAGATAAATTGAGGATCCTTAAAAATACCCTATCCCATTGGGAAATTACTGGGGAGTCATTCAAACCAAATCTGATTGATCATTTTTTCAAACACGTGGGTCAAACGCCTATTCTTTTAGATTGCTACGGCGCAACAGAAGCCACTTCCGTCATCTATCGAGATTATGTTGGAAAAAATGGTCTTAAATATAAAACAAAAATTCTATCGAATACACAAATTTATTTATTAAATAATGATTTAGAGCCGGTGTCGATAGGAGACGTGGGAGAAATCTACATTGGCGGGATAGGTATTGCGAGGGGCTATGTAAACAAACCCGCTTTAACGGCAGAACGATTTATCCCGAACCCATTTGAGGTCGGAAGTCGTTTATATAAAACAGGAGATTTGGCGAGATATCTCCCAGATGGGAATATTGAGTTTCTAGGCCGGGTAGATCACCAAGTTAAGCTTCGAGGCTTTAGGATAGAGCTTGGGGAAATCGAAGGCACAATAGAAACTTTAGAAGCAGTTCAACAAGCCATTGTGCTTTGCCGGGAAGATATACCCGGTCAAAAACGCTTAGCCGCTTACGTGGTTCCAAGGCATAAAGCAGACAGCAGCGAAAGTGATTTGCTCGGATCCTTACAGAGGCTTTGTGAGGCGCATTTACCCGATTACATGAGACCCAGCCAATGGATTGTTTTAGAGGCATTTCCTTTAACGGGAACCGGCAAGATAGATAGAAAAGGGCTCCCAGCACCGAAAGGACGCACAGGCTTAGACGCCTATCATGTACCGCAGGGCTTGCTGGAGGAACGAATCGCTGCAGTTTGGTCTGAGCTTTTAGGAATAGAAATAGGACGAACAGATGATTTCTTTCGCTTAGGCGGACATTCCTTATTAGCGACACAAATGATATCGCATTTGCGGCAAGCATTAAGACTTGAAATTCCCATAAGAGCAATATTTGAACATAGAGTTTTATCTGCATTGGCACGTTACTTAGAGCAGTCGCATTTAGAGGAAGGAATATTGCCTGCTATCACAAGCGTGTCGCGGGACATGCCACAGGTGTTATCTTTTGCCCAACAAAGATTGTGGTTTATAGAACAGCTTTTACCGAATACCAGTTTGTATCACAACCCGATCCGGTTAAGGCTTCTGGGCACGTTAAATGTAGCGGCCTTACGCCAAGCGTTGAATGCAATGGTTGCACGTCATGAAATCTTAAGAACCGTGATTGTTTCTTCAGAAGGCATTGCCTTGCAGAAAGTTTTGCCTGAAAACACGGGCTTTGCTTTAACAGAAAGTACAGAAGAGAACCCAGCATTTGCAAAAAAAACCTTTCAATTTGAGTGTGAACCTTTATGTAGAGGTTTACTGATAAAGCGTTCAGCACGGGAGCATGTTTTAATATTGGTTTTCCATCATATTGTGGTGGATGACTGGTCGATGGGAATATTTTTTAAAGAATTGAATGCTTTTTATCAGGCCTATGCAAAAGATAGGCCACTTTTATTGCCACCCCTGGCAGTGCAATATATCGATTACAGTGTGTGGCAACGGAGTTGGTTACAGGGTGAGATCTTACAAAAGCAATTAAGGTATTGGCAAACGCAGTTAAGCGGGGTTGTAAAACTCGAGTTACCCACGGATTATCCAAGACCCCAAGAGTTGTCTTATCAAGGGGGATGTGTTCAGAGAAAACTATCGAAAGCGGTGTTCGATCAACTGCAGGCATTTTCTCAAGAGTACGGTGTGACTCTGTTTATGAGCTTAGTGGCCAGTATTCAAGGCTTTTTAAGTCGATATTGTAATCAAACGGATATTGCCATAGGTACGCCCATTGCCAATCGAAATGTCAGAGAGACAGAAGGCTTGATAGGCTTTTTTATCAATACCTTGGTATTAAGAGAGCAATTTGAGGACAATCCGAGCTTTGAAACCTTAATCAAGCGCGTTGAAAATAGTACGTTATCCGCCTATGAACACCAAGATGTGCCTTTTGAACAATTAGTCGAATATTTACAAGTGGCAAGAGAGCTTAACCGTAATCCGTTGTTTCAGGTAATGTTTACTTTACATCCGGAGATGGGGGAAATCGCTTTAAGCGAATTGGAAATATTTTCCGAAGGCACCGAAGAACAGTTATCCCGTTTTGATTTGCTCATTAATGCTTCTGTCAGCCCAGAGGGTCTTTATTTTGGCTTTGATTACGCCAAAGATTTATTTAGCCAAGATAGAATGGAAAGATTTGCAGATTCCTACGAAATCTTTTTAAGGGGTCTTTTGCAGGAGCCTAGCAAACGCTTATCTGAAATATCTTTGTTGGGAGTGCAAGAACGGCAACAACTGTCGCTGTGGAATGAAACACAGCACTTTTATCCTAAAGATAAAAGTATCCACCAGCTATTTGAAGAACAAGTCAAAAGAACGCCATTGAACATTGCGGTTGTCTATGAAGATCAAACGCTGACTTACCAAGCGCTAAACGAGAAGGCCAATCAATTAGCCCATTTTTTAAGGGAACAAGGCGTGGGCCCCGATACCTTTGTTGCCCTTGCATTAGAGCGATCAATGGACATGGTGGTGGGTATATTCGGAATATTGAAGGCAGGGGGTGCTTATGTGCCGATGGATCCGTCTTATCCTGAAGAACGACTTATATTTTTGCTAGAAGATACGGGAGTCCCTTTTCTAATTACGCAAGGGAGTTTAAAAGCAGTTTTTGCAGGCTATAATAAGACCCTCTATCTTGACGAAAGTTGGTCAGAAATTGAGAAGCGATCGAAGGCTACCCCACAATCCTTAACGCTCCCTCAGCATTTAGCGTATGTGATCTATACTTCAGGTTCTACCGGTAAACCTAAAGGGGTGATGATAGCACACCAAAATTTAACCCATTATATTACCTATGCAGAAAGAGCTTATCCTTTAAGGCAAGGGATGAGTCTAGTGCATGGTTCTTATGCTTTTGATATGAGCGTTACCGCGCTGTTTCTCCCACTTATACAAGGGTATTCTATTGCTATCGTTTCGAAATCTATGGATGTGGAAGGACTGGGAGAATTCATTAAAGCACAGGATAATTTGAATCTTATCAAGCTAACCCCAACCCATCTAAGAGCATTGAGGGAACAATTCAGTGAAGCTGAAATACAGAAGCAAAAAGGCGTATTGATTGTTGGGGGAGAAAATCTTTTAGAAGAAGATATCGCCTATTGGAAAAAGGCATCTCCGGATAGCGACATTGTGAATGAATATGGTCCGACGGAGGCAACGGTTGGATGTTGCGTATATTCAATCGAAAAACAAAGCCAAATAATCCCGATAGGCCGTCCAATTGCGAATATGAAAATTTATATCTTGGGCGAGTCACTGCAAATGATACCCGTGGGCGCTATAGGTGAAATGTATATTGGGGGCGCAGGGCTGGCACGTGGCTACTTAAATAGGGCCGGGTTAACGGCCGAGAAATTTGTTCCGAATCCTTTTATCTGTGAAGAAGATATGGCAATGGGTGAAGGCTTAAGGTTATATCGCACTGGCGATTTAGCTCGATATTTACCCGATGGAAATATTGAATTTTTAGGCAGAATGGATGATCAAGTCAAGGTAAGAGGATATCGGATTGAGCTTGGTGAAGTTGAAACCGCACTTTCCCGCCATGAAGACGTCTCTCAAGGGGTGGTAATAGCCAGAGAAGATGAATCCGGCATTAAAAAACTGGTCGCGTATGTGGTGCCAGGCGATTTTACGCCTTCTCCGACAGAGCTCAGGGAATATTTAGAAAAAGTTTTACCTGACTATATGCTGCCGTCATTTTTTGTCTATGTGGAACAGATCCCTTTTACGTTAAATGGTAAGGTAGATAGAAAAGCTTTACTCGCATTGGATGCTTTCCCCAGGCAATTAACCGATGCGTATATAGCACCGAGCAATGAAAGAGAAAAGGCATTATGTGAAATCTGGAGTGCCGTTTTGGGCATTGAACGTATCGGAATACGGGATCACTTTTTTCGCATTGGTGGGGACTCGATTGTGAGTATTCAACTGGTCTCAAAAGCACGCCAAAAAGGCATTCGCTTTAGCATTAAAGATGTTTTTAATTATCCGACTGTAGAAGCGTTAGCCGGTGTTTCTCAAGCCATAGAGGAATCAATACCGTTGCAAAGCCAACCGGGCATTGGGGTGGGAGAGGCATTGTTACCTTTAACAAAACACTCGGATTTTAATTTAACATTATTGACTCAAAAAATCTTGGATCACAATTTTGGAAAAAACGCCGTATTAGAAGACATTTATCCTTTATCTGCTTTACAAACGGGATTGTTATTTCAAGCGCTGTATGAACCAAATTCAGATGTGTATTTTATTCAAAGTGTTTTAAAGATAGAAGGGGTTATTGATCAACAGGCACTTCAACGAGCATGGCAAAAAGTGTGTGATCATCATGCGATATTACGGACAGGTTTTGTTTGGGAAGGATTAGATAAGCCGTTACAATATGTTTTAGCAAAGGTAGAAGTGTCCTTTGAGGTTGAAGACTGGAGACAATTGACGCAAGTCGAACAAGAAGCGCGTTTAGCGGTATGCATTGAACACGATCGCCAACAAGGTTTTGAATTGTGTCAAGCACCTCTCTTTCGTATCAAACTGCTTGAATGCTCTGCGCAACAGAGTTATATGATTTGGAGTTCTCATCACATATTGTTGGATGGCTGGAGCACCCCCCTTATATTAGCAGATGTTTTAAAAGCGTATGAGGGATCCGTCACAGACACAGCAGTGACCCTACAACATCGAGTGCCCTACAAGAATTATATCAGTTGGTTAGAAACGCAAAATACAGAGACTGCACGCGAGTATTGGCAAGAGATGTTCAGTGGCGTAGATGGTCCTACGCGTTTAAGTTTTAAACGCGTCATAACCGAAGTTCCCAACCAAAAGAATTATGAAGCGTATGAAGTAGAATTATCGATTGAGGAGACAAAGGCCACTCAACGCTTTGCGAGTCAGCACCAGATAACGCTCAACACAGTTTTACAAGGGGCGGTAGGCCTTCTATTACAACATTATACTCAAAAAGCTGAAGTGGTTATGGGCGTGACCCTATCCGGCCGCACGGCAGAGCTTGAAGGTATAGAAGGGATGGTTGGATTATTTATTAATACGCTCCCTCTGAAAATAACCTGCCAAAATGCGGATACGGTTGAACAGTATTTGAAGCGTCTTCAAGAACAAACCCTGCATTTAAATGAACATGCGCATACACCATTATCACAGATATATGGATGGACCGCACACCATGAGGGCCTATTTGATGTTTTATTTGTGTTTGAAAATTATCCAATTGAAGAAGGGGTGAGAGCGGGCAGTCAATCTTTTCAGATTGCGAGCATTAAAGGAATTGAGAAAACCGAGTATCCTTTGACAATTGTCGTCGTGCTCGGAAAAAAGATCCATTTCATTTTTCAGTATCAGACCGAACATTTTAATCAGGTATTAATTAAGCGAATCGCGACGCATCTGAAAAACTTGTTGAAAAATATGCAAACCCATGCGGATGCCCCGCGCACATTGGCGTATTTATCGCAGGAAGAATACCAGCAATTAGTGAAGACTTGGAATGCAACCGAGCATCTGTATTCAGAAGATAAGACAATTCCGCAATTGTTTGAGGAGCAGGTAAAAGCTACCCCACATAACATAGCGTTGACATACGAGAATGAAGAGCTTAGTTATCAAGCCTTAAACGAACGCGCCAATCAATTAGCACATTTTTTAAGGGAACAGGGTATTGGGCCAGATAAATTTGTGGCGATTGCGGTAGAGCGCTCGTTTGAAATGCTCGTGGGTTTATTAGGGATATTGAAAGCAGGTGGCGCTTATGTGCCCATTGATCCTTCGTATCCAGAAGAGCGGCTCATATTTATGCTAGAGGATACGGGTGCGTCTTTTCTCATTACCCAGGCAAGCTTAAAAAAAATATTTTTAGGCTATGAGAAAATACTAGTTATTGACGAGAATTGGCAAGCGGTCCAGAAAAAATCTCAGGAAAACCCACAATCTTTCACGTTACCTCAGCATTTAGCCTATGTCATTTATACCTCAGGCTCTACCGGCAAACCAAAGGGCGTGATGTGTACTCATCAAGGACTTTCGAATCGATTATTATGGATGAAGGATAAATATAATCTTAGCGCTCAAGATCGAATTTTACAAAAAACGCCTTTTACCTTTGACGTATCCGTTTGGGAAATTTTTCTCCCGCTCTTGGCAGGGGCAACGGAAGTCATCGCTAATCCTGAATTTCATAAAGAGCCCAATTTAATTTTGGATTTGATCGATAAAAAGAAAGTATCTATCTGTCATTTTGTGCCACCCATGCTCGCGTCTTTCTTAGCGATTAGGGAAAAGTTTGAAGAGAATTCCCTGAGATTAGTGGTTGCCAGTGGTGACATTCTTTCACAGGAAACCGTTAAGGAATTTTATTCAAAGATCAATGCCCAGTTTGACAATTTGTATGGCCCCACAGAAGCCTCCATCGATGTCACTGCCTACGAATGTCAGCAAGATGATCGTTTTTCACCTTCCATCGGGCGACCGATCTGGAATACCCAAATGTATATTTTAGATCGCCAGCTAAATCCAGTGCCGATTGGGGTAAGTGGGGATATCTATATTGGCGGAATGGGTCTTGCAAGGGGCTATTTACATCGGCCGCAACTAACCGCAGAGAAATTTATTCCCAATCCTTTTATCAGTCACGCTGAGGCTGTGGATGCAAGGAACTTAAGACTGTACTGCACAGGCGATCTGGCTTTATACCTTCCGGATGGCAATATAGAGTTTTTGGGACGGCGTGATGATCAAGTGAAGTTAAGGGGATATCGCATTGAGCTTGGCGAGATTGGATCTGCCATTGCAAACCATCCGGATGTCGCCCAAGTGGAGGTAATCGCCAGAGAAGATGAGCCGGGCCGCAAACGGTTGGTTGCATATGTGGTTCCAAAAAACAAAAATGGCACACCGTTTAGCAACGATGCCTTGATAGCGGATCTCAGACAGTCTTTACATTCTGCACTGCCTGAATATATGGTCCCGTCGTTTTTTATGATTATGGAACAGATCCCGCTCACGGTAAATGGCAAGGTTGATCGCAAAGCGCTTCCCTCACCGGATCCTTCCTTGCGATCGTTAGGCGATGAATATGTAGCGCCTTGTAATGAACGAGAACGGGTGCTGTGCGAAATCTGGAGTGCTGTTTTAGGCATTGAACGGGTGGGAATACGGGATCACTTTTTTCGGATGGGAGGAGATTCTATCGTCAGTATTCAACTGGTCTCAAAAGCCAGACAAAAGGGCATAAAATTTAGTGTTAAAGATGTGTTCACCCATCCGACTGTAGAAGCACTGGCGAGTGTTTCAGAAGATGCAAAAGCATCAGAAAATTTACAAGCCCTGCTAGGGGTTGTGGAGGGAGAAGTACCCTTAAGCCCTATACAAAAATGGTTTTTTGAACAAAATCCTGCAACCGTTCATCACTTCAATCAAGTGATGTGGCTTAAGAGTGACGAATCCATCGATTTGCCTAGGCTACAAGAGGCATTAAAGGTAGTCTATCATTACCATGATGGATTCCGGCTACGGTATAGAAAAGGAGCAGAAGGTTGGGTACAGTATTATGCCGAAGGATCTCCTTTGCCCTGGAAAATATGGCAGAGTGGAACCGAGAAGAGCCTGGGCGATGTCTGTACAGAACTCCAATCTAGCCTAAATATAGAACAGGGCCCATTAAGCCAATTATTGTGGGTTGCAGAGACAGGACAATTGCTTTGGGTTATTCATCACTTGATTGTGGATGGTGTATCTTGGCGTATTTTATTAGAAGATTTAAATCTTGCCTATGCCGGAGAGGCCTTAGGCTCTAAGAGTCACAGCTATCGAGATTGGAGTCAGTCTTTATCGAGATATGTTGTTAAGAGTGATCTTGAATATTATCAAGCTCAACTACAAGACATTCCTAGGTTACCAACCGATTATGTATACACCGGTTATATTGCTTTAAGGGATGTACAAGGATTAAACATTGCCTTCTCTTCGCAAATGACCAAGCAGTTCTTGCAGAAAGCGCATCAATCCTATGGTACTCAACCAGATGATTTACTGTTACTGGCACTTGTGCTGGCGGTAGGCGACTGTTTTGGACAATATCAAATATGCGTGGATTTAGAAGGTCATGGAAGAGAAGAATTAGGGGAACATTTAGATTTAACCCGTACATTGGGTTGGTTCACCAGTTTGCATCCAGTGATTTTAAAATTACCTGAGCCTTCTAATATGGATCAAAGCATTAAACATGTTAAGGAGCATTTAAGACACATACCGCAAAAAGGGGTGAGTTATGGAATATTGAGCCAGATCCAAAAAACCTGCGCTTTTGTCCAAGGCGATATGGTTTTTAACTATCTGGGGCAGTGGTCAAATAGTCAGAGACAGGATGAGACATTTTTCTTTGGCGAAGGGGACACCGGTTTGAGTGTAAGCTTAGACAATCCTCATGTTTATCCTTTAGCCATTAATGGTGGTGTCAATCAAGGGCAATTAGAATTTCATTGGACTTACAGTACACGCCATTACAAAGCTGAGACCATTGCAAAGCTTTCGAATGCATTCAAGGTACGGTTAGAAGCCCTGATAGAATATTGCTCAGAAGAAAAATATTATGGGTATAGTCCTTCAGATTTTCCCTATGCCAAATTATCTGGAAAACAATTAGATAAATTATTTAAAAGATTGGAAGAACAAAATGAATAATATTCAGGAAAATGTCCGTGAAAAGAAAACGAATATCGTAGCACTATACCCATTGTCACCGATGCAGGGAGGATTTTTTTTTCAAGCATTGTATGCAGAGGATTCAGATGCATACTTTATTCAGATGCTTTTGGAATTGACCGGAGAATTACAGGTTGGAGCCCTTAAACAGGCTTGGTTAATATTGCTCGATCGTCATGAAAGCTTAAGAGCAAGCTTTATGTGGGAAGATTTAGAAGAACCGATACAAATTATTCATAAAAAAGTCGAACTCACTTGGCATGAAGAGGATTGGCAAGTATTATCGGAAGAAGCGCAAATACAAAAAATGGATGTCTATATTGAAAAAGATAGGGCACAAGGGTTTGATTTTACACAACCCCCTTTAATGCGGTGGAGTTTATTCAAATGTAATCCGCGCAAGCATTATCTGCTTTGGAGCCAACACCATATTTTAAGCGATGGGTGGAGTGGACCCATTATATTAGATGAAATCCGAAGTATCTATGACAGCTTAGTGAATGGGAAGCCCATTAATCTTCCCAACCGAAGAGCTTATGGCGATTATATTGCTTGGTTAAGTCGGCAAGATCAGAAGAGCGCTGAGAATTATTGGAAACAGCTATTAGCAGGTGCTATCCCCACAAAACTGATCAATAAAAAGATAAAAGAAGAAAAAGCCCAGGCTTATGGAGACAATACGCTTAATTTCAGTCTGGAAACAACCCAGCAGTTATTAAGTTATGCCGGGAAATTGGGGGTTACACCGAATACTGTATTGCAGACGCTTTGGGGAATTGTGCTGAGTATGTATACCGGGCAAAGCGATGTCATATTTGGCGTGACGGTTTCAGGTCGTCAAATTGATTTGGCTGGCATTGAATCAATGGTGGGCATGTTTATTAATACATTGCCATTGCGAGTACAGCTAAGCGGCTCTGAAAGTGTAGAAGACATTTTTCAAAACATTCAAAGCCAAATGGTCGGGATGCAAGAGTATGCTCACGTTCCCTTATGGAAGATCCAAGCTCAGCAAAAAGAAGGTGGCACTGGCTTATTTGATAGCACCTATACCTATCAAAATTATCCTATCCAAGAGGATGTGGGTCAGAGTTCAGGGTTAGGGATCAACCTAAAGAAAGGGATAGAGAAGATGGAGTATACCTTAGGGATTACTTTATCTTATCAAAATGGGTTAAGCGCACGCATCGATTATCGTGAGGCATGCTTTACGCAAGATTTCATTGAACAGTTGCTGATTCATTTTGAGCAATTGATTATCAATGTCATCCATAAACCTTGGCAAAAAGTAGGAGAATTATCTTTTCTGTGCCCAGATGAATTGAAGCAAATGGCACTTTGGAATGCAACCCAGCATGAATATCCGAAAGACAGCAGTATTGTTCAAATGTTTGAAGCACAAGTAGAAAGAACACCCTTGAATATTGCGATTGCCTATGAAGATCAACAGATTACTTATCAAGAACTCAACGAAAGATCAAATCAATTGGCGCATTATCTTCAAGATTTCGGCGTAGAGGCAGAGGTGCCTGTCGCCATAGCCATTGAGCGCTCCATTGAGATGGTGATAGCGATCTTAGGGATCTTGAAGGCCGGAGGGGCGTATGTTCCCGTGGATATCAACTATCCGCCAGAACGCTTAGAGTATATGTTAGAAGACAGTGGTGTACCTTTTATCGTAAGCCGTCGGGCAGAATTAGAAAAGTTGTCGGTAGGGCAGCGGATAGTTATCGATTTAGACGAGATTCAAAAAAGCTTAATAGCACAACCCAAAACGCCACTTCCGCATAGACTTTATCCAGAAAATCTTGCTTATATTATCTATACCTCAGGTTCTACAGGGAGGCCCAAGGGGGTGGGTGTTAGTCATGGGTCTGCAGGCGCTTACTTGAGTTGGGCAAAGACCATCTATGGGGTAAATGATAGTCAACCCATTTTATTTCACGGCTCAATTTGTTTCGATATGAGCATAACCAGTTTATTTGTTCCGCTTTTAACTGGAAAATTAATCCAAATTATCAAAGAAGATTTCGCCAAAATGTTAGAAGGGGGGGATCTAAAAGATGCATTTGGCTTTATTAAGCTAACCCCCAGCCATTTAAAGCTGGTGGAAGAAAGTACTCATTACAAACTGAGCGATTTAAGCCATTGTTTTGTTGTAGGGGGCGAGGCACTTACTGCAGAACACTTAACAAACAGAAATCTGACGGTATTTAACGAATATGGGCCCACAGAAGCGACGGTGGCCTGTAGTCTCTATGAAATTAATCAGACACAGCAATACCAAACGATCCCGATTGGGCGCCCCATTTGGAACACCCAGATGCATATATTCAATAAACACTTAAACTTGGTACCCGTAGGCGTAGCAGGGGAAATTTATATTGGCGGGGTAGGTATTGCGAGGGGCTATATCAATAAACCGAGTTTAACGGCAGAGCGATTTATTCCTAATCCCTTTGGCAATGGAGATCGTTTATACCAAACAGGGGATTTGGGCAGATATCTTCCCGATGGGAATATGGAGTACCTGGGACGGATTGATCATCAAGTGAAGATCAGAGGATATAGAATAGAGCTTGGAGAAATTGAAGCGACTTTAGAAGCTTCAACCGCTGTGCAACAGGCCATTGTTCTTTGTCGTGAAGATAGCCCGGGCCAAACTCGATTGGTGGCCTATGTGGTTCCCAAAAATACCGAAGATAGCGGTTTGGTAGAGTCTCTGAAAAGTCTTTGTCAGAATCGTTTGCCCGATTATATGCAACCAACCCTTTGGGTTATTTTAGAGTCATGGCCTTTAACTGCGAATGGCAAGATAGATAGAAAGGGATTACCGGCACCAGAAGGGCGTGAAGGGTTAGGAGAGTGTCAAACGCCGCAAGGATTAATAGAGGAACGATTAGCACAAATTTGGTCAGAGCTTTTGGGATTAGAGGTAGGGCGAACCGATCATTTCTTTCGCTTAGGCGGGCATTCGCTATTAGCAGCCCAAGTCGTTTCTCGTTTGCGTGAAGTGTTAAGACTAGAAGTGCCTTTAAAAGCGATATTTGAATATAGTGTTTTATCCGAATTAGCACGTTATTTAGAGCAATCTCAGCTAGAAGAAGGTATTTTACCTGCTATTCCAAACGTATCACGAGATAAGCCACAGGCTTTATCTTTTGCGCAACAGAGGTTGTGGTTTTTAGAACAACTTTTACCCAATACAGGGTTATATCACAATCCTCTGAGTTTAAGGCTTTTAGGGGCATTAAATGTAGGTGCGTTACGCCAAGCGTTAGATGCCATAGTTGCTCGTCATGAAATCCTAAGGACAATCATTATTAATTCAGAAGGGATTGCCTTACAGAAGGTGTTACCTGAGGATATAAGGTTTGCCTTAACAGAAAGTACAGAAGAAGATACCGAAGCCTTTATCAAAGCGCCTTTTCAGTTTGATAGCGAGCCTTTATGCAGAGGGTTACTTTTAAGACGTTCAGAGCAAGAGCATATTTTATTATTGGTTTTTCATCATATTGTGGTGGATGACTGGTCGATGGGGATATTCTGGAAAGAGTTAAATGACTTTTATACAGCCTATTCAGAAAATAAGCTTTTTTCATTGCCTCCTTTACCGGTGCAATATCTTGATTATAGCGTCTGGCAACGGTCATGGTTAAAAGGGGAAGTATTAGAAAAGCAATTAGATTATTGGCAAGTACAGTTGAAGGAGGTTTCAAGACTCGAGTTGCCGATGGATTATCCTAGGCCTAAAGAACTCTCTTATCAAGGTGGATCTGTTGGTAGGAAGCTTTCTAAAGAATTATTAGCCCAACTGAAAGCATTTTCTCAGTCTCAGGGGGTAACGCTGTTTATGAGTTTAGTGGCGAGTATTCAAGGGTTTTTGAGTCGGTATTGCAATCAAACGGATATTGTTATGGGGACCCCCATAGCAAATAGAAGGGCATCTGAAATAGAAGGACTGATAGGATTTTTTATCAATACCTTAGTATTAAGAAATCAGTTTGAAGACAATCCTAGCTTTGAGACTTTAATCAAGCGTGTGGAAAGCAATACGCTGTCAGCCTATGAGCATCAGGATGTACCTTTTGAGCAATTGGTTGAACATTTACAGGTTTCAAGGGAGCTTAATCGCAATCCTTTATTTCAAGTGATGTTTAATTTACAACATGATGAGGGAAAATTTCGGTTAGGCGATTTAGAGATCTTCCCGGAAGTCATGCCAGAATACTTATCCCGTTTTGACTTATTGATTAATGTAACGGCGGGTGCAGAAGGTTTTTACCTAAGGCTTGATTATGCCAAAGAATTGTTTAGTCAAGAGCGGATAGAACGACTTGCAGAATATTATGAGACTTTTTTAAGTGCGCTTCTCAACGCACCTTCTAAGCGACTTTCTGAAATGCCTTTATTAGGTGAGCAGGAACGACAACAGTTATTTCTTTGGAATGAAACACAGCAAGACTTGCCTAAGAATAAAAGTGTCCCTCAATTGTTTGAAGAACAAGTAGAGAAGACGCCATTTAATATTGCGGTGAGGTATGAGGGCCAAGAACTAAGCTATCAGGCGCTTAATGAACAGGCTAATCAATTAGCACATTATCTGAGACAGAAAGGGGTTGGTCCGGATAAACTAGTGGCTATTGCGATAGAAAGATCATTAGAAATGATAGTAGGTATCTTGGGCACTCTTAAAGCCAGTGGCGCTTATGTTCCGCTGGATGCATCTTATCCGGAAGACCGTCTTGCATTTATGTTAGAGGATACCCAAGCATCTGTTCTGATTACACAAGCCTCTCTTAAAGAGAAGTTTGCATATTATGGTGGTAACATAATCGTTTTAGATGAGAATGAAGAGCAGCTAAAGGTTCAGCAAGAATCAAAGCTAAATCCTCCCTCTTTAACTTTCCCGCATCATCTGGCCTATGTTATTTATACTTCAGGCTCAACGGGTAGACCTAAAGGCGTGATGGTTAAACATGTTTCGCTCCTTAATTTCTTAGAAAATTTTCACTATAGTAGTGAACAAGAAGAAAATACAGCTCTTTGGACTAATACAAGTTTTGATGTGTCTATATATGAAATATGGACTTCTCTTCGTTCAGGAGGGTGTTTATGCATTCCAACTGAAACGATTAGAAGAGATCCTCTGCTATATTTTAATTATTTAGTAAAATATAAAATCACATCGACCTATTTGCCCCCTTATATGTTAACGGAGTTCTTAGATTTTATAAGAACGTACCCCAGCAAATTGAATGTAAAAAGATTGTTGGTTGGGGTTGAGCCTATTGCTAAAAACATTTTATTAGAACTTCAACAAAAAATTCCCAATCTTAAAATTGTTAACGGATATGGTCCTACTGAAGCTACCATCTGCGCCACACTTTATTGGATAAAAGAAAAAAATAATCATGATTCTCTAATTAGTCCTATCGGGAAGCAAATCTCAAACACTCAAATTTACATTTTAGATCCCCATCTTAATACAGTTCCCATAGGAGTCAGTGGCGAGATCTATATTGGAGGAGCGGGTTTAGCGAGAGGATATCTAAATAAACCAGGTTTAACGGCTGAGCAATTCGTTCCAAATCCATTTGGAACGGGTAGCTGTTTGTACAAAACGGGAGATTTAGGGAGATATCTTCCCGATGGAAATATTGAATTTGTCGGTCGAGTTGACTATCAGGTGAAGTTACGGGGATTTCGAATAGAACTTGAAGAAATTGAAAGGACATTAGAACTCTCAGAAGCAGTTCAACAGCTTGTAGTTCTTTGTCGAGAAGATATACCAGGACAAAAGCGTTTAGTAGCTTATGTTATTCCAAAGAAAAAAGGAGATAGTAATGGATTGATAGGATCTCTGCAAAGCTTTTGTCAAAGTCGTTTACCCGATTATATGCAACCGAACCAATGGCTAATTTTAGAGTCCCTACCTATAACCCCAAATGGAAAAATAGATAGAAAGGGATTGCCAGTACCTGAGGCAACTGAAGGGCAGAGGAGGTATGAGGCACCAGAAGGTTTGATAGAGGAAAGATTAGCCCAAATTTGGTCAGAACTTTTGGGAATAGAAAAAATAGGTAGATTTGATAACTTCTTTCAAATAGGCGGAGATTCCATTGTTAGTATTCAATTAGTTTCAAGGGCCAGGAAACGAGGAATGCTATTTGAGGTTAAACAAATCTTTGAAACGCCAATCCTCTCTGATTTAGCGTTACATACGCAAGAAGAAAGGATCAATCTTGTTCCCCAGGAATCAGCAAAAGGTAAAGTTTCCCTAACGCCGATCCAACATTGGTTTTTTGCACAGAGCCCAGCGATTCCTCATTACTATAATCAAGCTATGTGGCTAAAGAGCGAAGCGGTCGTTGATTTGCAAAGGTTACAAGATGCATTAGAAACCATATATCAGCACCATGATGGATTTCATTTACGTTATAGAAAAGGTAATCAAGGCTGGGAACAGTATTATGCAGACGGATCCCCTTTACCTTGGAAAATTTGCCAAAGCTTTGCAGAAGAGAATTTGGGAGAAATTTGTACAGAGCTACAATCTAGTTTAAATATAGAACAAGGGCCTTTAAGTCAATTACTTTGGTTTGCAGAGAAAGGACAATTGCTTTGGGTGATTCATCATTTGATAGTGGATGGCGTATCTTGGCGTATTTTGTTAGAGGATTTGAACCTTGCCTATGCGGGCAAGACTTTGGGGCCAAAGAGTCATAGCTACCGAGCTTGGAGTGAGTCTTTAGCGAGATACGTGGCTAATGATGAAATTTCATATTATCAAAAACAACTAGAAAATGTTCCTAGGTTACCAAGCGATTATACATATTCTGGTTATATTACATTAAGGAATGTGCAGGGATTAGACATTCGTTTTTCTGAACAGACTACCAAGCAATTTCTTCAAAATGCACATCAATCTTATGGGACTCAACCTGATGATTTACTCTTACTCGCGCTTGTTCAAGCAGTAGGCGATTGCTTTGGGAAATATGAACTGTGTGTAGATTTGGAAGGTCATGGAAGAGAAGATTTAGGCGAAGGTTTAGACTTGACTCACACCTTGGGTTGGTTTACCAGTATACATCCAGTAGTTTTAAGTTTACCGAAGCCTTCGGATCTTGATCAAAGCATTAAGCATATCAAGGAGCATTTAAGACAGATACCGCAGAAAGGGGTTTGTTACGGGATAATGAGCCAAATTCAAAAAACCTGTCCCTTTGTGCGTGGGGATGTCGTTTTTAACTATTTGGGGCAATGGTCAAATGTTAAACGAAATGAAGAGACATTTTTCTTTGGGGAAGGGGAAACAGGATTGAGTGCCAGCTTAGATAATCCTCATCCTCATCCTTTGGCCATTAATGGAGGCGTTAATCAAGGACGGTTAGGTTTTCATTGGAGTTATAGTACATGTCATTACAAGAAAGAAACGATAGAAAGATTTTCTAGTATATTTACAGAAAGATTAGAAGCATTGATAGAATATTGTTCGGAAGGGAAGCACTGTGGGTATAGCCCTTCGGATTTTCCACTTTGTCGTTTATCACAATCACAAATTGATACACATTTAACTGTTTTGCATCCGGAAGCGGTTTATTCCTTATCACCAATGCAAGCAGGATTGTTATTTCAAGCATTATACGTTCCTAATTCAGATGCTTATTTTGTACAGACACTTTTGGAGCTGACGGGAGAGTTACAGATTCATCTGCTCAAACAAGCATTGTCAAAATTGCTTGAACGGCATGAAAATTTAAGGGCCAGTTTTATGTGGGAAGGTTTAGAAGAACCGGTACAAATTATTCATAGGCAAGCAAGTCTCACCTGGCATGAAGAAGAGTGGTCTAATTTATCAACAAAAGAACAAACTCAACAGTTAAATGCCTATATTGCACAGGACAGAGCTCAAGGATTTAATTTCAACCAAGCACCCCTAATGCGATGGAGTTTATTCAAATTTTCTAATCACAAGCATTGTCTGATCTGGAGTTATCACCATATTTTAAGTGATGGGTGGAGTGTCCCTATTATATTGAACGAGGTTAAAAGTATCTATGATAGTTTAGTACAAGGACAAGTGATTAACCTTCCTCCCAGAAGGCCCTATAGAGATTATATTGCTTGGTTGAGTCGACAAGACCAGAAGAAAGGAGAAAATTATTGGAGACGTGCCTTAGCAGGGGTGACTCCCACCATGCTGAGCAGTGGAACTATCAAAGAAGACCAAACAGCCTTTGAAGAATATATGCTTGCTTTCAATGAAGAAATGAGTCAGCGATTGTTAAGCTATGCAGCGGAACTGGGTATCACGGTTAATACGGTATTACAAGCTCTTTGGGGTATCGTGTTAAGTGTGTATACAGGGCGAAGTGATGTGGTATTTGGTGTGGTTGTTTCAGGCCGTCAAATTAATTTACCGGGCATTGAACAGATGGTAGGGATGTTTATTAACACTTTACCATTACGAGTACAAGTACGAGGGGACGAAAGTTTAGAAAAAGTTTTCAGAAACACTCAGGATCAAATGGTAGGGATGCAAGAGCATGCCTATGTCCCCTTGTGGAAGATACAAGCTCAGCAAAAGGAGGGAGGCAGCGGGCTATTTGATAGTACCTATGTTTATCAAAATTATCCAATCCAAAATGATACTGATCAACCTGCAGGATTAGGCGTTAAGCTAGCGAGAGGGATAGAAAAGGCGGAATACACATTAGGGATTACCTTATCTTATGAAGATTGTTTAAGCGCGCGTATCCATTATCGTAAGGCATGCTTTACTCAAGACTTTATTGAACAAATGCTAAAGGATTTTGAACAGTTAATTTTAATAGCCATAAGAAATCCTTTTCAAAAAACAGGAGAATTATCTTTTCTAAGACCCGAAGTATTAAAAAAATTGACAGTTTGGAATGAAACTCAGCATGCATACTCATCCTATAGAAGTATTCATGAACTGTTTGAAGCTGCGGTACAAAGAGTGCCAGATACGATTGCAGTTGTATATAAAAATCAGCAAATCAGTTATAACGCTTTAAATGTGAGAGCAAATCAGTTTGCGAACTATCTGCGCGGTATAGGCGTAGAGGCAGAAGTGCCAGTAGCCTTAGTCATTGAACGTTCCATTGAAATGGTAATAGGAATATTAGGAATACTTAAGGCAGGCGGGACCTATGTACCTATGGATGTAAACTATCCACCAGAACGTTTAGAATATATGCTAGAAGACAGCGGAGTACCTTTCATCGTGAGTCGTAAGGCAGAGCTAGAGAGACTATCAGCAGGACAGCGAATAGTTATCGATTTAGATGAAATCAAAGAAAGCTTAGAAGAACAACCCAAGATCGCACCTAAGCAGACGCTTTCTTCAGAGAATCTTGCCTATATTATTTATACTTCAGGTTCTACAGGAAGGCCCAAGGGGGTTGGGATTAGTCATGGATCCGTGGTTCACTTAGCTTTAGCACAGCAAGAAGCTTTCTTTTACAAGCCTGATACTAAAACTCTACAATTTGCTTCTATTAGTTTTGATGCTTCTGTATCTGAATGGAGCTGTACGTTTGCAACAGGGAGTACATTAATACTATGCGATAACAAGGATATAACAGAAGTCGAAGAGACAATTGCTAAGCAACAAATTAATCAAATGACGATGCCTCCTAGTATATTGAAAGAAATGTCTTCTGAAATCATTTCAAAATATTCTAGACATTTAGTGGTAGCTGGAGAATCTCCTGATTTAAATCTTATTAAGCGTTACCAGGAAAAAAATACAAAAGTCATTAATGCATATGGACCAACTGAAGGAACTATTTGTGCTAGCACCGGCGTAATTTCATCTACCAACCATATAGGGCGCCCGATTTGGAATACCCAGATGTACTTATTAGATAGGTATTTAAACCCTGTTCCGATAGGCGTAGCGGGAGAGATCTACATTGGCGGAATAGGATTAGCGCGAGGTTATTTAAATAAACCAGACCTAACTGCAGAGCGTTTTATTCCAAATCCTTTTGGCTCAGGTAGTCGTTTGTATAAAACAGGAGATTTAGGTAAATACCTCCCAGAAGGGAATATCGAATTCCTAGGACGAATTGACCATCAGGTGAAACTCAGGGGTTTTAGAATAGAGCTTGGGGAAATTGAAGGCACGATAGAAGATTCAAAAGCAGTTCAGCAAGCCGTGGTGTTATGTCGAGAAGATATGCCGGGTCACAAACGTCTGGTCGCTTATGTTATTCCAAAAAACAAGGAAAACAATGGAGAAGATGACGGTTTGATAATATCCTTGCAAAGTCTTTGTCAGAGTCGTCTGCCAGATTATATGCAACCGAGTCAATGGGTGGTCTTAGAGTCACTGCCATTAACGGCAAATGGTAAGTTAGATAGGATTGCTTTAAAAGATAGAGAAGATAAATTTAATATCAAAGAATCAATATTGCCTAGAAATTCTATTGAATGTGCATTAGGGGAAATTTTTAAAAAATTGTTAAACATCGATCCTATTGGCTTGAATAATAATTTTTTTGAAATAGGAGGAGATTCTCTCTTAGCCGTTAGTTTGGTTCTGAATATTAAAAAAGAACTTGGGGTAAAAATTCGAGTTATTGATATATTTGAAAATCCAACCGTCTGCACATTAGCCACTGTAATCTTTAGCTATCGTTCTTCAGAATTAAATCCCACTCTGGATAACCAAGATCCAATCTTTATCATTCAGCCGGATGGGAAACAAAAACCCTTGTTTTTAATTCATCCTGGGGTAGGTTTATCATTACCGTATTTGCCGCTTAAATCCTGCATTCAGGATAGGCCTATTATTGGAATTGATGATCCTTATATTGGGGAAGAGGTATCAGGATTTAAAAATATTGAAGAGATGGCCAGCGCTTATATAAAAATTATAAAAAAAATACAGGAAACAGGCCCCTATTATTTAGCAGGTTGGTCCTTTGGTGGGATGGTTGCATTTGAAATGACACGACAAATGGAAGAAAGCTTAGATACAGTAGATGCCTTAATTTTAATTGAAGCGGCTAATCCAGCTTTGGTTGAAAATATGATATTTAAAGATCAAAATACACAGCAAGAATTTGAACAGCAGGTGGATAGAAATGTATTGCTTTCAAGAACACTGAGGCCGAAATATGTAAAGGCAAAAGTATCCTTAATTAAGGCTCAATTGGCATTTAGTGAATTAACCCCTGAAAGCCATAAGTTATTTCAAGACTCTAAGTATGGTTGGGATAAATATTGTATTGATATTAAGGAATATACAATTCCCGGGGAGCATGCGACTATTTTTGATAAAGAAAATATAACTCAAATTGGAAACACGCTTAGAGATTTGCTAAAACAAGGAACCAAAGATGTTTAGCACAAATTCTGCCACCTTAGCCGCCGTTGTAAGTAGTGTATCAGCAGGGGAGAATTTATTGTCTTCTGGGCAATATAAGCAAGCGTTAGAGTTCTTTGAAATCGCATTGAAAGAAGATGGAGAAAATAGCTATCTTTTTTATGGCAAAGGGGAAGCCTTATATAATTTGGAAAATTTCAAAGAGGCACTTGCAAATTATGAGATTGCCTTGAATTTTAATCCTAAAAACTTTGAAGCTTTGCGGGGAAAAGGAAATGCTTTGCGAGTGTTGAGCCGAAACCAAGAAGGGCTGGAAAGTTGTGAAGCTGCTTTAAATATTAATCCTGAGGATGCGGAAGCTCTTTTAGGGAAAGGAGTAGCTTTATTAAAACTGGACAGAAATCAAGAGGCAAGCAGTTGTTTCAAGAGAGTCTTTGAGAAATTTGATGAAATTTATAAAAAAAGTGATTCTAAAAATTTAAAGGCTTTATCTAGGTTGGCACAGTGTTATCGAAATGGCTGGGGCGTTGAAAAAGATTTAAAAGAAGCCATAAAGTTGGATACGAAAATCGCAAGTCTGGGAAATGCAAATGCACAACTAAGTCTGGGGCATTGTTACTACCATGGACAAGGTGTTACCCAAGACTATAAGTTGGCCGTAGAGTGGTATATTAAAGCCGCAGAGCAAGGCAATGTTTATGCGCAATATAGGCTTGGATGCTGCTACTTTGATGGCGAGGGTGTTACTAATAATGATAATCTAGCGGTGACATGGTTTTTTAAAGCGGCAGAGCAAGGGCATGCAGACTCACAATATAGGCTTGGGTGTTGTTACTATCATGGACAAGGTGTTACCCAAGATTATAAGTTGGCCGTAGAATGGTATTTTAAAGCGGCAGAGCAAGGGAATATGAATGCAGAATATAGCCTTGGGGATTGCCACTTACATGGTTACGGTGTTGTTAAAGATAATAATTCAGTTGTAAAGTGGTTCACTAGAGCAGCAGAGCATGGAAATGCAGATGCACAGTATAATCTAGGTGTGTTTTATGAGGAAGGAAATGTTGTTTCTGAGGATTTAGAAACATCAGCGAAGTGGTATAAAAATGCTGCAGAACAAGGAAATCTAGCGGCACAACGTAGATTAAACTATAAAAAAAAGTGCGTAGAGATTATCAAAAAAAAAGCAAAGGATGGCAAACTTATTTATAAAAAAATAGAACAAGAAGAGTTTAATGCTCTTTTGGTTTTGTTACAAGAAAATCATCCCATTGTTTCATTAACCTTTTCTTACTCAACGGTAAGGGAAGGTTGCTCATCCATAGGGGAATGTATTTCTCGAGGTTACGATCCTTATCGCTTTTCGACTTTCGCTAAAGGTGAGTATGTTCATTCACTTTCCAATTCAAATTTAACCAAGCTTTTCAAAGTATTATTGACGAACAACACTGTCACTCACTTTGAATGTATCTGGCCGGGGCCGGACAGTCATTCTTCTAATACTATCCCTGTCGAACTTTTTTCAAGGCTATTAGCGACTAATCGCACTTTAATGGAAGTAGGGCTTTCTGGTTATTCACATTGTCAAGAAGAAATGATAGAAACTATGGCAAATGCTCTAATAGAGAATCAAACGCTTACGAAATTAGTGTTAAGCAATTCTTTTGTCGATGATAAAAAAGCAAGTCTATTGGCAAATATGTTGTTAAAAAACAAGACGATTCTTAATTTAGATTTAAGTGGAAATCCGGGAATAAGTAAAGATATTCTCAAGTTAATTAGATACCGGTTAGCTATAAACAAAAAACATAATAATGCTGCCATATGGTTTTTAGTATTAAGTGAGTATCCTTATTTTGCAGATAAATATGTAGAGGAAAAGAACACAAAACGTTGGAGCCAATATAAACAATGGAAGGAGAAGGTATTACAAAAGGGACTGCTGGATAATATATTAAAATTACCCAGAGATTTGCAAAAATATATGGTATCTTTTAGCGAAGGGGTTACTCCGGATGAACAATATGTTAGAAGTTCAAGATTAAAATTGAAAGAATCATTGGAACATCTGGAAGCAGAGCTCGGTTCCACATTTTCACAATCATACCAGCAGTCAAATACCTCCTCCCAAGTTTTTAGCGTAGAAGCATTAAAAGCCGCATCCGCTTTCAGGGTGGACCCTTCATCTTTGAGTAAGGAAATTGCATATAGCACCCCAGCGTCTATGCTTGCTTCAGAAGCGAATATGGGTGCTGATGTCACTCAACTCTTAACTTACAAAAATATGTATGAGCTTCGATTAATGGTGAGTAAAGAGGTTCCAAAACAATTAAAGCTAAATCATTCACCTGCAATCGTGCAAAAAGCTAATGGAATGTTCGAGATTATTGTTAATCGTGGTCAAAGTGGTATTCAAAAAATTTCTGCGCCAGACGGAATTGATTTGAAGGTTTTGCAAGGATTATTCAAAAAGCATTTATGGGAACAAAGTATCTCCTTGCCAGGAAATAATCCAATTATACAATGGATCACAGCAAAAGGAGGGCACAGCTGGCAAGTTACAGAACCCTCGAAGCGCGTTGCCTGCCAATGACCGGACGAGCATGTCGTGGCTTTTGCGCATTATGTTAATGTAAATGTAAATAAAAGAGGGTTTTTTGAGGAATGGAATATTGAGAATTGTTGAGAAATATACACTGTATCATGCTGAGAAAGGATTGCCATGGAAAAAGTATTAACACGCACTGAAAATGATATTTCATTATCAATTGAGGAGTATGAACAAATAATTTATAAATGGAATGATACAGATAAAGCTTGTTTATATGATAAGACTACGCATGAGATGTTTGAGGAGCAAGTAGAAAGAACACCAGATAACATAGCCATTATATATGAAAATACAAGTTTAACCTACAGAGAACTTAACGAAAAGGCAAATAGGTTGGGAAACTATTTGCAGAAAAATTACACTATCCATCCAGACACGTTGATAGCACTATGTTTAGACCGAAGTGAAAATATGCTTATCGCAATATTTGCGGTATTAAAAGCTGGGGGCGCTTTCGTCCCTATAAATCCAGAATATCCTGATGCGAGGATCCAGTATATCCTAGAAGATACGCAGACTAATTTAGTTTTAACTAATGATTTACATAAGCAGAGATTAGAAGAAATAAATACACTTATTGCCAACAACTTGACTGGTTTAGCCAGTATACAAGTAAGTCAACCAGTAGAGATGTTGGTGCTAGACAATATAGCATTACAAGCGCACTTATTATTAGAGTCTAAAGTAAATTTAGAGAAAACATCTACGAAAAGTATTAACTTGCTTTACGTGATATATACCTCAGGGACAACTGGCAAGCCTAAGGGGGTGATGATAGAGCATCGTTCATATGTTGCTACTATAGAGTGTATGAGAGATCTTTATTTCTCAGATAAACAACCAATCAGTACCTACAATATGACTAATTATGCATTTGATATGGTCGGTCCAGAGTATGGGTTACCCTTATTTACGGGTGGAACGATAGTTATAGGGACTAATGATTTCAATGCTTTAGACTGCTCAAACTATGATTTTATCCAGATAACGCCGACGCTATGTGATTTAAAATTGGATCTTTTGATGAATACAGAAGATACGAAATTATTGATTGGTGCAGAAAGTTTAAGTCATGATTTGTTAGCTAAAATATTGAACAAATCCATTAATGTAGTCCACCTCTATGGGCCGACAGAAACCACCATATGGTCTACTTCACAATATTATTCTTGGAAAGAAGATAGACATTCTTTCTCCGTTATTTTAGGTAAACCATTTGATAACGAAAAAGTTTATGTGCTTGATACTAATCTAAGCCTTTTACCGATAGGAACAGTCGGAGAGTTATATATAGGTGGCATAGGGTTAGCCAGAGGCTATTTAAATAAACCAGGGCTTACAGCTGAGAGATTTATCTCTAACCCATTTCAAACGATGGAAGAGAAGGCTAAGAACAAAAATAACAGACTCTATAAAACTGGAGATTTGGTCAAGTGGTTACCAAATGGTAATTTAGAATATATAGGCCGGGAGGATTTTCAGGTTAAGATCAGAGGCTACAGGATAGAACTAGGGGAGATAGAAACTGTTCTCTCAGGTTATGAAGGAATAAAGCGGAGCGTTGTACTTGCCAAAGATCGCTTAAGTAGCGGTGGAGCGCCTACGGGCCATAAATATTTGGTGGGCTATTATGTTGCCACCACTCCGTTAGATGAAACAAAAGTTTCAAGTTACTTACAAAGTCGTTTACCAGAATATATGATACCCAATATTCTCATCCATTTATATGCATTACCTCAGACGATCAATGGTAAATTAGATAGAAAAGCTTTGCCTGAGCCAGAATTTACAAATAGTGATGTCTATATGGCACCTAGAAACACACTAGAGACGCAATTGCGTGATATTTGGGCGGAAGTGCTGAGTTTACCTAAAGACAAAGTGGGTCTCCGGGACGACTTTTTTAGATCGGGTGGCGATAGTATTTTAGCAATACGGTTGGTTGGGAAAATAAATAAGCACTTGAATGTACAACTCAAAGCAAGGGATATATTTGAATTAAAGTGCATATTAAATTTAGCAGGAGTGGTTGCTTCTACCCATAATGATGCTCAAGAGAACACATCCTATGTGCCTTTTTGCTTGGTAAACATGGAAGAGCATAAGAATATTGTCCCCGATATTAGTTTAATAGAAGATATTTATCCTGCGAGTTATTTGCAGGTAGAAATGCTGCAGGGATCTAAGTTGGATAAAAAGGGCGCGTATCGTCTTGTATCCAATTATTCTGTGAATGCTCGGTTTGATAAGAATAAGTTATTGTCTATTCTTAAAAAGCTATTTAATAAGCATGAATTATTAAGGGCAGCGTTCATTTTAGGTGCTGATAATCAATGGAAAGTTGTCGTATTTAAATCTGTTGAGATAGATTGTCAAATTTTTAGCTGTGAAAGTAGTCGGAAGTTAATCGAGCTTGAAAAGTTAAATGATTATGATTGTGCTAAACCCAGCCTGTTTAGAGTAAGGGTTAATGTTCTAGATGATAATAGATTTGATCTTATCCTGTCATTTCATCATGCTATTGAAGATGGTTGGAGTATGGCGTCTTTCATAAACGAGTTTGGGCATGCCTATATCAATAATAAACCCGTTGAAGAAATTCTAGAGCTGAGATATGGAGAATTTATCCAGAATGAATTGGCTGAAATAAAAAATAAACAGAGTATTGATTTTTGGAGGCAGTATTTAGATGGTTTGAATTTGACGAAAGCCAGTTGGAAATTTGTTAAAGAAACATCTGAGGATGGTTTATATAATACATATCTTAGCTTAAGTGCCGAGCAAGTTGTCTTAATTCATAAAATATCTAGAGAATTAAAGATGAGTGTGGATAATATATTTTTGCTCGCTTATTTAAATATCTTATCAGATTTCACGAATAATTCTGATGTTACTGTTGGATTGGTTGTCAATAATAGATTGGAAAAAGAAGGTGGAGACAAATTATTTGGTCTGTTTTTAAATATTATTCCTTTTAGATTTGATTGTAATCATCAAGAAGACGTTTCAAAGGATCTGTTAGATATATTTAATAATAAACTTGAACTGCAAAAATATAAACAATTACCCTATGGCTATATAAAGTCATTGCTCAAGCATGAATTATATGATTTTGTATTTAATTTTGTAAATTTGCATATTTTAAATCAACAAGTAGAGGGCATACAATCCATTGATGGCTATGAAAGAACGCATATTCCATTTTCCTTAACCGTCGTTCAAAAAGGGGACTATGCATTCATATTACATATCTGTGCGCAAGATAGTTATATTAGTAAGGATCTTTTAGATTACTTTACCTCGTGCTATGAGAAGTGCCTAGTTGCCATGATTAATTCTGAATATACAGAAAAATTTTAACTTGAATTCCCGGTGGCTTGCCACTCTGGGTTTTCAAATGAAATGGGTTTACCACACAGAATGCCTTGCAGGAACACATGAGCTTCATCCCTCAAGATCCTGCATTGCCCATAGAAAAATCCTGGAAAATATTTGATATGGCAAAACGGGCGCTACTGATAAAGAGGTAGCCTAACAGGTTAGTTCCTTTTCGTTCATCTAAATCTTTAAAGACTTGCTTACCTATCACAAACCCTATAAAATGCAAGTGTTTTCGGTAAATGTTAAGGAGCAACACATGAAAAGACTATTTCTTATGTCTAAATTGCATAACGCTAAAATAACTGGGGCAAATTTACGACAAGAAGGTTCTTTTGAAATCGATCGAGAGCTTATGGAGGCTGCAGATATTTTAGTTAATGAACAGCTACATATTTATAATATTGATACCGGGGCACAATTTTCAACTTATGTTTATCCTGCCGCCTACGGTTCACGCGTAATATCGATAAGCGGAGCCTGTGCACATTTGGCGTCTCCAGGAGATAGGGTAATCTTATCTACTTATGGTCAATTCGATAGAGAAGAATATAGAGCATTTAATCCAAAAATATTACTATTGGACGAACATAATAATTTCACAATGCAAAGTAAAAGGCGCTTAATCGAGTCACCTGCTGCGGAAGGTGTTACCTAATCAATTATTGTTTATGACATTTTAGCATCTATTGAGATAGGTTAATGAGTAGGCCCTGAAAAAATGGTTTTAGCCAGAAAACTCCTAGTATTTTTTTAAGAAATAGGGCTAAAATATTGCACGGTTTTTATTAATTTTAATAGGAATCTTGCAATTATGATTACTAAAACTCCTGGCAAAAACACTGGCAACAGTATTAAATTGGATGCTCTGCTCGATAAAAATCATGGTCTTTATCGGCTCGCCAATATTTTAAATTGGGATTATCTCTCAGAAAATTTTGGCCAATTTTATAACGAAGCAATGGGGAGACCTAGCATCCCTATCAGAAGTGTAGACACAACCGTTAGCAACTTTACTGGATGGGAAGAAAATCTGGCAGGAGAAGGTTGACAGTCTCAACTTAAACTGACAGTAAAGCGCAGCCAAAAATGGGTAGCTGTCACAGAAAGTCTGAATTACTACAAGGTTGACAGTCTCAACTTAAGCTGACAGTAAACAGCAGCCAAAAATGGGTAACTGTCACAGGAAGTCTGAATTACTACACTTTAAGAAATATTTTTCGTAAACTATCCCTAAGCACCTATGAAATAGGAGGGTTAAGGATGAAAACCAAAAACATCAGCTTTAAAAACAATTTTCTGCACCAGGCCTATTAAAATTAAGTCGTGAAGCCTTTAGGAGAATACCCGAGCCACTAGAGGCACCATCCCCTTTCCCTTTACCCGATTGTTTAACCAGTGGTTTGGCATTATTTGGCTTAAAATATCCTTCATTGCTTCAATTTGATAAAGATTCTAGATCAGATGAGATGATCAAAAGCAATTTGCAAAACTGGTTGGAAACGCTCGGATATAGAAAATTTAGCTGTGCAGCATAAACGACCTATTGATCATATCAAAAAACATTTCTGATTGTTAAAAACCAGATAGCGTTTTTATGCCATTTGTAAGGCAGCAGGGTCTGTTTTTGATCCATGCCGAAATTTTAGCATGTATTGAGATAGATGAATTATTCATCTGGAAAGCTTGGGATGCCTATGTGCCGACTTAAAATCGGCACCCCTTAGCCTATCTTGGCCGCCAGCGACTCGCACCTTTAGTATGTCGGAGCGGTCAATTTACATTATTTGGCCGTTTGTCTTATATCTGGTGTTGCGCTAGAGGTTTGAATTCGTCTGTCTATAAAATGGTAGATGTCGAAGCAGAGCAATTGAATATTAGAGCTCTAGTAATTTTTCGATCTTGGCTGCACAAATAAAGTCATTTTCAGACAAAGCATTCATTGCGTGGGTTTTATAATAAACATTGCAATAATTGTAACCAATCTTTAAATCTGGATGATGATTTTCTTTGTGAGAAATAAAAGCGATCGCATTCACAAAAGCAATAGTTTGATAGTGGTCATTAAAAGAAAACTTTCTGAAGATGAATTTTTGTTCCTTTTCATCGAGTTGCCACTTTGGGATTTCCTTCAAAGCGTTTTCTATTTGTATTTTCTCTAAAGGCAGGGCTTCCCCTTCACAAGGCTTGCAGGATTTTTGCGAAAAATTACAAACTTCTTCATTTTGTTTCAATTTTGATATTCCTTGTGACGAACACTGCTTTGCAATCGATAAAAGGAAGTCTACCATTCAGCATGGAAATTTTCAACGAGCAAATGAAGACTAAATATCATCTATTGGCATGGTTCGGTAGCACGATTATAAAGTATAGATGGCTAAATTTTGGCTATAAATCTCCAGGGTTTATCCACGGCGACTTTAATGCCAATTCTCGGGGTTGTATTAAATTGCAGACTGTGATTGATACAGCCTACATATAATTCACTGCTGGTTGCTAGATCGATTCCATAGTGTGCTTTTGTAATGCCGAGGTGGCGACAAATTTTTCCAGGACCATCTAAATGCGTGCCTGTTTTATCCAATAATTTCAAGCCTCGAATTAAAACGCCTGCTGGAAATCCTTCTTTTTCCGTAATAATATTGAGGCAATGGTACATACCATAAATTAAATATACATAAGAAAAGCCCGCCTTGCCAAACATGATTTTGGTGCGAGGCGTTTCGCCTCTATAAGCGTGAGAGGCAGGATCATCAAAGCCTATATACGCTTCTGTTTCCGTGATAATGCCTTGGTGATTTTTAAACACTAATACCTTGCCTAATAGTTCTTCTGCTACCAATAAAGTTGGGCGATTAAAAAAGGCACGCTTCAATTTTTTCATAATCTTTAGTGTAACAAAAAAGGGTAACAAAATTTTGTAAAGTCTTACAGGATGACTGTATATGAAAACAGCAGCATAAGGGGGCCGTGGGATATATTGCGCCCTGATTTGCTTCAACCACAGCTCCATTCTGTACAGTTACCTGATATAATTGTCGTTACCGTAGAGGATTTATACCTTGTAGGGCGGAATAGATAGAGGATTTGGCGTGATAATAAATGTAAACCGTTATCGAGTAGCGAGTATTTTAGGACTTATACCTTTCTTAGGGGCAGAAACTGTGCTTGCAGCAGAAACCCGCACGGTGGGTGATGTGGCCGATAAATTAATTGTGGGGACGGATTTTCTAACCCATTTTATGCATTTTGCCTGTATTATCGTTGGGATAATCTTATTGATTATGGCGCTGTCTTTTTACAAAGCGCATCGAGACAATCCAAAATTTATTCCGATTGAAAGACCCATCATCTATTTTTTCTTAGGACTGATTTTAATCGCCTTACCCTATTTGGGACAAATATTTGGTGTGGTCACGGGAAGCCCTCAGGATTTGCATAAGCGAGAATTTATGGCGCCCAACCCTAATCAACCGATGGATGATGTAGATGCACCAATAGAGTGGGGCGAAGATTATGATCACTAACTTTTCTGAATAAAGAATCGATTATAATTTTAGATCCCGTTGCTGCTCTTCGATTTCTTTTATTGCTTCCCGGCGATCGTTAATCTTTTGGCTTTCCATAGGATGGTGCTCTGCATATTCTAGGGCCAGATCTAACTGTTTGTATGCTTCTTTAAATTCGCCTTTTGCAAAATGCCATTCGGCTTGTGAATGGTGCAGCTTTATTGGCTGTTGGCTCATGCTATAAGCATGGGCTAGCATTTGATGAATAGCCGGATCGGTAAAATGTACTTTTCTATAAGGCAATAATAACTTTATCACTTGTTGAGCTTGTTTTTGTTGTAAGAGTAAGGTCGCATATTGTAAACGAATCGCATAATTTTTAGGCTTAGCTTCCAATAACTGCTTGATACGAAGCAAAGCAGGCGCCATGTGTCCAGTTTTTGCTTCTGCATCTACCACACTCAGATCAATGATCCATTCTTCGGGATAACGTGCATTTAAGTCCCGCAAAATAGGAAGGGCTTCTTGTGGCTGTCTGTTATTCATTAAAGCAAGCGCATAGGCATATTGAGCGGCAGCTTTGTTTTGATATCGATCTGAGATTAAATTTTCTTTCAGGCGATTCAGTTTTTTATGTGCATTTTCTTCCTTTTCGATTTCGAGTCGTGCACGGACGAAATGAAAAAAAAGGCTATCGGGGATCTGTCGATACGCCAAACTTGCCGCCCGATTTTGTGCATCGGCAATTCGTGAGTCAAACATGGGGTGGGTGAGCAAATATTCCGGTGGCATTTCTTGGTATATAGAATGCTGTTTCATGCGTTGAAAAACAGAAGCCATGGCAGAGGGATCAAATTGCGTTCGTGCCAGCAGTTGGATCCCAATGCGATCGGCTTCTTGTTCGTGATCCCGTGTATAGTTGATCACTTGTTGCACATGCCCTGCCATCGCGGCGGTTGCTAAATGCGCAGCGGCTTCTGGAGACCCTAATGCACCAATCGCGATGGCTGCCAGTATTTCCGCATACGTCAACGGCATCATTTTTTGGTTATGTTGCAACATGCGCGTCAAATGCCGTTGCGTAATGTGTGCGGTTTCGTGTGCAAGAACAGCCGCTAATTCACTTTCATTATCTACGGCAAGGATTAAGCCACTGTGTACGGCAACATGGCTGCCAAAAAACGCAAAAGCATTGAATTCAGAGGAATTGACCCCAAAAAAATCGAGCGTAAAATTGGGTATTCGAGTTTCCGTGCTAAATTTCGCGGCAAGATTTTTTAGGTATTCGTTAACGACCGCGTCACTTATAAAAAAACCACTGCCATGAATTTTTTGCATAATCATATTGCCGATGACTTGCTCAGAGTGCGCGTCTAGCCGGCTGCTCATGGAAGCCTCTCCTAGCTGCGGAAAATTGGTTTCAAACGCTTGTGCTGTGTGCACGGAGAAAATTAAGGCCCATAAAGATAATATTCCGGATAGTATGCTTATACGATTGACAGAGTGACTGGATTTAAATAAGGATTTCATTGTTTAATAATACCCATTGTGCGGCCTTTATGCCACTGTGTACAGCGCCTTCTAGGGTCGCAGGATAATCGGGGTGGATGTAATCTCCGGCAAGCAATAAATTATCCACCGGTGTGGCATTGGCAGGCCTATTCTCATTTATGCCTACATCACAGGAAAATGCAGCTCTCTTTTCACACACAACGCGATACTCTAATACGGGGGCTTTAAGGGCGGGCAAAAGAATTTTAAGTTCATTGAGTATTTTTTCAACTAGAGCGGGGTGATTCAGTTCGCTATAGCTGCCTGTTCCGGTTATCACAACGCTTAGAATATTGGGTTGATCACTAAATGCACGATCAAAAATCCACTGTGCTGTACCGTTGATGATCCCAATCATAGAATGGGGTAGCTGGATGGGGGTTGAGTAACGCAGGTAAACGGTTGTAATGGGCTGATACTGAATTTTTTCTAAATGGGTAATGAGGGCTTGGCAAGTGGATGCTGAATGTGGATGCGAGCTTAACAATTGTGCGGTGGTATGGGGAGGCGTGGCTAATATCACGGCTTGTGCTCTAAATTCCCCATTGCGAGTGGAAACACCGACACATCGATTTCCTTCGATGAGTAATTGCGCTATGCGTTGATTATACAATATAGAATGTTTTTTTGAGCTTAAGGTTTTTAAAATGGGCTCAGGCAGCAAGGCACTTAAATTCACTTTAGGAAAAAGCCAATTGGAACCCTCAGGCTTTTGAAAAAATGATCCCTTTAGAACCTGTAAAAATACCCGTGCAGAGGCTTGCTCGATGGGTGTGCTTAAAGCTGCTAGCGCAATGGGGGCCCATAATTTACTCATCAATTTGATTGGTTGGCGGTGCAATTTTAAAAAATCATAAACCGATACATCGGAATCAAGTTCAAAATTGTTTGCATGAATCATATATAAAAATTGTGCGGCTTTTAAACGCTCATAGAGAGAAAGTCCTTTAAATTTGAATGAGGCCAAACAGATACCTAAAAAGGTTAGGTGTTTGGGCAGCGGGATAAAAAGCGGATTTTCAGGAGCTTGTAAATTTAAAACGGATAGGGTTAAAGGCTGTCTGCTGAACACGGCGTCTAGCGGAATATTTAATTTGTCTAATAATTGTAAAGTGTGCGTATAGGCACCCAGCAATAGATGTTGACCATTATCGATAATATCTTGCCCAAAGGATATTGCGCGTGCGCGCCCGCCTGCTTGGGGCGCTGCCTCTAATAGTGTAACGGAATGCCCACTTTCGGCAAGCATAAAGGCCGCGGTTAGACCCGCCCAACCGGCACCGACCACGATAATGGGAAGAGAAGGGGGTGTGTTCATCACCATTATGCCTTTTTAGCAAGACGTCTTGCGGTTTTCCAGGCAAGCCACAATTTACGTAAAGGGGTTAAACCAATTCTTTGATGTAAAACTTTAAAATTCGTTTTTTCGATTTCTAAAAGCAAGGTAAAATAAATTTCAGCCATGATAAGCCCACTGCGCTGAGCATATTTATCGACTTCCGGTAACATGTCTAGGGCCGCCTGATAATACGTTCTTGCCCGTTTTGCTTGATATTGCATTAAGGCTGTAAAATTTTCAGAATATTTTTTTTCTAAAATATCTTGTGGTGTCAGAGAAAATTGTGCGATTTCATCTTCAGGGATATAGAGACGAGCGCGATTGGCATCTTCCCCTACATCCCGAATAATATTCACCAGTTGGAAAGCTATCCCTAGATTTTTAGCATATTCTCGTGTGGCAGCTTCGGTAAAGCCAAAAATTTCTGCTGCGAGCAAGCCGGGCGCACTGGCGACACAATGACAATATAGACGAAGATCTTCAAAGGTTTGATAGCCTTGATAGCTAAGATCCATTTTCATGCCCGCTAAAATTTCGACAAATAAAGATTGCGGAAGAGAAAAGTGCGTATTCGCAGCTTGTAATGCCTTACCGATAGGATGTTGAGGCATACCCTCAAAGGTACGTTCAATTTCCTCGTTCCACCATTCCAATTTTTGATTAGCGATGTCTTTATCTGTACATTCATCCACTGTGTCATCTACCTCACGGCAAAAAGCATATAAAGCCATAATGGCTTGGCGCTGCACAGGTGGTAGAAATAAAAAACTATAATAAAAACTGGAACCACTTTTGGCGGCTTTGTTGCGGCAATATTGATCTGAATTATCCATGTTGCAACCCTAACAAGGCCCAACCTTTTTTGCAAGGCAGAAGTCCTATTACGAAAAAGCTTTACATAAAATGCCAGGCCATTGCCAGACTTTAATGTGGGGACGGGCGTAAACACTGTGCCGATTATGCAGCGCCTGAACCATCGCCTTGCCACCCGCAATTATCAAACGGATTTCAAAACCAAATCGACCCGATAAGTCTTTGGCTAAAGGGGATCCTAGGGTGAGTAAATGTTCGGCGCGTGTTAATTGATCGGCGATCAAGGTTTCAATGGCAGGGGTAACCGTTTGGTTTTTCAGATCTGCTAGGGCGATCCCCGATTGATCCATTTCCGTTTGCGGCAGATAACAACGATTGCGATCTTTTACATCGGAAGACAGATCTTGTAAAAAATTAATGAGCTGTAGTGCTGAACAAATAGCATCTGAATTTTTTAGGTTTATCGGCGTGTCGTTATCCGTTAAATGAAGCAGTAACCTGCCTACGGGGTTTGCAGAATAGCGACAATAGTGGATGATTTCGTCAAAATCTTGGTAAGTGTGTTTCGTAATATCTTGTTTGAATGCCGTTAATAAATCAAAAAAAAGCTGGATAGGCAGTGTAGGGTGATGCTTTAAAACGTCTTGTAGCGCAATAAAAATAGGATGGATGGGCGTCTTTCCATCCCGAATGGCTTCCAGATCATTCCAATAGCTTTGTAATTGTTGTAAACGATCCTCTGCTGAAAAATCGCCTTCATCGGCAATATCGTCTGCATGCCTGGCAAAGGTATAAATAACGGTAATTGGGCGACGAATTTTTTTGGGTATAATAATTGAGGCAACGGGAAAATTTTCATAATGGAGACGCGCTTGCCGTTCACAATAGCGATAGGCTTTCTCTATCTCAGCATTGGCAGTATTTTGCATCTTACAATTTTGGCGTTGCAATAGCGTGACTGATGTAATTAATCGAGAGATCGGGGGTGGTGGTGGCCTTATGAAGAAAGGGGTTATATTGGATTCCACTTAATTCTTTCAGTTCTAAGCCAACGTTTCTTAACCCTGTATCCAATTCTGCAGGACGAATAAATTTTTCATATTGATGGGTGCCACGGGGTAAAAGATTTAACACATATTCGGCCCCGACTACGGCAAAGACATAAGATTTAGGCGTACGATTTAAAGTCGAAAAGAAAAGGTGGCCATTTGGCTTAATCAGTTTTGCGGCAGCCGCAAGAATAGAATAGGGATCAGGAACATGTTCCAAGAGTTCCATACACGTTAAGATATCGAAACTTTCAGCGTGGGTATTCGCATAGTCTTCAGCAGTTGTTTCTATATAATGCAAGGAAGCTAAGTTGCTTTTTAAGGCATGTTGTTGGGCCACTTTTAAAACGGCGGGCGATATATCAATCCCGGTGACAATTGCCCCTCGCATTGCCATACTTTCTGCCAGGATCCCCCCCCCGCATCCAATGTCAATAACGGTCTTTCGGGTGAGTTCGCATCTATCGGTAATAAATTGTAGACGAATAGGATTTAATTCATGTAAGGGTCTGCAAGTCCCGATAGGATCCCACCAATGTTCTGCCATGGCTTCGAATTTGGCAAGTTCATTGGCTTCTACATTAGTATGCATATTGAGTAATCATTCGTGTAGGGTGAATAGTTCGTTTGCAAGCGATAGGGTGTGATTAGCGTCATAATCGCCTTGCTCGGCGGCTTTCACTAACCATTCTTTTGCTTTTGTTAAATCTTTAGCCGTCCCTTTTCCTTCCAGATAGGCACAGCCCAGTTTATATTGTGCTTTGGCAAAACCATGCATTGCGGCTTTTTGAAACCATTGAACAGCTTGTGCCTGATTTTTCTGGATACCATAGCCTTCATATAAGAGAAAACCAAGATTATATTGTGCTTTCGGATGATTTTGATGAGCGGCTTTTTCATACCAATAGATTGCCAGCGAGGTATCTTTAACGACACCCTCACCGTTTTCATACAGAACGGCCAAACTAAATGCTGCATCTTTGTGTTCTTTTTCAGCAGCACGTTTAAACCATTGGGCGGCTAGCTGAGCATCTTTTCTTTGATGGTAACCACTATAATAAGATAACGCTTCTCGATAATCGCTTTCTCCATTGCTGAGCTCAATGCCAATGGCCGGGCGTAAACTTAATGCCATGATGATTAAAGGAGCGCCTAGTATGAGCAATATTCTATACAGCATTTTACCCTCTTGTTTATTTTTACATTTTGTCTAAGGGTTGTAACCCTAATAAGCGCATTCCTTGGTGTAAGACCTGAGCGACTGCTTCACATAAAAGCAAGCGACTATTTTGTTTAGAAGAGCCTTCAACACGACAATGGTGAAAAAATAAATGGAATTTTTCTGCTAACCTATATAAATAGTCGGCTAGCCGGTTTGGTAACAGCTCTTTTGCACACTGTTCAATGACGGTTCTAAATTGGCAAACTAAAAGACCCAAGGAAATTTCAGCAGGATCTTCAAGTACAATGGAAGTAGGATGCCCTAATAAGTCTGTGATGTCAAGGTTGGCTTTACGTTGAATGCTTTGAATACGCACATAGGCATATAATAAAAAGGCAGCCGTATTGCCTTCAAATTTCAGCATTTTTTCATAACTGAAGATATAGTCAGAGGCTCGATGACAGGACAAATCGGAGTATTTAACCGCATTGAGCCCTAGAATATGTGCAGCTTCCCCAATCGCTTCGGGTGGATAGCTTGGATTGTGCTCAAGCAGTTTTTGTTGTGCCTGCTCGATAGCCGTTTGTAATAAATCAATTAACCGTTCAGATTCGCCTGAACGTGTTTTGATTTTTTTGCCATCTGAATTTAACACTAAACCAAAGGGCACGTGATTAATGCGAACACGGGCGGGATCATAAAAGGCTAATTTTCGTGCTGCTTCAAATAACATTTGGAAATGTAGGCTTTGCCCTGCATCGGTGACAATGATTATCCAATCGGCCTTTTCGATTTGAACGCGATGACGTAATGCGGCCAAGTCGGTTGTGGCGTAATTATATCCCCCATCGGTTTTTTGCAAAATCATTGGGAGTTTTTCACCTTCTCTATTGGTAAACCCTTCCAAGTAAATACATTTGGCGCCATCAGAAATAGTTAAAACCCCCGATTTTTCGAGTTCATCGACAAGTGGTTTCAACAGTGGATTATAAAAGGATTCGCCTCTTTCGATTAATTGGACTTCTAATAAATCATAAATAGTTTGATAGGCTTTACGTGAAATGGCACAAATATGTTCCCAAATCCGTTTTGAATTTTCTTCCCCTTGTTGTAGGGCGACGACTTCTTGTTGCGCCGATTTTTTAAAAATTGGATCTTCATCAAAGCGTTTTTTTGAAGCTTTATACCAGGAAACCAAGGTGCCAAGGGCGACATCGGGCGGATTGGCTTGCGCAATTTCTGGGAATACCGTTTTAATGTGGGCAATGAGCATGCCAAATTGTGTTCCCCAATCCCCAATATGATTCAGCGGTAATACTTCATGTCCCATAAACGTTAAAATTTTTCTTAGGGAATCGCCAATAATCGTGGAACGTAGGTGGCCAACATGCATTTCCTTCGCAATATTGGGAGAAGAAAAATCTATGATGACTTTTAAAGGTTTAGCCGGTTTTTCAACGCCTAAGTAGGGATCGTGTAATTGTTCTGCTAACGTTTTTGCAATGAACGTGGGATCCAGGGTGAAATTAATAAAACCAGGACCGGCAATTTCCATTTTGGCAATAAAAGCGTTGGTGGCAGCTAAGGTGTTTAGGGCGCTCATAAGTTTTTCGGCAATCGAACGCGGATTTTCATGCAATAGCTTGCTCAGCTTCATGGCCCCGTTGAACTGATAATGCCCGTATTTTTCTTGCGTGGCCTCCGTAATTTCCAGAAATTCTGGTGCAATTTCGGCCGTTTTGCCAGGGAAAGCGGTATTCAGCGCTGTTTCACAGAGTTGTTTTAAAAGGCCGGGAAAAGTCATCTCACCAACAACCTACATAAAAGTTAGAAAAGTATCCTACCATGGCCCTGTTTTTACTGTCAAGAACCGTGAGTTTTCTATGGGTTTGTGGTAAAATCGCATTTTTATAGAGTCTTAAAAATTCAGCCAATCTTTTAGGAGCGTTGCATGGCAGATCTTGCCAGAGAAATTATCCCCGTTAGCATAGAAGATGAGCTAAAACAGTCTTATCTTGATTATGCCATGAGTATTATTGTTGGGCGGGCTTTGCCAGACGTTCGTGATGGTTTAAAACCGGTCCATCGACGTGTTTTATACGCTATGCGTGTATTGGGCAACGATTGGAATAAGCCGTATAAGAAATCCGCCCGTGTGGTGGGGGACGTGATTGGTAAATACCATCCACATGGCGATACGGCGGTCTACGATAGTATTGTCCGGATGGCACAGCCTTTTTCCTTACGGTATATGTTAATCGACGGTCAAGGGAATTTCGGATCAATAGACGGGGATCCGCCTGCGGCAATGCGATATACCGAAGTAAGGATGTCGAAAATTGCGCATACCCTGTTATCAGACTTGGACAAGGAAACAGTTGATTTTGTTCCCAATTATGATGAATCTGAATTGCAACCGGCGGTATTGCCAGCGTCTATACCCAATTTATTAGTGAATGGTGGCACGGGTATTGCGGTAGGCATGGCGACCAATATCCCGCCTCATAACTTAAGTGAAGTGATTGAGGCTTGTTTACAATTAATCGAAACGCCCGATTTAAGTGTTGATGCGTTGATGAAATATATTCCTGGGCCAGATTTTCCAACCTCTGGAATTATCAATGGACGTGCCGGTATTGTCGAAGGCTATAGAACCGGGCGGGGGCGTGTACATGTTCGGGCACGCGTGAATGTGGAAGTCGATGAAAAATCGCAAAAACAATCGATTATTGTGACTGAATTGCCTTTTCAAGTAAACAAGGCGCGTTTAATCGAAAAAATTGCTGAATTGGTAAAAGATAAAAAAATTGATGGCATTACCGCCCTTCGCGATGAATCTGATAAAGATGGTATGCGGATGGTGATAGAGCTACGGAGAGGCGAGTCTGCCGATATTGTGATTAATAATCTGTATTCCCAAACCCAGTTACAAACTGTTTTTGGGATCAATATGATTGCCTTGGTGGACGGCCAACCGCGAATTTTAAATTTAAGAGAATTATTAGTCGAATTTTTAAAACATCGTCGTCAAGTGGTTTCTCGTCGTACTGCATTTGAATTGCGAAAATCGCGAGAAAGGGCACATGTATTAGAAGGGTTAGGCATAGCGCTTGCCAATATTGATCCGGTGATTCAATTAATTAAAGCCTCTTTAAATCCTGCAGAGGCAAAAATTGGACTCATGACGCAACTGTGGGCACCCGGTATTGTTGCCGATATGTTGCAACGAACAGATGCCAATGTTTGCCGCCCAGAAGGGTTAGGGATTGAATTTGGCATACAGCAAACGGGGTATCGTTTATCGCCTATTCAAGCACAAGCAATTTTAGATCTAAGATTGCATCGCTTAACCGGTCTTGAGCAAGACAAAATAATCGAAGAATTTAAAGGGATCATCGTTAATATTCAGGATCTATTAGATATCTTAGCCAATCAATCTAGGCTAATGCAGGTTATTCGGGATGAATTGGTCGCTATTAAGGAAGAATTTGGGGATGCACGTCGAACAGAAATTTTAAGCGATCACCAAGATCTGTCTACGGAAGATTTAATTACCGAAGAAGATAGAGTGGTTACCCTTTCTCATGGTGGGTATGTGAAAGCACAGCCCCTAACCAGCTATCAAGCACAACGCAGAGGCGGTAAAGGGAAAGCGGCGACGAAGGTGAAAGAAGAAGATTATGTCGATAAGCTATTGATTGCAAGCACCCATGATACGGTTTTATGTTTCTCAAGCTTAGGGAAGGTTTATTGGCTGAAGGTTTATGAAATACCGGTGGCAAGCCGAGCTTCTCAAGGGCGACCCATTGTGAATTTATTGCCTTTGCAAGAAAACGAAAAAATTAGTGCTTTATTACCGGTTCGTGAATATACCGAAGATAAAATGATCTTTATGGCCACCTTAAATGGGACGGTCAAGAAAGTTGCGTTAACGGAATTTATGCGCCCGCGTTCTTCTGGCATTATCGCCTTAGAATTAGACGAAGGAGATCGGTTAATCGGTGTTGATATCACCGATGGTACTCGCGATATTATGTTGTTTAGCAATGTCGGTAAAGTGGTGCGCTTTTCTGAAACCGATGTGAGAACCATGGGACGAACGGCTAGAGGGGTTCGGGGGATTCGATTGCAAGCCGATCAGAAAATGATTTCTTTAATCGTTTTAAAACCGGAAGGCACTATTCTCACGGCGACGCAAAAAGGCTATGGCAAAAGAACCTTAGTTGAAGAATTTGCTTCTCATGGTCGAGGCGGCCAAGGTGTGATTGCTATCCAAACCAGTGAGCGCAATGGTGAAGTGGTGGGCGCTGTTCAAGTGCTCGAAAGTGATGAGTTAATGTTAATTAGTGATGGTGGTACTTTGGTACGAACCCGAGTCGGCGAAATCTCGATTGTGGGCAGAAATACTCAGGGGGTTCGCCTCATTCATCTGACCGATGGTGAAAAATTGGTGGGGATCCAACGTATTGATGAGGTGGAAGCGGTGATCGATACTGATCCAGACGCGCTTGTTGAGGGTGGATCTGCAGAAGAATTGGAATAAGGTAAAATAGTGCAGGACTAATGGATAGTGTGAGCGACCATGTTTTGTCTATTCGAGTTTATTATGAAGACACCGATGCCGGCGGCATTGTTTATCATGCGAATTATTTAAAATTTTGTGAACGTGCCCGCACAGAAGCTTTGCGGGCAACCGGATTTGAGTTAAGTAATTTACTATTTCTGCATAACGTACAATTTGTTGTGCATTCAGCAGAGTTGCAATTCTTGCGATCTGCTCAATTAGATCAATTATTATATATAGTAACTAAAGTGACAGAGGTTAGGGCTGCCAGCATTCTGTATAATCACCGAATATATTTAGAAGCGGTAGACGGACCGTTGCTCTGCCAAGCGGATATTCGCTTGGCCGCTGTAGATAGCCAGCGTCGTTTGTGTAAATTGCCGAAAATTGTGGTTAAGGGGATAAAAAAGTGAATCCAGATCAATCTTTATTAAGTTTGTTTACAAACGCTAGCTTACTGGTTAAGTTGGTAATGATGTTATTATTGTCTGCCTCGGTTATTTCTTGGGCGTTAATTTTTCAGCGTTGGCAATTGTTTAGTTCGGCCGTGCGTTCTGCAGATGAATTTGAAAATACGTTTTGGTCGGGTATTGAGCTGAATAAATTATATCAAAAGTTTTCCACTGCGCGTAATACAGACATCAGTGGTTCGGAAAGCATATTTCTAGCGGGCTTTAAAGAATTTGTGCGTTTACGTAAACAAGCGGGCATTCAACCCGGCGCGATTATGGAAGGAACGCAAAGGACGATGCGCGTTGCATTGGGCAGAGAAATTGAGCGTTTAGAAATGCATTTACCTTTTTTAGCCAGCGTGGGTTCCGTAAGTCCTTATGTCGGTTTGTTTGGAACAGTATGGGGGATTATGAATTCCATGCGAGCACTGGGTGCTATGCAACAAGCAACACTTTCCATGGTGGCGCCGGGAATATCGGAAGCGTTGGTCGCAACCGCCATGGGGTTATTTGCAGCGATCCCAGCGGTTATTGCTTATAATCGTTATTCCAATCGACTACAAGGGCTTATTAATCGCTATGAAACCTTCTTAGAAGAGTTTACCAGTATTTTACATCGCCAAGCCCATACACAAACGGCACCGGTTGTTTATTCTGCATCTGAAGAAGCAGGTAGGCAATATGAATAAACGTTACGCCAAGCGTCGTTTAGTTTCCGAAATTAATATTGTTCCCTATGTGGATGTTATGTTGGTGTTGTTGATTATCTTTATGGTAACCGCACCGTTGGTCACCCAAGGCGTACAAATCGATCTTCCTTCTGCAAACGCAGAAATGTTACCCCAGGATCAAAAACCGCCATTGGTTATTTCGGTAGATGCTGTTGGACAATTATATTTAGATCAATCCAAAGATATTATCGATCCTGCAGCACTTATGGCTACTGTACAAGCAGCGCTTAAGCTGGATCCCAGCCGTGCGGTATTGGTGAGAGGGGATAAAAGTGTTGATTACGGGAAAGTCATGAATGCAATGGTACTATTAAAAAATGCAGGTGTTGCCAAGGTGGGCTTGATGACCCAACAGTTTGATCAATAGGATAACGCCATGAAAGAATGGTTTGAAAAATATCAATATTTAAAGCCTTTTTGTGCTTCTTTATTGTTGCATATTATTTTGTTTGGTTTTTTTTTACTGAGCGTGGAAAATGGCTCTAGTACGCATGCCAGTTCTGTCTTAGCAAATCCTGGGGAAATTGTTCACGCAGTGGTGGTGGATGAAGGTCAAGTTCAAGCAGAGATCTCTCACTTACAGCAGGCAGAAATTCAACAAAAAAAAGCCGTGGAAGATAAACAAAAAGCATTGGCCGATTCTTTAGATAAGGTTAAAAAAGAGCGCGCCCAAGAACAGGCAAAGCTTGAACAATTAAAACGGGATATGGCAAAAGCCAAACAGGAAGAGCAAAATCGACTCTCAGAAATTCAAATAGCCAAAGAGAAAGAACAGAAGCAATTAGACGATCTAAAGCAGGCAAAAGAAAAAGAAAAAAATCAATTAGATGCGTTAGATGATCAACGCCAAGCCGAGCAAGTTCGGGTTAAACAAATGCGCCAAGAACGTGAAAAAGAAGAAAAAAAGAAAAATGAGGCAGCAAAAAATCAATTAGCCGCTAAGCATAAAGCAGACGAAGCCAAACGAGCCGCCGGCATAGCTGCGAGAGAAGGGGAAAAATTAGCAGCAGAAAGACAAGGCTTTATTGTGAATGAGGCTCAGAAAGTCGCTGATGCGTGGGGCGATAAAATTAAGCGGAATAAAAACCAAACCTTTGGGCTTCCTTCGGGCTTAAAATGTGTGTTAAGAATTCGTGTTTTGCCCGATGGCAATATTCAGGTGAGTTTGTTGAAAAGCAGTGGTAATTCGGTGCACGATAATTTATCGATTAATGCGGCCTACAAATCGCAGCCTTTGGAATTGCCGGAAGATCCTGCCATACGGGAAAGAACCAAAGAATTTGATATCGGGATAGAAAGTGATGAGGGTTAGAGTAATGCATAGAAAATATTTATTTATTTTTTTAATAATCAGTCTTTTTGTCTGTAAAGCACAGGCGGCTTTGTACGTCGAGATTAAAGGTGGGCAAGGCAAAGGGCTTCCTATTGCAATCGTGCCCTTTAGTGTAGAGGGCGCTGATAAACACGAAATAGAAGATATGGGGCAGATCATTCGATCGGATCTTGAAAATAGTGGTCAATTTACCGCAGTGCCTTTTCAGCAGTTAAGACAAAGCCCTAATCAAATGCAGGCCGTGCAATATCCCTATTGGAAAACATTGGGCATTGAAGATCTGGTTATTGGGCGGATCCAAAAAGTTTCTGGCAGATTTACCGTCAATTTTGAGTTACTTGATATTATTCGCCACAATGGGCAAAGCACTGCTGCAAAACCGCTAGCGGCGATGCAATTTGATAATATTCAGGCACAAGACTTACGTGCGCTGGCGCATCATATTAGCGATCGCATTTTTGAAAAGCTAATTGGGATCAAAGGCATTTTTTCTACGCGTATCGCCTATGTTTCAGTGAATGAGGGCTCTAAAGGAAAGATATATACTTTAGAGGTTGCAGATGCCGATGGCCATAATCCAAAGCCATTGCATCGTTCTTCCTTTCCTTTAATGTCCCCTTCTTGGTCACCGGATGGGAAAAAAGTTGCGTTTGTCTCATTTGAAAATGATAGAGCGAGTATTAATGTGGTTGAGGTACGGACCGCCCAGGTTCAGCGCATCACTCAATTCCCAGGGATTAATGGTGCCCCAACTTGGTCTCCCGATAATCGCACCTTGGCTATTGTATTATCCAAAGACGGCAGCCCTAAAATTTACACGATTGATCTTATGAGCAAGCAACTGACTCGTTTAACCGATGGAACGGGCATTGATACCGAGCCTAGCTTTTCGCCGGATGGTCGCTCGATTGTTTTTACTTCTAATCGGGGTGGAAAACCTCAAATATACAGAGTAACATTAGGAGGAGGGAAGGTTGAGAGATTGACATTCTTAGGCAATTACAATGCAAAGCCTAGCCTAACCCCAGACGGTAAACGCTTAGTGATGTTGCATCGGGGAGAAAGCGGGTTATTTAGTATTGCCGTTCAGACCTTAAGTTCGGGCGAACTGCGAACTTTAACCCAAGCAAGTTTAAGTGATTCCCCAAGTCTTGCGCCAAACGGCATGATGGTATTGTACGGTTCTGAAGAAGGGGACCGAGGGGTATTAGGGGCTGTTTCTTTGGATGGTCGGGTGAAAATCCGTTTACCCTCTAGAGAAGGAAATGTGCAAGAACCGGCATGGTCGCCGTTTGCATCTTCGTAAAAGATGTTCGTCAAAGATAAAAGATTTTTAATGAGGAGATAAGTAATGGCTAGCAAAATTTTAAAAACAATGGTTGTCAGCGTTAAAGCTATTGTTGTCATGGGCGCTATACTGGGTTTAGTAGCTTGCGGTGGCGCATCTAAGCGTAAATCAGGTAGTGAAGTGATTGGGGTAGGCGATAACGTGCAATTTTTTGGGACCAATTTATCTCCTGAGCAAGAAAAAGAGCTATTGGCACAAAGAACTTACTATTTTGGTTATGATAGTAATGAAGTCAGTGAAAATGACACCTTATCGGTTTATGTGCATGCTAAACGCTTGATGAATTCACCTAATATGCATGTTCGGGTAGAAGGTCATACCGATGAACGCGGTAGCCGTGAATACAACGTCGCACTGGGTGAACGTAGAGCCAATGCCATTGCCAACATTTTAATGTTAAAAGGGGTGGCCCAAAATCAGATCAGTGTTGTGAGCTATGGTAAAGAAAAGCCTGCACTGGCTGGTCATGATGAGTCTTCCTGGAGTCAAAATCGCCGCGTCGTTATTGTTTATGAGGTTGAATAAATATGCGCCTTTCCGTTTGGATAGCAAGTGGATTGATTGTTTTAGCAGCGCCTTCTTATGCGAAGGCGCTTGCTAGCGTTGAGTCTCGAACGGGGGGGCCCGTTGTGCGATCGGGGGGAACGACGAGCGGCACTTCGCTGCAAGGCGATGATCGAGCGCTTAGAACCTTAAAGCAAATCGAAAGCTTACAACAGGAAATGAGTGAGCTTCGAGGATTGGTTGAAACGCAAGATCACGAAATCCAACAATTGAAAAAAAGCCAAAAAGATCTGTATTTAGATTTAGACAAACGGTTAACCGATATTCAACAAAAACCCAGCAGCGCAAAAGAAAAGCGAACATCCGCTGCGCCCATTGTCACTGAGCCAAAAGCGACACAACCTATATTAAAAACTTCAGAAAAAATGGAAACCCCTGGGGTTTTAGCACCGCTGTCGGTTTCCAGCGCCTCCAGCAGCCCTGCAATGGTAGTCGCTTCAGCGCATGAAAGCGAGAAAGAAGCATATGACGCTGCCTATAGTTTTGTTCGTTCGAAACAATATCCAGAAGCCATTGGTGCCTTTCAGGATTATTTATCGCGCTTTACTGAAGGGGAATATGCGGCAAGTGCTAATTATTGGTTAGGGGAAGTTTATCTGGTGCAATGGCAGGCGGATAAAACCAACACGGATTTATTAGATAAAGCCATCAGTGCATTTTCAAATTTGACGGCACAATTTCCGAAACACCCGAAAATGGCCGATGCTTTGTTGAAATTAGGCATTGTTGAAAATGAAAAAGGCAACAGCCTTGTTGCCAAGGAATATTTCATTGACGTTAAAAATCGTTATCCAGGATCTGCCGCTGCGCGTATTGCGGAAAGCCGCTTACAGCAATTAGAGTAGGCTCATTTAAATGTGGTATCCCCAGCCTGTATAGAGTTTCCTCCATGGCTGGGATTTTCGTTTTTGTACCCTAAAATACAGGTGCTTTTTTAGGGAATTTCCTTTTTAAGCGGTAATGTTTGTGGCTTACGCTCTCCCGCCACAATGGTAAAGTTTACCAAATCCCCTTTTCGGAAAATTTCAATAGGATAGCTTTGTTCCGGAACTAACCCTGCGACTAAACGAAACGCCATCCGATCGTCTTTAATCACAATATTATTAATTTTCGTGATGACATCACCGGGCAATAGACCCGCTTTTTGTGCAGGACTGCCTTGTACGACTGCGCGCACATAGACGCCATCCTGATCTTTATACCGAATTTGATCGCGAATTTCTTTATTGAGGGGTTGCATAATAATACCCAAATACCCCCGAATAATACGTTTGCCTTCAATGATCTTATTCATAATATCGGTCGCTTGATCGATGGGGATGGCAAATCCAATACCCATGTTAGCGCCTGAACGGCTATAAATTGCGGTATTAATGCCAATAATGCGTCCATAGGGATCAATCAGCGCTCCGCCCGAATTCCCAAAATTAATCGCGGCATCGGTTTGGATTAAATTTTCTAGAATTCCAATTTCGCTACCCGTTCGTTCAGTGGCACTGACAATGCCTTGGGTTACGGTATTGTCTAGCCCAAAAGGATTCCCAATGGCAAGCACAACATCCCCGGTGCGTAATTTTTGAGAAGAGCCCAGGGTAATGACCGGAAGTTTATCGAGCTTTATCTGTAAAACGGCTAAATCGCTATCGGGATCACTGCCAACCAATTTTGCTTCTGCGGTACGACCATCGGCTAACGTAACGAGCATGGTGTCTGCTTCTTTAATCACATGGTTATTGGTCAAAATATAGCCTTTAGCGCTCACAATAACGCCCGAGCCTAATCCTTGTAAGGTTTCTTTTAATGTGTCTCCTTTGCGGCTCTCATTTCTGTTGTTTTCTGGGGTGCCGGGATCGCCAAAAAAGTGTCTGAAAAAAGGATCTTGCATCAGCGGGTTCGTTTCTAAGGGAATTTCTTTGCTGGTTTTAATGCTGACAACGGCAGGGGCTGCTAATGCCACGGCATCTGCATAGGAAACGGGCGCGAGTTCCCCGGATAGCGCAGGTGCTATGGAAACCGCCGCAGGGGTAGAAGCCTGTGACATGCCATAAAAATTTAGATTACCAAGAATATAGGGGGCAAAAAATGCGATTAGGCCAAAAACTAGAACAAGGTGAATAACCTTCTTGGTATAACTAACCCATTTCATAAGTCTACCTCTCTTTATTTGGAATGATAATCTATTTAGGTATATCAAATTATGGACAGGTTTAAAAGGGGTTTCTAAGCAATGCGGGTGCGTGTTATTGGGGATTAATCCAGATTGTATTTCGCCAATAATTTTCGTAACGTGCCTCGGCTTAAGCCGAGCCAAGTTGCCGCGCGAGATTGATTCCCCTTGGTATAATGCATCACAATTTCAAGCAGAGGGACTTCTATTTCTGCAAGCACAAGCGCATAAATATCCCGAGTGGTTTCACCCTCTAAATTGGAAAAATATTTGTGTAAGGCAACGGATACTTGCTCACGTAAAAAATTCTTTGATTGCATGGATTTGTTCGTCCGGGGTTTCTAAACGATTAAAAAGATCACGAAAACGAGCACTTCCCGATTGTCCTTTGCTATACCAGGAAACATGCTTACGGGCTACCATCGAGCCTGTGTATTCGCCATAAAAAGTGTATAAATTTTCAAGGTGGCCTAATAAAATCGTTTTAATTTCAAGCGCAGTCGGTTCGGGTAAGAAAGTTCCAGTTTTCAGATAATGAGAAATTTCACGGAATATCCAGGGTCTGCCTTGCGCTGCACGGCCTATCATAATGCCATCGGCTTTGGTTTTTTCGAGTACATATTTTGCCTTTTCTGGCGTTTCAATATCGCCATTGGCAATTACCGGGATATTTACAGATGCTTTAATGGCTGCAATGGTGTCATATTCTGCATCGCCTTTAAAAAAACAAGAACGGGTACGCCCATGTACAGCTAAAGCTTGAATACCACTTTGTTCAGCAAGTTGTGCAATTCGAACGCCGTTTTTATGATCGGCATCCCAACCGGTGCGAATTTTTAGGGTAACGGGAATGGAAACGGCATTGACCGTGGCTTCCAATATCTGTGCGACCAATAATTCATTTTTTAATAAAGCAGAGCCGGCTAAAACATTACACACCTTTTTGGCAGGACAGCCCATATTGATATCGATCAGTTCTGCGCCTTCGCCTTCATTAAATCGGGCAGCTTCCCCCATCATGATCGGATCAGCACCGGCAATTTGTACCGAGCGAGGCAAACTTTCGCCTTCGTGATTAGCGCGGCGTAGGGTTTTTAAACTGCCTCTTAATAAAGAATTGGAAGAAACCATTTCCGATACCGCCATTCCGGCGCCCAATTGTTTACACAGTTGTCGAAAAGGTCTATCTGTAATGCCTGCCATAGGGGCTAAGACAAGGTTATTTTCTAACTTATGATTGCCGATTTGCATAATAGTGGTGTGTGCTTATAAGTAATAATTCAGGGAGGAGCATAGCATTTTTTGTATAAAAAATATACAAGGCTTGGCATGGCTATAATTTGATGCGACTTTTCTCCACCCCAAGATTATGGAGAAAACGTTTGTATTTGCACAGTTTCATATCTTTTTTATTTTTGCTAACCCTAGTTTTTGAGTCTGTAAGTCTGGTAATATAGCGGAAGCTATAAACCTGAATTATTTAAGGCGGGAAGATTCAAAAATAAAATATAGAGTTTATGCAGTTTACACTATAAATATACACGGGGAGTTGAAGAATGAACTTTAGAGATATAAAGCATATGCATGATTTTTTAACTGACCTGGCTCATTCTATCTTCCCGACTTTTGGGTCCGCTGGGCAGCTCCAGCACCATCCTAGCAATTTTGCCTGCAAAACTCGAATTTATGACAAGGGGACCTTAGAAGAGTACTTAGCAATCGCGGCTCAGGACTATAATAAGAATCCGCTGGCAGTTGAAATACACCGGAAGGTCGAGCCTGCGTCAAGAGCGATGGCCATAGTTATGGTGGCCATGTACGACGATATGGCCGCAATACTATGTGCAGGTACAAAAGAGCATGCGTCGTTTGAAGCAAAACTTGAAGCCGCACTTTTAATGCCTGATGATCCAAAACATAAGCCAGACGATGTGTCAGAGGAGATCTGGGAAGAGCTGCTTAAGCTTAAAGCCGAACATAAACTTGATGATTTTTTTGAAAAAATGAAGGAAGTTGTAGAGTGGGTGGATGGTAAGGGTGTTCGAGGGGGGGGGCTGACAGAAGGCCAAAGAACACAAGCGCGCAAAGATGCTCTCGCTTTGAAAAAAGCTAAGGAAACGGGAGATGCAAAAGCGAAGCATGCAGAAAGGTTATCAGCCAATAAAAACCATAACGCAGAAGCATATGCTCATGCGGTTATAGAATGGGAAAAAACCCCAGGTGCACAAGTCTTCCCAAAATTGGTGAAGGCATTGGTGAGGAAAGAGTAAGTGCAGTTACCGTTTTCGAATGGGTGAAAAATAATGTGCACATGAATGCTAATAACTTGGATTTACGGAAACCAGAAGACGCTGCTGATGGGGAAGAAGGCCCACGGATTGAGGAGGTTGGGCCTGCTGCATTTTACCAGCCTCCGGTTGCTGCTGGTCGCAAGGAACGGCAGGAAGAAGAGGCAATAGCCGGTGCTCCAGAAGCCGCGGCGTATGATAACGATAATGATTACGCTAGAGCATGGCATGCTTGGGAAGAAAGGCGCGCGGCTTTACGGCGGGCC